>NZ_URDP01000029.1 GCF_900546705.1 uncultured Oscillibacter sp. | reverse complement strand
CGCCGTCCACCACGCCCTCGATCTTGCCGTCCATGTCCTCCAGCACGTCCTGGGCGGTGGTGCAGCTGGGACGGCCGGAGGTGTTGGCGCTGGGCGCCGCCACCGGGATGCCGGCCTCCCGGATGATGGCCAGCGTCACCGGGTGGTCCGGGCAGCGCATGGCCACCGTGTCCAGCCCCGCGGTGATGGCAGCGGGCACCACGTCCGTCCGGCACTTCAAAATCATGGTCAGGGGGCCCGGCCAGAACTTGCGGGCCAGCACGTAGGCCAGGGGCGGGATATCCCGGCAGTACCGGGGCAGCCACTGCTGGCCGGGGATCGTCAGAATCAGGGGGTTGTCCTGGGGACGGCCCTTGGCCTCAAAAATCCGGGCCACGGCCTTTTCGTCCAGGCCGTTGGCCGCCAGGCCGTACACCGTCTCCGTGGGGATGCCCAGCAGTCCGCCGTCCCGCAGAATCTTGGCTGCCGCGGCGATCTTATCCTCAATGCTCTTTTGCTGTCCCTTGGTATCCCGCAGGTCAAAATATAATGTCTGCATAGCTTCGCCTCTATTTCTCTTGATCGGGCCGGAGCCCGTTTGTTACGTCTCATCCGACGCCCGGGCGCCGTTTTTCATCTTCTCCGCCTGATCCGCCGTCACCAGCGCATCGATCAGCTCATCCAGTCCGCCGTCCAGTACAGAGTCCAGCTTATAGAGCGTCAGGCCGATGCGGTGGTCCGTGACCCGGCCCTGGGGAAAGTTGTAGGTACGAATCCGCTCAGAGCGGTCGCCGCTGCCCACCTGGCTTTTCCGCGCCGCGGCGGTCTGCGCCGCCTGCTTCTCCCGCTCCATTTCATAGAGCCGGGAACGCAGCACCCGCATGGCCTTGTCCTTGTTCTTGTATTGGCTGCGCTCATCCTGGCACTCCACCACCAGTCCTGTGGGCAGGTGGGTGATCCGGATGGCAGACTCCGTCTTGTTGACGTGCTGTCCGCCGGCACCGGAGGCGCGGTAGGTATCAATCTGCAGGTCCTTGGGGTCGATGTCCAGCTCCACATCCTCCACTGTGGGCAGTACCGCTACCGTGGCGGCGCTGGTGTGGATGCGGCCGCCGGACTCCGTCTCCGGCACCCGCTGCACCCGGTGGACGCCGGACTCGAACTTGAGCCGGGAGTAGACGCCGGTGCCTTCCACCAGCACACTGCACTCCTTCACGCCCCCCAGCTCCGTCTCGTTCATGGAGACAATGTCCGTGTGCCAGCCCTTGGTCTGGGCATACATGGTGTACATCCGCAGCAAAGAGGCGGCAAACAGTGCCCCCTCCTCGCCGCCTACGCCGCCGCGCACCTCCAGCACCACACTGCGGTCGTCGTCCGGGTCCCGGGGCAGCAGCAAAAGACGGAGCCGCTCTTCCAGGGACCGTTCCTCTTCCTGAGACGCCGTCAGCTCCTCCTGCGCCAGCTCCCGGAAATCCGGGTCGTGCAGCAGCTCCCGGGCCTGCCGGTGCCGCTCCCGGGCCCGGGTATAGGCCCGGTAGGCCTCCACCACCGGCTCCAGTTCCTTGAGCTCCCGGGTGACGGCGGCCAACCGGGTACTGTCGCCGTAAATGGCGCCATCTCCCAGCTGCGCCTGGAGATCTTCATAGCGCAGCGCGATTTCCTTCAGTTTTTCCAGCATATTCCCTGTTCCTCTCCATGTATCGGGAAGCAGCGGCTCAGAGGTTTTCCTCCAGCGCGCGCACCTGCCGCAAAAACTCCTCCTGCCAGAAGGTGCAGCCCACGGAGCCTGCCCGCAGGGATACCGCTGCCACATGGGGGCGTTTGGTATAGAAGTCCATCTGCTTGAAGATGCTCTCGTGCTTGCTCTCGCTGCCCCGGGTAGCCACATAGGCAACGGACCGGAGCTCTCCGCCGTGCTGCTTCAAGAAGGTGCGCATCACGCTGCTGCACCGGCCCGCCCAGACGGGCGTGCCCAGAATGACCAGATCGTAGGCGACCAGAGGCTTTTTCGTCTCATAGGGGCAAAGGGGCGCCGTGGCTTTGCTCATGGCATCCATACCGCAGCGCAAAAAGCCCTTCCAGCCGCCCCGGGCCACGTCGTCCCGCAGCTCCACCAGCTCCGCTCCCAGGGCGTCGGCGATCTCCTCCATGGCCTTTTTGGTATTTCCCGTCCGGGAGTAATACATACATAAAATGTTGCTCATTGATGCCTCCGAATTTGTTTAGTCAAGCAGAACGCTCTTCACCACGGCGAACGCCTCGCGCAGGGAATAGTTTACCTCCAGGTGCGCCCACGGGATGGGCGCGCCCACACCGACTGTCACGCCGTAGCCCTTCTTCCGGGCGATGAGCCGGGAGCGGGCAACGTGGAAGTCGTTGGTGACCACCGCCACGGTGTCTGTGGCGATATCCACCCCCGCCGCTTCCAGCAGCGGCGCGGAAAAGGCAAAATTCTCCGATGTGTTGGAGGCGGATTCCTCCAGAATGAGCCGCTCCGGCTCCACGCCCCGCTCCGTCAGGTAATCATACATACACGCAGCCTCGGTAATGTCCTCGCCGTAACCCTGCCCGCCGGTGAGTACCACCGGAATGTCCGGATGCGCCTCCAGGTAGGAAAGTGCCGCGTCCAGCCGGGTGGCAAGGGACAACGAAGGCGTGGTTCCGTTGACACCGGCACCCAGCACAATGACAGCGTCTGCCGGCAGGGCGGTGAGATCCCGCCGCCCCTGGGTCACCACAAAGATCTCGATGGAACAAAGCAGGGTCAGCACCACCGCCAGGGCGGCGTGAAACCCCCGGCGGCAGCGCCTCCAGAACCGGCCGTCTGCCGCCTTGTACCGCAGCCACAGCGCCACCAGCAAAAGCGCCGCAAGGCCCAGCAGCAGCATCCCGGAAAACCGCATGCCCAGGGGGCGAACCGCATACAAAACTGCGCCGGCCAGAGCCAGCGCCGCCGCCAGCACACACTGACGCCTCCCGCCGGGCTCCAACCGTTTCCAGATGTTTTTCACTCTCCCGCCTCTTCGCTCAGCTGCTCCCATTTTTCATACAGCGCGTCCAGCTCCGCCTGGGCCGCCTCCTTCTCCTGTACCAGGGCATTCAGCTTTTCGTAGTCGCAGGCGGCGGCCTCCATGTCCGCGTCCAGCGCGGCCATGTGCTCTTCCGCCTTGGCAATGTCCCGCTCGCAGATGGTCAGCTGCCGGCGGGCCGCCTGCTGGGCCCGATTGGCCCGGGGCCGCTCCGCCGTATGCTTTTCCTTCTGGGGCTTGGGCGGCTCTGTCTTTTCCGCCGCCTCCTGTGCCTTCATCTGCCGGTACTGGGCAAAGCCCATGGGATAATCCGTGATGGTACCGTCCGAGAGCTCCCAGATCCGGGTGGCGAAGCGGTTGATGAAGTAGCGGTCGTGGCTGACGAACAGCAGCGTGCCGTCGTAGGCCTCCACCGCCTCCTCGATCCACTCCCGGGAGGCAATGTCCAGGTGGTTGGTGGGCTCGTCCAGGATGAGGAAGTTGATCTCGTCGTCCATGAGCATGCAAAGCCGCAGGCGGCTTTGTTCGCCGCCGGAGAGCACGCTGACGGGCTTGAGCACGTCCTCTCCCTGGAAATCATAGGCCGCCAGCCGGTTGCGGGCGGATTGGGCGGACAGGCCCTTTTTCGCCGCCATCATATTTTCCACCAGATTCCAGTCCGGGTGGTCGAAATGGACGATCTGGGGCAGGTACGCGCAGCGCACCTGCGGCCCCATGCGGATGCGGCCGTCGTCCGGGTACAGCTCTCCCACGATCATCTTGATGAGGGTGGACTTGCCGGTGCCGTTGTCGCCGATGAGGGCGATGCGCTCCCCGCCCTCCACCTTCAAGGTGATGCCGTCAAAGAGGTGCTTTTCCCCGTAGGATTTAGAAACTCCCCGCAGCGAGAGCACCTCGTCACCGTGGAACTCCGCCGTGGAGAACCGGGCGTCCATCTTCCTGGCCTTGGTGGGCTTGGACGTGGTACGCATGCGCTCGATGCGCTTTTCCATGGAGATGGCCCGGCGATACGTCTTGTCCATGCCCTGGAAGGCCCACAGCCGCAGCTGCTCGGCAGCCTTTTCCAGCTGCTGGATCTTGGCCTGCTCCTTGAGGTACTGCTTCATGCGCTCCTGGTAGCGCCGCTCCTTTTCCACGGCGTAGAAACTGTAGTTGCCGCTGTAAAACTCCGCCTTGCCGTCCAGCACCTCGATGACCCGGGTGACGATCCGGTCCAGGAAGTAGCGGTCGTGGGAAATGACCACCACTGTGCCCCGGAAGGCCCGGATGTACTCCTCCAGCCACTCGGTGGCGTGGAGATCCAGATGGTTGGTGGGCTCGTCCAAAAGCAGAATATCCGTGTCCTCCAGAATGAGACGGCCCAGGTTCACCCGGGTCTTCTCCCCGCCGGAGAGACTGTCGAACAGCTGCGCCCGCTGGCTGGCAGGAATGGACAAGCCGTTCGCCACCTTATTGACAGCCACATCCGTATCGTAGCCGCCGAAGGCCTCGAACCGCTCCGAAAGGCGGCCGTAGCGCCGCAGCAGCTCCGGATCGCTCTCTCCCGCCGCCATGCGGCCCTCCAGCGCGCGCATCTCCTCCGCCAGCGCCTGCTGACGGGAAAAGGCGGTGCGCAGCACATCCTCCACCGTGTACTCCGGCGGATAGACGGGGATCTGGGAGATGAGGCCCAGCCGCCGGCCCGGCGCGATGGTCACCTGACCGGCGTCATAGTCCAGCTCGCCGGTGAGGATCTTGAAGAGCGTGGTCTTGCCGGCGCCGTTTTTTCCCAGCAGTCCCACCCGCTCCCCCTGGTCGATCTGGAAGGTGATGCCGTCCAATACGTTGCGGCCCACCTCGAAGGATTTGACCAGGTCCTTGACTTGTATTTCAATCATACGCGATAAACTTGCTGAAGCTGCTCCACCAGCGCCTCAAAGTGCATGGCGTGGGACGCCTTGACCAGCATGGCCGTGTTGGGTCCCAGCTGCTCCGTGAGCTGAGGCAGCGCTTCCTCCTTCGTTGAAAAATGCATGACGCTGCCGCCGCTCTGGGCCGTGCCCTCAGCGATCATGGCGGCCTTTTCGCCGATGGCCGCCACAAAGTCAATGCCCAGCATGGCGGCCAATGCCCCCATATTATAGTGGGCCTGCTCCGTCAGCTCGCCCAGCTCGCCCATGTCGCCCAGCACCGCCACCTTGCGGTCGCAGGATGTCTTGGCCAGCACTTCCAGTGCGGCAGTGACGGACTGGGGATTTGCGTTGTAGCAGTCGTCCAGGATAACGCGGCCCTCGCGCAGCCGCACCACCCGCATCCGGGACCCGGCGGGCTCGTAGGACGCCACGCCCCGGACGATCTCCTCGTGGGAAAGGCCCAGGCGCTCCCCCACCGCCACAGCCATGGCCGCCGGGTACGCCATATGCTCGCCCGGCGCCGGAATCGACAGCTCGTAGCGGTCACGCTCCGTGGTGACGGTGCAGGTGATGCCCTCCACCCCGTGGTCGGCGATGTCCTGGATGCGGACGGTGCAATGGTCGTTCTGGCCGCAGCGGACCGTGGCAAAGGGCGCGTGCACCGTGTCCAGCAGGGCGTCATCCCCGTTGAGGATCAGCAGTCCCTCCGGCTTCAGGTTCTCCAGAATCTCGCACTTGGCCTTCAGGATTCCCTCCCGGCTGCCCAGATACTCGATGTGGGCGTCACCGATGTTGGAGATGACGGCGATATCCGGCCGCACCATCTCCCCCAGATAGCGGATTTCTCCGAAGTGGTTCATACCTGTCTCGATCACCGCCGCCTCATGCTCCGGCGCGAGGCCCAGCAGCGTCAGCGGCGTGCCGATGTCGTTGTTGAAGTTCTCCGGTGTTTTCAGCACGCGGTACTTGGCCTCCAGCACCGCGGCGATCATCTCCTTGGTGGTGGTCTTGCCCACGCTGCCGGTGATCTGGATCACAGGGATGGGGAATTTGTCCCGGTAGTGGGCGGCCAGGGCCCGCAGGGCAAGGCGCGTGTCGTCCACCTTGATGTAGAATTTATCGGGCCGCAGGTCCACGGGCAGCCGGGCGCACAGGCAGCCGGCCGCGCCGGCAGAGAGCGCCGCGTCGATAAAGTTGTGTCCGTCAAATTTTTCACCCACCCAGGGAAGGAACAGGCACCCGGGCGTAATGCGGCGGCTGTCTGTGCACACGGTGTCCACCATGGGTGCATCCTCCCGGGGATTCCACCAAATGCCGCCTACGGCGGCGGCGATCTCCTTGACCGTCATCGGCTGCATTCAATACGCCCTCCTCTTGAGTCGGCAGGACTGCCGCACGATCTCCTCGCAAAGTTCCTCATAGCTCATTCCCACCGCTGCGGCCTCCTTGGGCACAAAGCTGGTGGGCGTCATGCCCGGCAGAGAATTGGCCTCCAGGCACCACAGCTTCCCGTCCTGATCCAGGATCATGTCCGTGCGGGAGTAGACCTCCAGGCCCAGCGCCCGGTGCACCCGCAGGGCAAGCGCCCCGGCGGCGGCCATCTCCTCGTCACTGATATGGGCAGGGCAGGTCTCCTCCGCCGCGCCAGCCTGATACTTGGCCGCGTAGTCGAATTCCTTGCCCGCCGGCACCGTCTCCACTGCCGGCAGCCACCGCTGGCCCAGCACGGCCACCGTCAGCTCCCGGCCGAAGATGCGCTCTTCCACCAGCACCCGGCTGCCGTAGCGCAGCACCTGCTCCAGTGCCTCCTTCAGCGCCGTCCGGTCCTCCGGGAGGTACACGCCCAGAGAGGAGCCGCCGCCCACGGTCTTGACCACGCAGGGCATAGGCAGTTCCGCAGCCAGACGCTCCACGTCCGCTGCGCCGTAGTCCAGCAGCTGCCACTTGGGGGTAGGGATGCCGGCAGAGTCCATGATCTGCTTGGACACGGCCTTATCCATGGCCACGGCGGAAGCCAGATGGCCCGAGCCCGTATAGGGCACGCCCATCAGATCCAGCACCGCCTGGATGCGGCCGTCCTCGCCGTCCTGGCCGTGAAGGCCGATGAACACCACGTCCGCCAGGGCGCAGATCTCCAGCACCCGGGGACCGATGTGGCTCTCACCGCCGCCCCGGCTGCGCTTGACTTCCTCCAGATCCGGCGCCTGCACCTCAATGCTGGCCTGGGGACAAAGCCCGTCCGGCGCGTCAAACAGCGTCTCCAGATCCTCCGGCGCATCCGGCAGTCCCAGATAGAGATCCACCAGCACCGCCCGATGGCCACGCTGACGCAGTGCCCGGCATACGCCGCTTCCCGTCACCAGGGAGACCGCCCGCTCCGTGGAGATTCCGCCCGCCAATACCACGATTTTCACCGCAAATCATATCCCTTCTATGTCTCTGCTTCCGCCGGCCCTCCGGCCGTCTCAGGAAGCCCGTTTCACCAGCCCGCCGGCATCCATGGGCCCGGCGCGCCTATAAAGACACTATTATAATCTGTTTTAGTTTATCACAAAGCAGGGGTGAATACAACTGTCAAAACCGCAGGAAAACCGCCGGAGGAGCCATGCGCTCCTCCGGCGGCAAACCGTCTCATTTCAGCCAATCGAAAAATCCGGGCTCGTCGTCTCCCATCAGCGCAGACGCGGCGGCCAGCAGATCGGCCGCGTCCGCCCGGGTCAGCGTCTGCTCCATGGCATCACTGCCGAAGCTTCCGGCGGAGAGCACGGCCGCGGATTCCAGATTCGCCACCGCCTGGGCCGCCCAGGCGCTCTGGGCCTCCCGGCCGGGGTACCAGGCCGCAAGGTCCACATCCTCCAGCGCCAGCACCCGGTTGAGCACGGCGGCGGCCTCGTTGAAGGTGATGGGGTCCCCCGCCCGTAGCGCCACGCCGTCGCCTGTGACACTGCCGCGGATCACCCCGTCGCTGACAGCGGCCGACGCGTAGGCCTTGGCCCAGGTGGGAATGGCATCATCGTCGCAAAAGCCCGTCAGCGTTACAGGTGACACCTCCCGGCCTGCCGCCTCCAGTGTCATGGCCAGGAATTCTCCCCGGGTTACCGTCCGCTCCGGCTCAAAGTAATACTGATCCCCTACCCGGGCACCGGTAAACACCCCCGCCTCCGCCAGGTACTGGGCGGAAACCGCAGACGCGCTGCCGGCGGTGTCGGCATAGGTGACTCCGGAGCGTACCTTCTCGATGGTCACCGAGACGGTGGCCGGCAGCGACACGTTTCCGGCACTGTCTGTGGCCGTGTAGGTGAAGCGGTCCGTGCCGGTGGCGCCGTCGTCGGGGGTATAGGTGAAGTTGGCGCCGTCCACCGTCACCGTGCCCTTTTCCGGCGGGTCAGCCACCGCGTAAGTCAGGTCTTCCCCCTCGTCGTCCTGGGCCAGGAACTGTGCCTTGTAGGGGATGCCCCGGTAGGTGAACACGCTCAGTTCCTCAGCCACCGGCGCTCCCGGCGCGGCAGTTTCCTCCCCGCCGAAGAGGGCACCGGCGCCGGTGCCCAGATACAGTGCCGCAGCCGCGGTCATGGCCGCAGTGCGCCGCAAGATCCTGTTGGTCAAATGAATCAGCCTCCTGCCTTTTCGTGTTGGCAGTAGTTTCTTCCGCTTCCAGCCGGATTATGCAAAAAGGGCGGCCGGAACAATCCGGCCGCCCTTTCCTCACCGCAGCTTTCCCGGCCGCCGCATGGAGGGAGTGCGCTTCTTGATGCCCGAAACCACGCCCATGGCCGCATAGAGCGTGACAATGGACGAGCCGCCGTAGCTGAAAAACGGCAGCGTGATGCCGATGGTGGGCATGATGAAAAGGCACATGCCGATGTTGATGAGCGTCTGGAAAATCAGCATGGCCGCCATGCCCACGCACACATATTGGAAAAACGGCGTCTGGGACCGCTTGGCCACGATCAATACACGGGCAATAATGGCCGCCAGCAGCCCAATGATCGCAAGACACCCCACCATGCCCAGCTCCTCTCCGCATACGGAGAAGATGAAGTCCGTATGCCGGCCCGGCAGCGACCAGCTGGACGAGCTCTGGGTCTGGGTACCGTGGAGGTACCCCTGTCCGAATATCCCGCCGGCGCCCAGTGTCAGCAGACTGCGGTTCTGATGCCAGCCCACGCCCAGGGGATCGTAGTTGTGGTCGAACAGGGCACGGAACCGGTTGAGCATATACTGCATGGAATCCGGCACCAGGTCCAGCAGAAACACCGCCGCGATGGCGCCGCCTCCCCCTCCCAGCAGCAGGACGAACCACCGCAGGGCAAAGCCCGCCACAAAAGCCATGCAGAGGAAGATGAACAAAAACACCAGTCCGTTGCCCATGTCGCCGGAGGCTATAAAATAAAGCCCGCAAAGACCTATGGCATGGCCGCCCACCATCATGGCTGCCGGCAGGGACTTCAGGTCCCGCTTCTCCTCCCGCAGCCACTCCAGCTGCTTGGCCAGAAGCAGCGTGAAGGTGATCTTCACCACCTCCGCCGGTCCGATGCTCACCGGCAGGAAGGGAAAGCGCAGCCAGGCCCGGTTGCCGCCCTCGCTGGCGCCGAAGGGTGTCCGCAGCAGGAGGATGAACACGATGTTGAACGCCAGGATCCACCGCCATCGCTTGAGCAGCACCTCCAGGTCCACCATGGAAAAGAGGATGTACATGCAGATGCCCAGCAGCATGGCCACGCCCTGAACGATCACATACTTGTTGCTTTCCAGGTACCGGGTGGCGCTGAAAATCAGCACGATGCCGAACAGGGTGGAAACGCAGCAAAGGGACAGCAGCACCAGGTCGGCCTGCTGGAAAAAGTCCGCAAGAACGGCTTTGAGTCGGCTCAGCATGAGAAAATCTCCATTTCTTGATCTGGAAAAAGGCAAATTGCAACAAATAGCAGTATACCACAAAGGGCCGCCCGTGTAAACGGCGCAAAATTGTTTTTACAAACGGGCCGGATTATGGTATATTAAGTTGATTTATGAATTTGACAGAAAGGACTGCTGCCTTGTGGAATATCTCTCCCACAGCGTGGCCCAGACGGAGGATCTGGGCGCCCGGCTGGCCGCGGTGCTCTCCCCCGGTGCCGTGGTGGCGTACACCGGCGGCCTGGGCATGGGAAAGACCGCCTTTACCCGGGGACTGGCCCGGGGACTGGGATATACCGGTCATGTCACCAGCCCTACCTTCACCATCGTCAATGAATACGAGGGCGGCCGTCTGCCCCTGTTCCACTTTGACATGTACCGGCTGGACAGTGCCGACGACCTGTTCGACATCGGTTGGGAGGACTACCTGGACCGGGGCGGCGTGTGCGCCGTGGAGTGGAGCGAGCAGGTGGCCGATGCCATGCCCGAGGACACCATCTACGTGTCCATCGCCCGTCATCCAGACCAGGACAGCTGGCGGTGCATCACCATCGAAGGAGTGGAGCTGACATGAAAATTCTGGCGCTGGAGACCTCCGCCAAGGCCGTCTCCGCCGCCGTGGCGGAGGACGGGAAAATCCTCTGCTGCGGCTATCAGGACACAGGCCTGACCCACAGCCGGACCTTGATGCCCATTGTGGAGGGCATTTTGAAAAACACGGAGCTGACCGTCTCCCAGATGGACGCCATCGCCGTGGCTGCCGGTCCCGGCTCCTTCACCGGCATCCGCATCGGCGTGGCCGCGGCCAAGGGGCTGGCCTTCGCTGCGGACAAGCCCGCCATCGGCGTATCCACGCTGGCCGCCATGGCCCGCAACGTGGCCCATGTGGACGGACTCATCGTCTGCGCCATGGACGCCCGGCGCCAGCAGATCTACAACGCCCTCTTCTCCGCCCGGGACGGACTTCTCACCCGGCTGACCCCGGACCGGGCCGTCTCACTGGAGGAGGTGGCCGCCCAGGTGGCCGCCATGGACGAGACGCGGATCACCCTGGTTGGCGACGGCGCCGCCCTGTGCCGGCAGTATTTTGCCCAGGCGGGGATTCCCTGCCGCATGGCACCGCCCCATCTGGTCATGCAGAATGCCTCCTCCGTGGCCCTGGAGGCGCTGGAGCTGGCCGGGAAAGGGCAGCTGCAAAGCGCCCAGGACCTCCAGCCCGTCTACCTGCGGCCGCCTCACGCCGTGAAGCTGAAGGACCGGAGCTGAATCAAATCATTGGAAATTTTATATAAAGGAGTATACTTATGAGCGGTAAAGTACACGTTATGGACCATCCCCTGGTTGCCCACAAGCTGACCATCCTGCGGGACAAGAACACCAGCGTCAAGGACTTCCGGGAGCTGGTCTCCGAGATCGGCATGCTCATCACCTATGAGGCCACCCGGGATCTGCCTCTGACCACCAAGGAGGTGGAGACCCCCATCTGCACCACCACCGCCCCCACCCTCAAGGGTAAGAAGTTCGCGGTGGTTCCTATTCTCCGGGCAGGCCTGGGCCTGGTGGACGGTGTGCTGCGCATGGTGCCCAGCGCCCGTGTGGGCCACATCGGCATGTTCCGGGACGAGGAGACCCTGGAGCCCCACGTGTACTTCTGCAAAATGCCCAAGGACATTGCCGAGCGTGACATCATGATCGTCGATCCCATGCTGGCCACCGGCGGCAGCGCAGAGGCCGCCATCACCGAGATGAAGAAGCGGGGCTGCGTCAACATCAAGCTCATGGTGCTGCTGGCCGCGCCGGAGGGCATCAAGCACATCCAGCAGACCCACCCCGACGTGGATATCTACTGCGGCGCCGTGGACGACCATCTCAACGAACACGGCTACATCGTCCCCGGTCTGGGCGACGCCGGCGACCGGATCTTCGGTACAAAATAAGCAAAAAAAGAGACGGCCCGGCGGGCCGCCTCTTTTTTGTTTTTACAGCACGTAGAAATACACCGCCAGATAGTGCAGCAGGGAGCCTGCCAGGATCAGCAGGTGGAAGATCTCATGGAATGTCCACTCCGCCGAGATGTTGGGCTTTTTGATGGCATAGAATACAGCCCCCACAGAGTAGCAGATGCCGCCCAGCGCCACCAGCGTCAGACAGGGCTGCCCCAGACAGGTGGCAAAGTCCTTGGCCACAAACACCACCGCCCAGCCCATAATCAGATAAATGGCCGTGGAGAGAATTCTGGGGGCGTTGATCCAGAAGATCTTCACCAGAATGCCCGCAGCCGCCACACCCCACAAAAGCAGGCAAAACCGCGTTCCCTTGGGCTGGGGCAGCAGTACCACGGAAAAGGGCGTATAGCTGCCGGCAATGAGCACATAGATCATGCTGTGGTCCATTTTCCGCAGCCGCCGCTTCACGCCGCCGCTGGCCGCGTCTCCCGGATAGTAGTGATAGACCGCACTGGCCGTATACAGTGCCAGCATGGACAGGCAAAAGCACATGGCGCAGGCCAGCGCCAGTGCCGGGGCCTCCGACCGCACGCCGCGGATCAGGAAAAACACACCGCCGGCAAACGCTGCCAACGCCCCGATCGTATGAGTTCCGCAGCTGACCGGGTCCGCTGCATTGGGAAAGAAACGATGCAAGATATCATCTCCAGATTTCATAAAACGCTTAATATGGTTTCTGATACTATATTACACAGTCTCGTATGATATTGCAAGTAGTTTTTTGCCGAACTCTATTTTTTATGCACTGCGTCAAAAAAAGAGAGGGGACACCCCAGTGTCCCCTCTCTTTTTCATGCAGTTTTATTCCCAGCACTCGGTCTTTCCGGCAAGGCCCACGTCCGCCGCGTGGAACACCGGGTTCTCGCCCGCCCTGCGCTGACGGTTGTAGTCGTGGAGCGCAGCCAGAGCCGGCCGGGCCAGAATCACGATCACCGGCAGGTTGATGAGGGCCATGACGCCCATGAGCACATCCGCCAGGTTCCACACCATGTTGATCTCCATGCCCGCACCGATGAAGATGAGCACCATGGCGTCAATGCGGAAGAGCGTCATAAACTCCCGGGCCGGGATCTTCCCCACGATGTAGTTCAGGCAGTTGTCCACATAATAGAGGTTGCCGATCAGGGTGGTGAAGGCGAACAGCACCATGGCCACGGTGATGAACACCGGACCGGCGGCGCCGAACTGCTCGTAAAGCGCCATCTGCACATAGGGTGCACCCTGGAGCGTTTCCTCCGGCGCCACGCCGGAGCAAAGCAGCATGAACGCGGTGGCCGAGCAGATGAGCAGCGTGTCGATGAACACGGAGAGCATCTGCACCAGGCCCTGCTTGACAGGATGGCTCACGTCCGCGGAGGCAGCGGCATTGGGTGCCGAGCCCACACCGGCCTCGTTGGAAAAGAGGCCCCGCTTGATGCCGTACATCATGGCAGAACCGGTAAAGCCGCCGAAAATGGCCTGGAAGTCAAAGGCCCCGGCAAAAATGCTGCCCAGCACCTGAGGCACCATCCGCCAGTTCAGCACCACCACCACAACGGCCACCAGCACATAGAGGCCGCCCATGAAAGGCACCAGGGTGGAGGTGAAGCGGATGATCCGTTTTCCGCCGCCCATGACGCAGTAGCCCACCACAACGGCCAGCACCGCGCCGATCACCCACGGGGTGGTGGCAGGATCATAGAAACCGTAGCTGGAGAAGGTGGACTGGAGGTTGTAGGAGGCCAGCATATTGAAGCCGCCCGCATAGGTCAGCACCAGCGCCACAGCAAAAATCACCGCCACCGGACGGCAGCGCAGCGCCGCCTCAATGTAATAGGCTGGCCCGCCGTAGCTCTCACCGGTCTTGGGGTCCCGCCGCTTGTAGATCTGGGCCAGAGTGGACTCCACAAACGCAGAGGCACCGCCGATGAGCGCAATGACCCACATCCAGAACACGGCGCCGTAGCCGCCGCAGCAGATGGCCGTGGAAATTCCGATGATGTTGCCCGTTCCCACCCGGGACGCGGTGGACACCATCAGTGCCTGGAACGAAGAAACCGATCCGGCGTTGTGGGGCTTCTCTCCCACCACCCGAATGGACTCCCGGAACATCCGCAGCTGCACAAAGCCTGTCCGCAGTGTGAAATAGACCCCTGCCGCAATCAGCAAAATCACCAGAATATAGGTATAGAGCCAGTCATTGAGGACACCAATCAACTCTCCCAGCATAGCGCACTTCCTTTTCTCTTATATTTTTTCAGTTTGTACAGCATACCAGAGAGAACACCTTTTTGTCAATTCCATCCGGCAATTTTCAAAAAGGTGCGCCGCTTTTTACGCTGTGGGTACATCCAGCAGCCCCGCGAGCGTCCCGGTGTCCAGTGTCATACGGAACGTATTCCCTGTTTCCGTCCGGCAGTCCAGCCGCAGCACGTTGTCCGCCTGCCAGGAAAGGCCCTGCACCTGCACCGCCCGGGAATCCAGTTCGCTTATGTCCCAGATGCATCCGGCGCTGCCGGATGCTCCCTGATAGGAAAGGGCCAGCTCTCCCGGCTGCGCTGTCACTCCGGCGCTCCAGACGCCGTCGGGGGACCACACCTGAAGTCGGACGGTGCCCGATTCCAACTGCCGGTGCATCATCTCCGATGCCAGGGACAGTGCCCGGTCGGAAAGTGCCGTGTTCTCCGGCACCAGAAAGACCCGCTTGTCCCCGTACTGCTCTCCCGTCTCCCAGTCGGCACAGCTGCTCAGATAGAGATTTTCCCCGTCGGTCACCAAAAACGCCAGCCGCTGCTCCGCGACTGCGCCGTTGCTGCGCATTCTCCAGAGGAACGGGCCGCCCTCGAATATCACGTCAATGACCATGACGGCGCTCTGGCCGTAGTCTTGCACCGTCCGCAGCTGACAGGGAGCCCCCAGAGACACCTTCTCCAAAAACGCCTCCACTGCGTCCAGATTTCTGGCTCCTGCGCCGCTGAACACCACATCCTCCGCCGCTGCATCGGCGGCACTGTAATCCTCCGGCAATTCCTCCAGCGGTACAAATCCATAAGGCGTCCGGGCCGTATAGGGGCTCTCCCCCAGGGAAAACTCCGCCGTCAGCTGCGCACCTCCCACGGTCTTTACCAGCCGGTACTCCCCAACCCGGGGTGTTTCCTCATAGTTTGCAAAGCCGCAGGACAGCGCCATGGCCTGCCCCGGAGCCAGGGCATAGCCAATAGCAGTCCAGCCGGCGTTGTCCTTCATGGTCAGGTCCGTCCAGCCCTCCCCATCCTTGCGCTGGATGGAATAGGGCTCTCCGAATTCCACCGTTTCATCGGTGTCGTTGCGAATCATGTAGGTATAAGTTGTCAGGGAAGGGTCATAGACTCCATGCTCCAGTTCCATAGTCAGTCCCTCCGGCGCTGCCGGTGCTTCCTCCGCACGCTGTCCGCCTTTCCCGGTACAGCCACCCAGCAGCAGGCATACCGCCGCCAGCCACACCCATCCTCGCCTCATCGACGATCACCTCCTGTTGTTTCTGTCCATTCAGACGAACTGTGTCGGAAGAAGTTCCCATTTCATCTGGCAATCTGTACAAATTCCGGCAGGTTTTTTTTCGATCTGCCTGCTTGCTTTTTTACGGTCCGTCCGTTAAAATAAAAATACAAGCGAAGAATGATAGCTGTAACGAAGTGCTGCGCGCACGGGCTGACACCTATCATTCCCTGTTTTTTGGTAGGTGTTTCAAGCCGTTGAGGACTTGAAGCGCCTTTTCTTTTTCCCGTTATTGCACTCTTGTCACCAGGGGACAACACAACAGGAGGTTTTTCACATGATCTTATTGGCAAACGGAAAAGTTATCACCCGGGACCCCAACGCTGCCGGCTACTATCCCGACGGCGGCGTAGTCACCGACGGCGGCAAGATCGTAGCCGTGGGCACCACGGCTGATCTGAAGGCCAAGTACCCTCAGGCCGAGTTTGTGGACGCCAAGGGCGGCGTCATCATGCCCGGTCTCATCAACGCCCACACCCACATCTACTCCGCTCTGGCCCGGGGCCTTTCCATCAACGGCTACAACCCCACCAACTTCTACGAGGTACTGGACGGTCAGTGGTGGTACATCGACCGCAATCTGGATCTGGAAGCCACCCGTGCCAGTGCCCAGGCCCTGGTCATCGACTCTATCAAGCAGGGCGTCACCACCATCTTCGACCACCACGCCTCCTTCTGCGAGATCCCCGGCTCCCTCATGAAGATCGCCGAGGTCACCAAGGAGTTCGGCATGCGCGCCTGCCTTTGCTACGAGGTCTCCGACCGGGACGGCGAGGAGAAGTCCATCCAGTCCGTGCAGGAGAACAAGGATTTCATCGACTACTGCGAGAAAAACCCCGATCCCATGCTCAAGGCCATGTTCGGCGGACACGCCCTGTTCACCATCTCCGACAAGACTTTCGACCGGATGGTGGCGGCCAACAATGGCCGGGTGGGCTACCACATCCATGTCTCCGAGGGCATGAACGATGTGTACGACTCTCTCCAGAACTACGGCCGCCGCCCGGTGCAGCGTCTCCAGGACCACGGCATTCTGGGTGAAAAGACCATTCTGGGTCACTGCATCCACGTCAACACCGCCGAGATGGACATCATCCAGGCAACCGACACCATGTGCGTCAACAACCCCGAGTCCAACATGGGCAACGCCGTGGGCTGCTCCCCTGTTCTGCAGCTGTACAAGAAGGGCATTCTGGTGGGCCTTGGCACCGACGCCTACACCAACGACATGCTGGAGTCCGTCAAGGTAGCCCTGACCATCCAGCGCCACAACGCCTGCATGCCCAATGTAGGCTGGTGTGAGGTAACGGATATGCTCTTCAAGAACAACGCCAAGATGGCCGCGCGCACCGGCTTCCCCACCCTGGGCGTCCTGGCCCCCGGTGCCGCCGCCGACGTGATCGTCATGGACTACAAGCCCTTCACCCCCTTCTCCGACGCCAACATCGACGGCCACATGCTCTTCGGCATGACTGGCCGCCAGTGCCAGACCACCATGATCAACGGCAAGATCCTCATGAAGGATCGCCAGCTGGTGGATATTGACGAAGAGGCCGTGAATGCGCACATTCTGGAAGCCAGCAAAAAGCTCTGGGGCAAGCTCAACCACTGCCAGTATTAAGCCACCTGTCGGTGCCGCCCAGCGGCCCGTTACCCAACGTAAGGAGTATTTTTGAGGAGGAAAAAAGCGTATGTCTGAACTGATGATCCCCATTCCCTTCCGGGAATTGATGACCTGGGTCACCACCGAGTACCAGCGGGACGGCTCCGTCTTCGGCGTCCACCGCCCCTACAAGGCCGGTGTGAAGAAGCTGCCCATCTTCGGCGAGACCATTGAGACCCCCTTCGGCCCCGCTGCCGGTCCCAACACCCAGCTGGCCCAGAACATCATCGCCAGCTACTTCGGCGGTGCCCGGTTCTTCGAGCTTAAGACCGTCCAGAAAATGGACGGCGCGGACCTTGCCGCCTGCATTTCCCGTCCCTGCATCCTGGCAGAGGACGAGTGCTACAACTGCGAGTGGTCCACGGAGCTCTATGTCCAGCAGGCCTTTGAGGAGTACGTCAAGGCCTGGTGCGCCTTAAAGATCATGGCCAAGGTATACGGCCTGGGCGACCCCAACGGCTTCGTGTTCAACATGTCCGTGGGCTACGACCTGGCGGGCATCCAGGGCGAGAAGGTGAATTCTTTCCTGGACGGCATGGTGGACGCCTCCAAGACTCCCATCTTCCAGGAGTGCATCGCCGTTTTGAAGGAGTTCTTCCCCGGCGAGGCCGACTATATCGACACCATCACGCCTCACGTCTCCGGCTCCGTGACGGTCTCCACCCTCCACGGCTGCCCGCCCGACGAGATCGAGCGCATTGCCAGCTACCTCATTGAAAAGAAGCATCTGCACACCTTCGTCAAGTGCAACCCCACCATCCTGGGCTACGAGACCGCCCGGTCCATTCTGGACTCTATGGGCTACGACTACATTGCCTTTGACGACCACCACTTCAAAGAGGATTTGCAGTACTGCGACGCGGTGCCCATGTTCCATCGGCTCCAGGCCCTGGCGGACGCCCACGGCCTCGAGTTCGGCCTCAAGCTCTCCAACACCTTCCCCGTGGACGTGAAGGCCGGGGAGCTGCCCAGCGAAGAGATGTACATGGCGGGCAAGTCCCTCTTCCCCCTGACCACCACCATGGCCGCCATGATGGCCAAGGAGTTCGGCGGCAAGCTGCGCCTTTCCTACGCCGGCGGCGCCGACGCCTTCAACATTGACAAGCTCTTTGCCTGCGGCATCTGGCCCATCACCATGGCCACCACGGAATTGAAGCCCGGCGGCTACCAGCGCTTCACCCAGATCGGCGACAAGCTGGACGCCATGGACTTCAAGCCCTTCACCGGCGTGGACGTGACCGCCATCGAGGCGCTGTGCCTGGCCGCCCGGTCCGACAAGTACCATGTCAAGCCCATCAAGCCCCTGCCCCGCCGCAAGCTCTATGAGAAAGTGCCTCTGATGGACTGCTTCACCGCTCCCTGCAAGGGTGGCTGCCCCATCCGCCAGGACATCCCCGAATATATCGAGCTGTGCCGCAAGGGCGAGTACGCCTCCGCCCTGCGCCTCATTACTGAGAAGAACCCCCTGCCCTTCATCACCGGCACCATCTGCGCCCATAACTGCATGACCAAGTGCACCCGCAACTTCTACGACCAGCCGGTGAACATCCGCGCCACCAAGCTGGTAGCCGCGGAGCGTGGCTACGACGCCTACATGGCCAAGATCAAGGCTCCCGCCCCCGCCGCCACCTCTGCCAAGGTGGCCGTCATCGGCGGCGGCCCCACCGGTATGTCCGCCGCCTACTTTGTGGGCCGTGCCGGCATCCCCGTCACCATCTTTGAGCGCACCGGCTCTCTGGGCGGCGTGGTGCGTCAGGTGATCCCCGCCTTCCGTATCTCCGACGCGGCCATCGACAAGGACGTGGCCCTCATGGAGAAGATGGGCGTGGAAGTGAAGCTGAACACCGAGGCTCCCTCTGTCTCTGAGCTCAAGGCCATGGGCTACACCCACATCTTCTTCGCCGTGGGCGCCTGGAAGCCCGGCAAGCTGGACATCCCCGGCAACGTGGTGGGCGTCATCGGCTGGCTGAAGGACATGAAGGCCGGCAAGGAAGTGTCCCTGGGCCATGTGGCCGTGGTGGGCGGCGGCAACACCGCCATGGACGCCGCCCGTGCCGCTCTGCGCGCCGGCGCAAAGTCCTCCACCCTGGTCTACCGCCGCACGAAGAAGTATATGCCCGCCGACGCCGAGGAGCTGGAGCTGGCCATTGCCGACGGCGTGCAGTTCCTGGAGCTGGTGGCTCCCGTGGAGCAGAAGGACGGCAAGCTGGTATGCGAGAAGATGAAGCTGGGCGAGGCCGACGAAAAGGGCCGCCGCAAGCCCGTCCCCACCGGCGAGATGGTGGAGATCCCCTGCGACACTGTGGTGGCCGCCGTAGGCGAAAAGGTGGACAGCGACCTCTTCACCAAAAACGGCATCGAAGTGGACGCCAAGGGCATCCCCGACTTCAAGACCAATGTGGACGGCGTCTACGTAGGCGGCGACGCCATGCGGGGTCCCGCCACCGTGGTGGAGGGCATCGCCGACGCCCAGTACTTCGCCAATGCCGTCATCGGTGAGGCCCACAAGGTCACCATCCCCGCCAAGGCCGTGGCAACCCGCGATGAGGCCATTGCCAAGAAGGGCATCCTCTGCGAGAGCGCCAAGTGCGAGGGTGACCGGTGCCTGACCTGCAACGTGGTGTGCCAGGTGTGCGCCGATGTGTGCCCCAACCGTGCCAACGTGGTCATTGAGCTGCCCGATGGCCGCCATCAGATCCTGCATGTGGACCGGATGTGCAACGAGTGCGGCAACTGCGCCATCTTCTGCCCCTATGACTCCGCTCCCTACCGGGAGAAATTCACTCTGTTCATGACCCGCGAGGGCTTTGACGAGAGCGTAAAGAACGCCGGCTTCCTGCCTCTGGGCGGGAAGAAGGTGCTGGTCCGGCTGGACGGCAAGGTGTTCGAGGCCGATCTGGACGCCAAGAACGATCTCCCCGCCGACGTGGAGGTGTTCATCCTCACCGTACTGACCAAGTACGCCTATCTGCTGGGATAACCGGCCATGGATCGTTACCAGCGGCTGCGCCGCTATGGGCTGTTCACCGCCGGTGTGGCCGTGTCCGCCGGCGGGATCGCCTTCATCACCCGGGCGGCTCTGGGCACGTCCCCCCTCTCCAGTCTGCCGTTCGTGCTGAGCCTCATCACCCCGCCCAGCGTAGGCGTATATACGTTCGCCTTCAACCTGCTGTTTCTGGCGGCAGAGGCGGTCCTGCGCCGGACCTTTACCCGGATGCAGGCATTGCAGATTCCCTTTACGCTGCTGTTCTCCGTCTCCATTGACCTTTTCATGTGGCTGATCCCCACCCAGCTCCACGGTCCGTATCCCATGAAGGTGCTTTACCTGCTGATCGGCTGCGGCCTGCTGGGTTTGGGTGTGACGCTGGAGGTACTGGGCGATGTGATCATGCTGCCCGGCGAGGCGCTGGTGCGAGCCATATCCCAAAAGAGCCATATCCCGTTCCACCGTGTAAAGGTCCTGTTTGACAGCACCCTGACCCTCATGGCCGCTGTGGCTGCACTGCTGGCTTTCGGACGGCTCAACGGCGTCAAAGAGGGGACGCTGGTGGCCGCTTTGGCCGTAGGCCCGCTGGTGAACGTTTACACCCGATTGCTGGGTCCCTCCCTGCGCCGCCGGCTGGATGCCCCGGCAGTCTGAAATGCAACAAAAAAACCTCCGCTGCTTGAAGCAGCGGAGGTTTTTTTCATATTTTACTGTCCCTGGTGATGCTTTGCGGCAGTCAGCAGGTTTTCCATGAGCATGGCCCGGGTCATGGGCCCCACACCGCCGGGTACCGGCGTAATATAGGACGCCTTTTGTTCCACAGCAGCAAAGTCCACATCGCCGCAGAGCTTTCCCTCTGCATTGCGGTTCATGGCAACATCGATGACCACGGCGCCCTCCTTGACCATGTCGGCCCTCACCAGGCCCGTCCGTCCCACAGCGGAGACCAGGATGTCCGCCTGGCGGGTAAAGGCCGCCAGATCCGGCGTTTTGGAGTGGCAGATAGTCACAGTGCCGCTTTGGGCCAGCAGCAACGTGGCCATGGGCTTGCCCACGATGTTGCTGCGGCCCAGCACCACGCAGTGCCGCCCCGCCACGGGGATCTCATAGGAGCGCAGCATCTCCATAACGCCCGCCGGCGTGCAGGGCAAAAACACCGGCTGGCCGGTGACCATGCGTCCCACATTCACCGGGTGGAAGCAGTCCACGTCCTTGTCCGGGGCAATGGCGTTGAGGACCTTTTCCTCGTTCAGATGCGCAGGCAAGGGCAGCTGTACCAAAATGCCGTCCACGGCGCCGTCACCGTTGAGTCGGTCAATGAGCCCAAGCAGCTCCTGCTCCGTGGTGTCGGTGGGGAGCTTATGCTCAAAGCTCAAAAAGCCGCACTCGGCGCAGTCCCGCTCCTTGCCGGAGACGTACACACGGGAGGCCGGGTCGTCCCCCACCAGGATCACCGCCAGCCCCGGGCGGCGGGCAAGTCCCACGGCCCCGGCGGCACAGCGGGCCTTCACCTGGGCCGCAAGTGCCTTTCCGTCAATGATCTTCGCCATGGCTCTCCTCCTTGTGCTCCTCCGTGCCGTCGGGCACGGGCGTCTCCGCTTCCGGGACGGTCGCCTGCTCTGCAATGGTTTCCGCCTCCGCCGCAGCCGCGCGGGCCGCAGCCACCTGATTGACCAGCAGTTCCGACCGATCATGAGGCCGCAGGCGGATATTGTAAAACAACATGGCTGCGGAGACAAGCACCAGCACCACGCTCAGCGCCTGGGACACCCGGATGGGCTGGCCGAACAGCGTCCAGTCAAAGAGATACAGGCTGTCCGTCCGCAGTCCTTCCACCCAGGCACGGCCCAGGCCGTACCACAGGAAATAGAACCAGGTGTTCTCCCCGTCGAACCGGCGTCCCCGGGTGATGATGAACACTACCAGCAAAAGGCCGATCAGGTTCCACAGGCTCTCATAGAAAAATGTGGGGTGAACCTCGATGGTCTGGGTGGCGCTGGTCCAAAGGCGCATCCGCCAGGGCAGAGTGGTCTGGGCGCCGAAGGCCTCACGGTTAATGAAATTGCCCCAGCGGCCGATGCACTGGCCCAGCAGCAGCCCCATGACGCAAAGGTCCGTCATGGCCCAGAACTTCAGCTTTTTCACACGGGTGTAGAAAAAGGCAACGACAATGCCCATAATGACCGCCCCGTAAATGGCCAGGCCGCCGTCCCATACGGCCACCATCTCTTTCCAGTTGAGTCCTCCGTCCGCCGTGCGGTACAGATCCAGATAGAAGATCACGTAGTACACCCGCGCGCCGATGATACACGAGGGCACCGCCCAGAGCACCATGTCCAGCACGTTGTCCTCGGACAGTCCGAACCGCTTGGCCTGCTTCATGCAAAGCAGAAGTCCCGCCAGCATGGCCACCGCCAGGATGATGCCGTACCAGTAGACGCCGTGGCCGATGTGGAGGGCAATGGGATCGGGGTTGAACTCCCAGTCGCCGAACAGGCCGGGAAAGCTGATGGGCATATTACTCAAAGCCTTCAATTTCGGTTACATCCTTTCTTTCTCTCTTGCCTCACTTGGGGACGATCTCGCTGAGCACCGCCCGCTCCCGGGTGATATTCTCCCGCAAAAACGCCTCGATGTCCTCCTTGGTGATGGAGTCGAACACCTGGGGGAAGCGGAAAGGATCATAGCCGTGGAAATCCCCCTCTGTCAGCGAAACGGCGATATTCTCAAAGGAGTTGAGCCCCCGCAGGCTGGAGCCGAACGCAGAGCGCTTGACCCGCTGGTAGAACGCCTCGTCCACGCCCTCCCGGCCCAGACGCTCCGCCTCGGCGCAGATGGCCTCCATGACGGCCGGCGCATCCTTGGAGTCGCCGCCGGCGTAGAGATAGGCCACGCCGGGCATCATCTCGTAGGCGCCGCCGAAGCTGGTGTTGATAAGTCCCTGGTCGTAAAGGCGCAGGTACAGGGGACTGGAATCCCCCAGCAAAATGTCGCAGGCCATTTCGCCCACGGCCGCGGCGCGCATATACGCCTCGCCGTCCGCCACGGGACGGCACTTGAAGCCCGTCAAAAACTGGGGGCAGGAGACTTCCATGGAAAGGCTGGTATGCGTCTGCGCCACCGCTTCTCCCTCCTGCCCGTAATCCCGGGCGATCACCGGCCCCCCCTCCCGGGGCAGGACATGGCGGGCCAGCTCCACCACCCGGGCGGGGTCCACGTTGCCCACCACGGTCAAAATCATGTTGGAGGGGGTATAGAATGCCTTGTGGCAGTCGTAGAGGGTCTTGGCTGTGATATGGGAGATGCTCTCCACCGTGCCGGCAATGGAGGTGCGGGCGGTAGAGGAGGCATACAGGGCCTGCATCATGCGGGTGTAGAGCTGCCAGTCGGGGTTGTCCTCGATCATGCGGATCTCCTGGCCGA
>NZ_URDP01000028.1 GCF_900546705.1 uncultured Oscillibacter sp. | reverse complement strand
TCCGCCCGCCGCTTTGCGCGGTCTTTCAATTTCTGGTTTTACCGGTTAGCCCAGCATCTGCCAGAAGTCACGCACGGTGTTGTAGTTCTCGTAGATCTCGTCGGGATCGAAGGGAGAGACGTTCATCTCGTCGTAGGGGACGGAGCCCTCAGCAGGCTCAATGTCGTCACGCACGGGCCAGCCGCCCAGGGTGTTGAAGGGCTCATAGCCGCTGGTGTCGCCGTCAATGCCGCCCATCATGAAGCGGATCAGCAGCTTGGCGGCAGCAGGATGCTGGCAGCCTTCCACCACATACAGCGTGTTGATGGCAGGGATACCGGTGGTGGGATACAGGTTCACAGGAGCCAGGACCCAGCCGTTATCCTCGTTCTTGCGCAGCTTGGAGGAAGCGCAGAAGCCAACCGGGGGATCGGTCTGGCCGGGAGTGCCGACAGACTCGGCGATCTCGTCAGAAGAGGAGGTGTAGGTAGGCTTGTTGTCATGCAGGCGCTTGAGGAACTCATAGCCGGCGTTGGCGCAGCCGTCAGAGAGCACCAGATCCTCGCCGTAGAGCTCCTTGTAAGCAGCAGCCAGCTGGTCGGGCACATCGCCCACGCAGAAGCCGGTGATCCAGGAGCCCCAGGACAGGTTATCCAGCGGGTTCTGCATCATGATCTTGCCCTGCCACTCGGGCTCGGTCAGCTGCCAGATGTTGGTGATGGGAGAGCCGTCGGGATAGGTCTCGGCATTGTAGAACAGCTGGGTCAGCTCGATGTACAGCGGGGTAGCGGTAGCGGTGTACTGGGGATCGATGTGCGCGAAGATGTCCGCGGGCTGATACAGATAGAACACCTTGTTCTTCACGTACTCATTGTACAAAGAACCGTCCTGGTCCTTGATGTGCACCACGTCAGCCACGTACTGGCCGGCATCATGCTCACGGGTGACCTTTTCCAGCAGCTCGTTGGTGGAAATATCGAAGGGTTCACAGGTCAGCTCGGGATACTTGGCCATGAAGGCCTCGGCCACCTTACCGCAGCGGGAAGAGATGGAGTAGAGGGTCACGGTGCCGCCCTCTTCGATGGCCTGCTGATACAGCTCCTCATCGGTCTCGTCGGTGGCAAAGATGTTGGCTTTCTGCTCCCACTCGGTCAGTTCGGTCTCGCCTTCAGCGGGCTGCTCTTCCTGACTTCCGCAGGCCGTCAGGCCGAAGAGCATGGTCACAGCCATAAAACCGGCCAGCCATTTCTTGTGCTTCAACATAGTTCTT
Source organism: uncultured Oscillibacter sp. (assembly GCF_900546705.1). Lineage (GTDB taxonomy): Bacteria > Bacillota > Clostridia > Oscillospirales > Oscillospiraceae > Oscillibacter. Next base: position 23,660 of record NZ_URDP01000028.1, on the reverse strand, counting down.
TTCCTCCTTCTGAATTCTTCCTTGTATTTTTGTCGCGGCCTCCGCCGCAAAGAGATCACACGCAGAACTTGATGAGCTTCTCGCTCTTGGCGTCGAACACGTTGGCCTTCTCCGGCCGCAGTCCCAGATACACCTTCTCGTCACCGGCGTAGTGGGTGGAACCCAGCTCCTTGACGGTCAGAACCGCCTCGCCCACCCGGACGTTGACCAGCGTCTCGGAACCGGCGGGCATGCCGGAGTACACATGGCCCTCCACACGATGCTGGTCGTCGGGCGTGCGGCTGATGGTCAGCTGCTCGGGACGGACGCCCAGGATGGTGTCAATCTTGCCGCTCTGGGGAGCGTCCGGCGTCATATCCTTGCGGTCAAACGACATCTGGCCCAGGGGGCTATCCACCGTCATGCCGCCTACGTCCACCGCAGCGGTGCTCTTGACGAAGTTGATGCTGGGGTTGCCGATAAAGTCGGCGGTATAGAGGTTGCAGGGGTTGTTGTACAGCTCCAGGGGCGGGGCCACCTGCACCAGCTCGCCCTTGCGGAACAGGGCGATCTTGGTGGACATGGTCAGAGCCTCTACCTGGTCGTGGGTGACGTAGATGATGGTGGTGCCGGTCTCGTGGTGCAGGCGCTTGATCTCGGAGCGCATATCCACCCGGAGCTTGGCGTCCAGGTTGGAAAGGGGCTCATCGAGCAGCAGCAGCCGCGGCTCGGAGACGATGGCACGGGCGATGGCCACGCGCTGCTGCTGGCCGCCGGAGAGCTCTGTGGGATAGCGCTTGGCGTACTCGCCGATCTGCATGCGCTCCAGGGCACTGGCCACCATGGTCTTGATCTTGTCCGTCGACTCCTTGCGGATCCGCAGGCCAAACGCCACGTTGTCGAACACGGTCATGTGGGGCCACAGGGCGTAGGACTGGAACACCAGGTTCAGATTCCGCTGGGAGGGCGGGGCGAAGTAGGCCTCCGCCGCGTTGACGATTTCCTTGCCGTCCATGTAGATCTTGCCGTTCTGGGGCTTTTCCAGGCCGGAAACCACACGCAGCGTGGTGGTCTTGCCGCAGCCGGAGGGGCCCAGCAGCGTCATGAACTCGCCGTCCTTGATGGTCAGGTTCAGGTCCTTGAGCACGTGGTTCTTGCCGTAAAATTTATCGATATTTTGCAGAATGATCTCACTCATGATCGTTTTCTCCTCTCAGTTGAGTATCCGTGTCAGCCCGCCATGCTCTTGGCCAGGTCGGCGTCACCGAAGATATTGGCCAAGGCATACACCAAGAACACGATGGTAAACATCACAATGGCCACGCAGTTGGACGCCTGGGGCGAGTTGCCGTTTTGATACTGGAATGCCAGATACGGCAGCGTGGACGTGGTCGGCGTCATGATCAGGATAATCAGATCCAGCTCTTTCATGATGGACACGAAGATCAGCATGAAGCCGGAGATAAAGCCGCCCTTGGACAGGGGGAACACGATCTTGATAAATCGCTTGAAGAAGCCCGCGCCTTCAATGGTGGCCGCCTCTTCCAGCTCGCCGCTGATCTGCAGCATGTTGGACGTGCCGGCCCGGGAGGCAAACGGCAGGTGCTTGACCACGGACACCAGCGTCAGCAGCGTAAACGTGCCGTACAAAGAGGGAATCAGCGTCACGCCGAAGAGCGTCTGGGGCTGAGAGAACATGGACAGGTAAATGCCGCCGAATGCCACAGAGGGGATCAGGTACGGAATGAACACCAGCTGCTCCACCAGCTTGCCGTGGAACTTGCCGCGGCCCTTGGCGCAGATATAGCCCAGGATTTGGCCGAAGATGGTGCCGAACACGCCGTTGACCAGCGTCAGCCGGGCGGAGTTGAGCAGTGCCTTGATAAAGTCGTCGTTTTTGAAGATGCCGGGCATGCCCTCCATGATCTTGGGATCCGGGTCACCGATCCAGTAGTGGAGGGTGAAGTTGGAGAGGCTGTAAGTGCCCTCCTTGAGCATGCAGCTTTCCATGATGAGGATCAGGATCGGCATAATGATGCCCACGGCGAAGAACACGAACAAGATCGCCGTAATGACCGGCCGGCCCACCTTGCCCAGTCCGATCAGCGTGGAACGGCCGCCCTTGCCGCCGATGGTGGCGTAGGACTTCCGGGCGCCGATGAGCTTCTGGTTAATGAACACGGCCACGGAGGCAATGCAGATCATGATGATGGCCATGGCGAAAGCCGTCTGGGTGTTCAGGGATTTGCTGTTCATGTACAGCTGGCTGGACAGGGTGTAGTACTGCACCGGAGAGCCCAGGTAATTAATGGTGCCGAAGGTGCCGATGGCCTTGGAGAAGGTCAGGATGACGGCAGACAGCATGGCCGGCAGCACCAGCGGCAGCGTGATGCGCCGCAGGATCATGGCCTTGCCGGCGCCCTGGATCTCACCCATCTCCTCCAGCTCGGAGTTAATGGAGTTCAGCGCCGCGGAAACCAGCAGGTATGTATATGCGTAGTAGTGCAGCGTCAGAACGATAATAATGGCCACGGGGCCGTAGGCCAACCAGTCAGGCACGTTGAAACCCAGAGAGGCCATGAAGCCCGGCGCGCCGCCCAGACGCGCAGTCTTGAACATGGACAGCCATGCCTGGGATTTGCACCAGGAGGGGATCATATAGGGAATGATCACCGCCAGGGAGAAAAACCGCTTGCAGGGCAGATCGGAACGAACCATCAGCCATGCCAGCACGGAGCCCAGGGCGATGGCGCACACAGAAACGCACACGCCGATGGTCAGGGAGTTGATCAGGGGCTTGATGAGCATGGACATGGACAGCTCGCTGGCCAGCAGCCGTTTCCAGTAATAGAAAGTGAACTGTCCGGCCACGGCGTCGCCGCCCACGGCCCGCAGATCCCGCTGCGCCAGCTCGAACGTGCTGGAGATCATGTCCAGCAGCGGCAGCACGATCAGATAAGTCAGCAGCAAAATGGCAATCAGCACAATGACGTTGTAGGGATTGGTGATGACTGCTTTGATCTGGTTTTTCAGACGCTTGCTCTTGGAGTAGTTTTCTTCTTTCGGTCTCATCGCGCGCTCAGTCCCCCTCTTTCCTGTACCTCCGGTACACAGTGCCGGAAGCTTATGCAAACGTTTTCAGGATTCTTGTCTTTACAGTACCATTTTCAGAAAGAAATTGTCAAGGCGTTTTTTGCATTTTCCATATATATGTGCGTTTGGACAAGATATTTTTGTCTGATTTAACAATTTCAAAAAAGTGACTGTTTTTTTGGATTCCTTTCTGCAAAATTTCAGTTACAGCGTTAAATTTATACATTTTCGCGCTATTCATGCGTATTTTTATCAATTTATTACCAGCTTTATCGATTTTCATAGCATCTATACAAAATTTGGTTGCTGGTGTAAACGTTTTCGAAATCGTTTGACTGTCCGCATTCCGGGCGAACACGCAAAAAATCCCCCCGAATCCGAAGATTCGGGGGGATGCGCAGATGGTTTTTACGGCAGGTAGTTCAGCGGGTTCTTGGCCACGCCGTTATACCGCACCTCAAAGTGACAGTGGTTGCCGGTGGAGTTGCCGGTAGAGCCCACCCGGGCAATCTGCTGGCCCTTGTAGACATGCTGGCCAACCGACACCAGCAGGCTGGAGTTATGGCCGTAGTAAGTTACATAGCCGTTTCCATGGTTGATCTGCACCAGGTAGCCGTAGCCGCTCATCCATCCGGCGTACACCACGGTGCCGCCGTCGGCCGCGTAGACCGGCGTGCCCTTGGGGGCAGCAATGTCAATGCCCTTATGATTGGTAGAGCCGATACCGCCGGGAGAGGACCGGCCGCCGAAGTAAGAGGTAATACGACCGGAGGTGGGCCAGCGGAAGGTACCGGTGGGCAGCCAGGTGGGCCGCTCCTTGGTGCCCTGGAGCCGCTGCTCCGTGACGGGCTCTTTCAGCGTGACAGAGGAGAGCACCGTGCGCTCCACTTCCTCACCGTTGACATAGGTGACGTTTGCCACTACGTCTGCAGCGCCGTACTGTCCCTTGGATGTAACCTTGTAGTCGCCCTTGTAGAGGTATGCCGAGTCGGTATATTCAATATCGTACATGACGTCTTCCACATACCGCTCCTGCTGCACCACGGTCATGGTCAGGTAGGGAACGGAGGCGGACAGCGTCAGCACTTCGCCGATCTGCAGCTTGTCAATGTTATAGCCGGGGTTCAGGGCCAGCAACTCCGCAGAGGTCAGGCCGTGGCCGTTGGCGATCTGGGACCAGGTGTCGCCCTTCTTGACCTCATAGGTCACCTCGGCGGACTTGGTGCTGTACAGCATCTCAGCCAGATATCCCAGGTTCATTACCTTGGAGGTCGGGACATACTCCTGCCGGACGTCCACATCCTCGGCAAATTCGCAGGAAATAGTATTTTCATCTGTAGAGGCCGCCTTCAGCTGAGCCAGCAGCTCCTCCAGAGCACCCTCATAGGGCGTGGCGCCAATAAGCTCGCCGTCCACATACAGACAGTAGGCATAGGTCACCAGGCCGATCTCCTCGGACAGATCCTCTTCGTAGGTGCTCTCATCCACCACGTCGCTGCGGGCCATGATCCCGGTGGAGTACTCCAGCAGGGAATCATCAATGGTGTAGTCCTCCCCCAGCGTACTGGCGGTCACCTTTTCCAGATCGGCGCGGGCGTCCTCCGCCGCAGCCCGGGAACTCACCGTGGCAATGGCTTCTCCGTCGTAGATGACCGTGGTGCCCACCGTGTAGGAGGCACACAGCACCACCAGCAAAACCAGCGCACCGCCGGCGCCCAGGAACGCCGCGGGGTGAATTTTCCGTCCGCCCAGCCAGCCGTGGAAGCGGCCGGGCTGATGCATGGCCCGTTTGCGGCGGCCCCAAGTGGCCTCCCGCAGATAGCTGCCCAGCGTGGGCAGCATGTTCCAGCCAAACAGCAAAAACTGCACCGCCGGCCGGTCAGACTCCGGAAAGCGGTGGGCCTTGTTCTCCCGCACAATGTGCCGCCAGCGGCGCCGTGCCCGGCGCAGTTCCTTTCCGGCAGCCCGGCAGCCCCGTGCCACAGGACTCTCGCTGCTGCCATCGGACTCCTGCCAGCGGCGGAACGCACCCTTGATACGCTGCACGAGGCCGGGCTTGGCCTGAGCAGGCTGTTCCTGCACGGGAGCCGCGGTCTCTGCCGCTGCGCGGGGCGCCTCCTGACGGGGCGTTTCCGCCTCCGGCTGCCGGCGCCGGCGGGTGCCGTTCTCCTTTCCGCGCCGGGACAGCGCGGCATTTTCCGTATGCAGTTCTCTTGCCAGCCGCCGGCCGCTGCGGGTGGCCTGGCGGCCTGTGCGGCTGGCGTCCTTTACCTGATTACTCATAAACGCTCCCCAAAAATCACGCTTTTGAAAAAGTTACAATTTGTTACCGTTTCATAATACCTTGTTTTCCTGTATTCGTCAAGCCCTAAATCCGCGAAAAAACGTGCCTTTGTGGGAGGTGTAGTACAAATCTCACTCCACAATGTTCGGCACGGCTTTTGTCAGTTTTGCACATTTACCAGAAGAAAAGGTGAATATTCCGTAAATTTTTGGTGGGCGGAGCGGAAAATATAATTGACCACCGGGTTCAGACGTGTATAATGAAATCGGTATGATCTGCAAACCCCAATTCAGTAACAACTGGAGGAATTGACATGTTTGAGTTTCTGATTAAAAAGCTGAAGGCGCATCCCCGCAAGATCGTCTTCACCGAGGGCACCGATCCCCGTATTCTGGAGGCTTCTGCCCGTCTGCTGTCCGGTACCTTCCTGACCCCCGTGCTGGTGGGCAAGCCCGAAGAGGTGCAGGCTGCCGCTGAGGAAGCTGGCTTCAACATCCGCGGCGCCGAGATCATCGATCCCGACAACTTTGCCGACATGGACAAGATGGTCACCACCATGGTGGAACTGCGCAAGGGCAAGATGACCGAGGACCAGTGCCGTGCCGCCCTGAAGCAGGCCAACTACTTCGGCACCATGCTGGTGAAGATGGGCTATGCGGACGCTCTGCTGGGTGGCGCCACCTACTCCACCGCCGATACCGTCCGTCCCGCGCTGCAGCTGATCAAGACCAAGCCCGGCAGCAAGATCGTCTCTTCCTGCTTCATTCTGGTGCGTCCCTCTGCTACCGGTGACCGTGAGGTCCTGGCCATGGGCGACTGCGCCATCAACATCAAGCCCACCGAGGACGAGCTGGTGGAGATCGCCCTGGAGACCGCCTCTACCGCCAAGGTCTTCGGCATTGACCCCAAGGTTGCCTTCCTGAGCTACTCCACCCTGGGCTCCGGCAAGGGCGAGGACGTGGACAAGATGCGCAACGCCTGCGCCAAGGCCAAGGCGCTGGCTCCCGATCTGGCCATCGATGGCGAGATGCAGTTTGACGCTGCCGTCTCTCCCCGTGTGGCGCACACCAAGTGCCCCGAGTCCAAGGTGGCCGGCCATGCCAACACCTTCATCTTCCCCGACATCAATGCCGGCAACATCGGCTACAAGATCGCCCAGCGTCTGGGCTCCTTTGAGGCTTACGGCCCCATTCTGCAGGGTCTGAACGCCCCCATCAACGACCTCTCCCGCGGCTGCAACGCCCAGGAGGTCTACTCCATGGCTATCATCACCGCCGGTCTGTGCGTGGACTGAGCCATACATCTTAATTGAAAGAAGAGGACGCCCGTGGGCGTCCTCTTTTTTTGTGCCTTGCGTGGGGAAACCGCCGGTGCTACACTGGCGGGGAAAGGAGCGCTTTCCATGTTTGATTACCTGATCCGAAACGCCGCCGTAGCGGATGGCTCCGGCGGGGATGTATATGTTGCTGACGTGGCCCTCTCCGGTGGAACCATCGCCGCCGTGGGGCATCTGGACGACGCACCTGCCCGCCGTACCATCGACGCCGCCGGGCGGACTCTGACCCCCGGCTTCATCGACCTGCACCGCCACGGGGATGCGGCGCTGTTCTCCCCGGACTTCGGCCCGGCGGAGCTTGCCCAGGGCCTGACCACTCTTATCAATGGCAACTGCGGATTGTCTCTCGCGCCGGTGGACGGCCCCCACCGTCAAGCAGTGCTGGACTATCTGAGCCCCATCGTGGGCGAAATGCCGCAAGGTCTCGACTTCCCTACCCTGGCAGACTACCGCGCCCAGGCAGGTAAGTCCCTCCGCCCCCTCCATACGGGCATGCTGGTGGGTATGGGCACCCTGCGGGGCTGCGCGGCAGGCTTTCACCCAGGCCCTCTGACAAACCAGGAGCTTCATACGCTCCATAGACTCCTGGAACGCGCCCTGTCCGACGGAGCTCTGGGCGTTTCCCTGGGTCTTGGGTACGCCCCGGAGTGCTTCTATGACACCGACGGACTGCTGCGGGCCCTCGCCCCTCTGCGTCGGTCCGGCCGGACCATCACCGTTCACATGCGCCAGGAGGGCGACGGAGTCGTAGAGGCCCTGGAGGAGATGCTCACCGTGGCCCGGGCCCTGGAGACCCCGGTGGAGATCAGCCACCTGAAGGCCATCGGCCGGCGCAACTGGCGGCGGGCCGTGCCCAGGATGCTGGATCTGCTCGCCCGGGCCAGGCAGGAGGGCGTGGACATCGCCTGCGACGTCTACCCCTACCCTGCCGGCTCCACCCAGCTCATCCACGTGCTGCCGCCGGAGGTGCAGGCAGGCGGCACCGACGCCCTGACGGCAGCCCTGGGCGACCCGGCCCGCCGGGCGGCCATGCGGCAGCGGATGGAGACGGGCACGGATTTTGAAAACATCTCTTTGCTGGTAGGCTTTGACAATATCCTGGCCACCTCCCTGCACTGCCCGGAGGACCTGCCCCTGGAGGGAAAATCTATTGCCCAGATCGCAGACCTGGAGGGCAAGGACCCCTTTGACGCCCTGTTCGACCTGCTGGAGCGGGAGGCCTGCGGTCCGGCCATGATTGACTTCATCACCCACGAAGAGGACATTGCGGACATCCTCCGTGTCCCCTTCTCCTCCGTCATCTCCGACGCCACCTATCCCACCCAGGGTCTGCCCCATCCCCGGGTGTACGGCACATTTCCCCGGCTGCTGGAGACGTATGTCTGCCGCCGCCATGTGCTGACGCTGCCCCAGGCGGTCCGCAAAATCACCCGGCTCCCTGCCGACCGGCTGGGTCTTTCCAAAAAGGGCCGCATCGAGCCAGGCGCCGACGCGGACCTGTGCCTGTTTTCCCCGGAAAACATCCGGGAAAACGGCACGTTCCAGGACCCCAGGCAGCTATCCTCCGGCATGGACTACGTATTCGTGGGCGGCGTGCTCGCCATCGCAGAGGGGAAATTTACCGGCACACGGAACGGGACCGTGCTGTAAGCAAGGCTTTTTTGCCCCGCAAAGACTCTTTGCGTGACAAATCCCGCCGCCGGACGCTACAATGGAGGCATCAAAGGAGGTGCGGCCCATGAACAACATCGGCAAAAACATCCGCACCCTGCGCATCCGGAAAAAGCTGAGCCAGGACCAGCTGGCGGAAGTCCTCCACGTCACCCGGCAGACGGTCTCCAACTATGAGACGGGCCGCTCCCGGCCGGATGTGGAGATGCTGGCAGCACTTGCCCAGGCGCTGGACGCCGACGTGAAGGAGCTCCTCTGCGCCCCGGCGGACCAGGAGGCCCGTCTCCGGCGGCTGCGCCGTCTGACGGTGAGTACAGTGGCAACGGCGCTGGCCGGCGCGCTGGATGCAGTGGGCTTTCTCTGGGGACGGCACCTGACGGAGGCGGTTTACATTGGGCGGGTCTACTACGCGGCGGTCTATCTCCTCCATCCTCTGTTTACGCTTTTGCTGGGGCGGACACTGGCCCTGGGGCTTCTGGCGCTGTTGCGGACAGACCCCCCGGAGCACCGGTGGACGGTGTGGGCCCGGTGGTGCCTCCTGGCGACCACGGCGCTGTTTCTGGTGGCCACCGCTCCTTTCTTCCTCTATCTGGCAGACGGTGCCTTCCGCTGCCTGCTCTCCCAGGACTTCTCCGCCATCTCCGTGACGCCCACCCGGTTCCTCCTTTTCGTCACCTCCCACCCCCGGGCCCTGGCCTGGGGCAGCGCCCTGTGGGGCGGGGCCCTGGGAATCCTGGGCTTCCCGGCTTACCGGGCGGTCAAACGGACAGAGGCGAAACCCACGGGAAAAAGTGATTCCCCGGAGTAATTCTCCGGGGAATTTCTGCGTTTTGTATTCATTTTCTCCCGCCGCAACTGCCGGTTGCGCCGCCGACAAGCCCGGTTGATGGACATTTCTGTTCCCCTCTGGTATCATGGCACCAGCAAGCAAACAGAGGAGGCGGTAGATATGACACTGGGACAGCGGCTCACACAGCTGCGCGCCGGGATGGGACTGAGCCAGGATGCCCTGGCAGAACAGCTGGGTGTCTCCCGGCAGTCGGTGAGCAAATGGGAGACGGACGCCAGCGTTCCGGAGCTGGATAAGCTGGTGCGGCTGAGCCGGATTTTCGGTGTGACACTGGACGAGCTGGTGAAGGGGACGGCAGACGCCGGAGCTGGCGCGCCGTCCGGCCCGGAGGCCGGCAGCCAGGCCGGAACAACCGGCACAGAAAGCGCACCCTCGGACCACGGTGCCGCGGAAGAGGTGCTCCGGCTCCACAGGCAGAAGCTCATGGGCATCGCGCTGATGGCCGTGGCCCTGCTGGCAACCGCGCTGAACATGGCCCTGGTATTTCTCACGGTGCCGATTTTCGTTGCGGGAGTCCTGTGCCTGGTAGTGCGGCGGCGGCTGGGCCTTGCCATCGGGTGGACCCTCTGGATCTGCGCTCTCTTTGTGACACGATACGCCTCCGCCATTAGCATGTCCAAGTTGCTGAGCCCCGGGTACTGGCAGTATACGTCCCTGGCCGCTCCCCTGCTGGCGCTGGTACAGCTGGCGGTGCTGGTGGGCCTTGCCTGGCGGACCCTGCGCAACCCGCCGGGCCTTGGTGCCTGCTGGGGCATCTGGGCGGGGCTGCTGGCGGCGCTGTGGCTGCCGGTGGTACGGATCTTTTCCATGCCGCTGCTCCAGCCCACTTCTGTCGGTGAGGTGCTGATCAACTTCTTTCCCCTGCTGTTTCCGTATTATTACCGCAACGCCCCTCTGGGGGCCGTACTGTGGTGGTGCTATGTGCTCTCCACCGTGTGGCTGATACGCCGGACATTGCGCCCGGCAAAGCGCGGCGGCAACGGGACCTCTCAGGAATGCTGAAAAAAGCGGCGGCCCGTAGGCCGCCGCCTTTTTATCCCTCTTTCCACACCAGCACCGGCATGGGCGGATCGCCCCGGCGGTTGGACCACCGGCACTCCAGCACGGTATACCGCCGCTGGTCCAGCTGCTCCAGGTGGCGGAGCACCGCGTCCCGCTCCTCGTAGCCGTTCTCGCCGCCATAGTAGAGGGCGACGGCCATAATGCCGCCGGGCCGCAGCGCCGCAAGGGCGGCGTCGATGGCAGCCAGGGAGCTTTCGGCCCGGGTCATGATCTTCGGGTCCCCGCCCGGCAGGCGGCCGAAGTTGAATACCACGCAGTCCACACTCTCCGGTGAGACGTACTGCAAAAGGTTCTCGTGGCTGTCCAGATACACCTCCGCCCGCAAGCCCTCCGATTCCAGCAGGGCATTGGTCTGGGACACGGCCTGGGGCTGGATGTCAAAGGCCAGCACCCGGCCCTCCGGCCCCGCCAGGCGGCAAAGAAGCGCCGTGTCCCGGCCCTTGCCCGCCGTGGCGTCGATACACACAGCGCCTGGGCAGACAGACTGCCGCAGAAATTCGTGGACCAGGCCCAGGGTGTTCAGCTGCATGGCAGGTCCTCCTTTTTCTGTCAGATTTGAAAAAGCCCCCGGGAGTTCCCGGGGGCTTTGTGTTTAATGCAAACGTGCGCTTACTTGAGGCTCTCGGCAACGGCAACAGCAACTGCCACGGTGGCGCCCGTCCCAAATCGGGCTGGGCCCGCTTTGGGAGCCCTTCCGATGGGAGCCAACCGGTCAGGCAAAGCCCGACCGGTTCAAGGTTTCCGGCTGAGCCGGAAACGCTTGGACGCGGCATCCGCCGCGATTATGGTGGCCGCCTGCCTGCGCCTGCGCAAGCACGTTCTTACTTGCGGCTCTCAGCCACAGCCACGGCAACCGCCACGGTGGCGCCCACCATGGGGTTGTTGCCCATGCCCAGGAAGCCCATCATCTCCACGTGAGCGGGGACGGAGGAGGAGCCGGCGAACTGGGCGTCGGAGTGCATACGGCCCATGGTATCGGTCATGCCGTAGCTGGCAGGGCCGGCGGCCATGTTGTCCGGGTGCAGCGTACGGCCGGTGCCGCCGCCGGAGGCCACGGAGAAGTACTTCTTGCCCTGCTCGATGCACTCTTTCTTATAGGTGCCGGCCACAGGATGCTGGAAGCGGGTGGGGTTGGTGGAGTTTCCGGTGATGGACACATCCACGCCCTCATGGTGCATGATGGCCACGCCCTCGCGGACATCGTCAGCACCATAGCAGCGGACGTCGGCCCGCTCGCCCTCGGAGTAACGGATCTCCCGGACGATCTTCAGCTCGCTGGTATAGTAGTCAAACTTGGTCTGGACGTAGGTAAAGCCGTTGATACGGGAGATAATCTGGGCAGCGTCCTTGCCCAGGCCGTTGAGGATGACCCGCAGGGGTTCCTTCCGGGCCTTGTTGGCGTTGCGGACGATGCCAATGGCGCCCTCAGCGGCCGCAAAAGACTCGTGACCGGCCAGGAAGGCAAAGCACTTGGTCTCATCCCGCAGCAGCATGGCACCCAGGTTGCCGTGGCCCAGGCCCACCTTCCGGTCCTCGGCAACAGAGCCGGGGATGCAGAAGGCCTGCAGGCCCTCGCCGATGGCCTCGGCGGCCTCAGCGGCGGTGGCCACGTTCTTCTTCAGAGCGATGGCGGCGCCCACGCAGTACGCCCAGGCGGCGTTCTCGAAGCAGATGGGCTGAATGCCCTTGACGATCTCATAGGGGTCGAAGCCGGCGGCCTTGCAGATGTCGCGGCACTCCTCCACGCTGGAAATTCCGTACTGAGACAGGACGGAATTGATCTTGTCGATTCTTCTTTCGTAGCTTTCAAACAGAGCCATTGGTCAATTCCTCCTTTTCTTATTCCTGACGGGGATCGATATACTTGACCGCAGCGTCAAACTGGCCGTAGTGGCCCTTGGCCTTCTCCATGGCCTCGTTTGCGTCGGTGCCCTTCTTGATGGCGTCCATCATCTTGCCCAGGTTGATGAATTCATATCCGATAATCTCATCGTCCTTGTTCAGCGCGATGCGGGTGACATAGCCCTCGGCCATTTCCAGATAACGGGGGCCCTTGGCCTTGGAGGCGAACATGGTGCCCACCTGGCTCCGAAGGCCCTTGCCCAGGTCCTCCAAGGAGGCACCGATGGGCAGGCCGCCCTCGGAGAACGCGGTCTGGGTGCGGCCGTAGACGATCTGCAAAAACAGCTCCCGCATGGCGGTGTTGATGGCGTCACACACCAGATCGGTGTTCAGGGCCTCCAGGATGGTCTTGCCCACCAGGATCTCAGAGGCCATGGCGGCGGAGTGTGTCATGCCGGAGCAGCCCAGGGTCTCCACCAGGGCCTCCTCGATGATGCCGTCCTTGACGTTGAGGGTCAGCTTGCAGGCGCCCTGCTGGGGGGCGCACCAGCCCACGCCGTGGGTCAGGCCGGAGATGTCCTTGATTTCCTTGGCCTGCACCCATTTGCCCTCTTCGGGGATGGGCGCCGGGCCATGGTACGCGCCCTTGGCGACGGGGCACATATTCTGCACTTCGGTGGAATAGATCATGTTCGTGCGTTCCTTTCCTTTAATTGTATTTTTCGGAATTTCACTTATTTCAGGAACTTCCGGGGGTTTTCCGCCCATTATTATATCGGTAAACGATTACCCTGTCAAGCAAAGAGGCGGTTTCGTTTCTCCCCCGAACAGGCCAAATTTTGCCCTGATTTCCTGTAAGAAATGACAAAAAAGCCGCTCTCCCGTGTAGGAGAGCGGCTTTTGTTTTCCGCTTACAGGAAGTTCATCAGGTTGAAGGCCAGGATGAGGCCGGAGAACACGATGGACACGGTGGAACAGAGCTTGATGAGGATGTTCAAAGACGGGCCGGAGGTGTCCTTGAAGGGATCGCCCACCGTATCGCCCACAACAGCAGCCTTGTGGCACTCGGAGCCCTTGCCGCCGTGATGGCCGCCCTCGATATACTTCTTGGCGTTATCCCAGGCACCGCCGGCGTTGGACATAAACACAGCCATGGCAAAGCCCGTGACAGACACGCCGCCCAGCAGTCCCACCACGCCGGTGGGTCCCAGGATCAAACCGGTGACCAGCGGCACGATGATGGCCAGCAGGGCCGGGGCAACCATCTCATGGAGCGCGCCCTTGGTGCACAGGGCCACGCAGGAGGCATAATCCGGGTCTGCCTTGTACTCCATGATGCCGGCGATCTCCCGGAACTGACGGCGGACCTCCACCACGATGGACTGGGCCGCCTTCTGCACGGCGCTCATGGTAAAGGCAGAGAACACGAAGGTCAGCATGGCGCCGATGAACATGCCCACCAGCACCGTGGGGCTGGTGAGGGTGAAGTTCAGCGTCTCCGTGGTGTTCTCCTGGACGATGTTGACGTAGCTCACCAGCAGTGCCAGGGCAGTCAGGGAGGCGGAGCCGATGGCAAAGCCCTTGCCGGTGGCGGCAGTGGTATTGCCCAGAGAGTCCAGGGCGTCCGTCCGCTCCCGGACAGTCTCGGGCAGGCCGCTCATCTCGGCGATACCGCCGGCGTTATCGGCCACAGGTCCATAGGCGTCGGTAGCCAGGGTGATGCCCAGGGTGGACAACATGCCCACGCCGGCGATGCCGATGCCGTAGAGGCCCTGGTTGAACGCCGCCGTGAAGGCGCCGGCATCATCCACAATGACGGTGGAGCCGCCGGCGGCAAAGTAGCTCACCAGCACGGCCACCGCCACGATGAGGATGGAGGTCATGGTGGACTTAAGGCCCAGAGAGATGCCGCCGATGATGATGGTGGCGGAGCCGGTCTCGGAGGCGGCCGCCAGCTCCTGGGTGGGCTTATAGGTATCGGAGGTGTAGTACTCGGTGAAGTAGCCGATGGCGCAGCCGCCGATCAAGCCGCAGAGGATGGCCACATACACGCCCATGTGTCCGTCCAGAATCACATAGGTCAGAGGCGCCGCCAGAATGGCCGCCAGAATGGCCGCCGTGTAGGTGCCGGTCCGCAGGCTCTTGAGCAAAGACTCCTGGCTGGCATCCTCCTTGGTCTTTACCAGGAAGGAGCCGATGATGGAGCAGACGATGCCGGTGACGGCCAGGGCCACAGGCAGCAGCAGTCCGCCCCAGCCGTATCCGCCCACGGCGCCCAGGGCAAAGGTGGCAAGGATGGAGCCCACATAGGACTCATACAGATCGGCACCCATGCCGGCCACGTCGCCTACGTTGTCGCCCACGTTATCTGCGATGGTGGCGGGGTTGCGGGGGTCATCCTCAGGGATGCCGGCCTCCACCTTGCCCACCAGGTCCGCGCCCACGTCGGCGGCCTTGGTGTAGATGCCGCCGCCCACACGGGCAAACAAAGCCATAAAGGAGGCGCCCATGCCGTTCATGACCATCACATTGCCCAGGGCAACGGGGTCATCCATACCGAAGACATAGCGCAGCAGGAAAAACCAGATGGTGATGTCCAGCATGCCCAGGCCCACCACGGTGAAGCCCATGACGGAACCGGAGGAAAATGCCACCCGCAGCCCCTTGTTCAGACTCTCAGAGGCCGCCTGAGCCGTGCGGGCGTTGGAATTGGTGGCGATCTTCATGCCGATGAAGCCCGCCAGCATCGACCAGATACCGCCGGTCAAAAACGCGAAGGGGGTGAACTTGGAGAGCATCTGCCCGCCGGAGGCAAAGGCGATGACCACCAAAATCACGAACACCACCACAAACACCTTCGCTACTGTGGTGTACTGGTGCTTGAGGTAGGCGTTTGCTCCCTCACGGATGGATGCGGCAATTTTTTGCATCTTTTCCGTGCCTTCGGAATAAGACATGACCTTGCCCCGCTGTATCCATGCAAAGGCCAGTGCCAGAACCGCGCCGACGAAACCGATCCAGAACAGGTTATCCATGCTTCTTCCACTCCTTATTGCTTTGTGTTTTACAGGGTTCTACCATTTTAACACACACGGCCGTTTTTTCAAGTAATTGTTTGGCAATTTTTTACGCAAACGCTGTAAATCTTTTTTTCTCCTTTTCTGCGTGTTTTTTTCGTTGGAAACTTTTTTCCCGCTTTTTCTCTGTTTTTCCTGAATTTGCGTTGATTTTGCCCTGTTTGTCTGAAACAAAAAAGCGCCCGCCCGGGAACTGTCCCGAAAGCGGGCTGCCGCGTCTTTCTCCGCGCTCCGGGCGCTCAGTAAAGCAGCTGAAACTGGGTAAATACCCACCGTTCATCCACCAGCTGGTAGGGGAACGACCAATACTCCACACCGGTGACGGTCTCCGTGTCCTGATCCAGCAGGTCCACCGCCGCATTGACCGTATAGCTCGTGTCGCCGGTCTGCTCGACCCGCAGCTCCACATCTCCCCGCAGGGGGTCCCTAGCACGGCTGACCGGGCGCACATACAGCGCCCCGTCAATATCCCGGTACAGGGGAACGTCCCCACCTGTGGTCAGCAGCTGTTCCGCCAGTTCCTGAGAAAAGCTGCTCCGCAGGTAAATCCGCAGGTCCTCCAGCGTCTCCAGCCCTTCGGACCGGACGGGATAGTAGACGCTGCCGTCCACACTGAGCCCCTCACTGCCGCAGGGCAGTGTGGAGAGCTGAAACCACCCATAAATGGTTACCGCCCGGTCATAGGCGGAGAGCACCTCCTCTTCTGTCAGAGGACGCATCTCCTCCTGGGTGCGGGAGGCGGACAGCTCCCCCTGCTCCTGCGCCTCCTCCCGGGCGGAGCAGCCGGCGGCCAGCATCAGTACCGCCAGCATCAGAAAAAGCGCCGGAATCCTTTTCGGCCGCATTACCCTCTCCTCCTTCGCCCTCCGGCTTGTGCCGGTGCAGGCGCTGCGTTTTCTCTTTGATCTTCTACATATGTATCCTAACATGGCCCGCAGAAAAAATCCACGGATTTTTCCATATTTTATGACATTTTTTTGGAAAAAGCAGCAAAAAAGCGCCTACCGCGACAGCGGCAGACGTTGCTTACCCACGATGCGGCGGTATGCCGGGACAAAATGCCCCTGCATCCCGTACAATGTCCGGAAAAAGAAAAAGCCCACGCCCTCTCCGGCGTGGTTTCCTTCCTCTTATGTCCGCATTTACCGATCGCTCTTGCACCAATCGGAATCAACGAAGATCAAATCGTCCACGTCGCCCAGTGCGATATTGCAACGCATCATACACATCCCTCCTCTCTCAGTTTCTGTACACAGTATAACAGGGTGTGCGTGTTTGCGCAAGTGGTTTTCTACTTATTTCACAAAAAATTAACATATTATTTGTCCAAAACACACATACTCATCAGGTGCTCTTTTGGGGCCGTGTTTGCCCTGTAAACCGCCGTTCCGGCGCTTTTCAAGCACTCCATGGGATTTTTCCGCTCTTTTCCAGACTTCTTTGTATAATTTTTCTCTCGCCACAGCAATAGCCCTTATGCTATAATGTGAGATACATGGCGCAAGCCGTGGAGTTTGGTCTTTTCACACACTTTCTGTGTTTTTTACATTGGCGGCTGAGGAGGCCGCATTTATGACAAAAAAAAGGCGTCTGCGCCGTCCTTTCCGGGTGGCACGGCTGTTTATCGCGGTCATTTTTGTGGCCGTTTTTCTCTGGTGGAGCAACACCTCCCTGGTGGTCACCCGGTTTGATCTTCCCTTTCCCGACCTTCCGCCGGGCTTTGACGGCTGCCGGGTGGTCGTGCTCAGCGACCTGCACTCGGCCCAGTTCGGGAAGGACAACAAAACGCTTCTGGAAACGGTGGCCAATCAGTCGCCGGAGTACATCTTTCTGGTGGGCGATCTTCTGGATCAATACCGTCCCCTGCCCGAGGGATATGCCGCAGCCATTGCATCGGGTCTGAGCGCCATTGCGCCCACATACTATGTCACCGGCAACCACGAGTGGGCCCTGGGCAGCGTCCCGGCTTTGAAAGAGACCCTCACCGCCAACGGCGTCACGGTTCTCACCAACCGGGCCGTGGAGCTGGAGCGCTGCGGGGACCGTATCGTCCTGGCCGGCATCGACGATCCCAACGGCTACGCGGACCAGAAGTCTCCCGAGGCTCTGGCCGGTGAGATCTCCGAACGGTGGGGGGACCCGTTCTGGGTCCTGCTGGCCCACCGGAACGACCGATTTTCCCGTCAGTACAGTCTACTGGGCGCAGATCTGGTGGTCTCTGGACACGCCCACGGCGGCATCATCCGCCTGCCCTTTACCGACGGGCTGCTCTCCCATGATCTGAAGCTGTTTCCCTCCTACACGGCGGGGGTATACCACGAAAACGGATCCACGCTGTTTGTCACCCGGGGACTGGGCAACTCCGGGCCGTCCTTCCGGCTGTTCAACCGGCCGGAGATCGCAGTTTTGACCCTGCAAACCGGCCCGCAATGAGGTTAACCGTATGAGCGAATTTCCCGCAGGACAATTTGATATTGCCGTCATCGGTGCCGGACACGCCGGTATCGAGGCAGCTCTGGCCGCCGCCCGGATCGGCCTTGAAACCATCGTGTTCACCATCAATCTGGATGCCGTGGGCAACATGCCCTGCAATCCCGCCATCGGCGGTACCGGCAAGGGCCATTTGGTCCGGGAGCTGGACGCTCTGGGGGGCGAGATGGCCCGGGCCGCGGACGCGTGCTGCATCCAGTACCGCCTTTTGAACAAGGGCAAGGGCCCTGCCGTGTGGAGCCTGCGGGCCCAGGCGGACCGGCGGAAATACCAGGCATACATGAAGCACACCCTGGAGCGCCAGCCCCATCTGACCGTCCGGCAGGGCGAGGTGGTGGATATCCGTACGGAAAACGGCGCCGTCAGTGCCGTGGTGCTCTCCACCGGCGCGGTGTTCTCCGTGAAAGCCGTGATTCTGGCCACCGGTACCTATCTTGCCGGCCGCACCATTATTGGTGCGTGCGTGGAGTCCTCCGGGCCCGATGGCATGCACGCCGCACTGCGCCTGACCGACGCTCTGGTACGGCTGGGCCTGCCTCTGCGCCGGTTCAAGACCGGCACGCCGCCGCGGGTCCATGCCGCCACCGTGGACTTTGACGAGATGGAACTCCAGCCGGGCGACGATTTGCCCGTTCCCTTTTCCTACTCCACCACGGTCCCGCCGGAAAACAAGGCCGTGTGTTACCTGACCTGGACCACGGAGGAAACCAAGCGCATTGTGGAGGAAAACCTGGACAAGGCCCCCATGTACTCGGGCCTGATCGAGGGCGTTGGTCCCCGGTACTGCCCCTCCTTTGAGACAAAGATCGTCCGCTTTCCGGACAAGCAGCGCCACCAGCTCTTTGTGGAGCCCATGGGCCTGGACACGGAGGAGCTCTACATCCAGGGTTTTTCCTCCTCCATGCCCGAAGAAATCCAGGTGCAGATGCTCCACAGCGTACCGGGACTGCGCCGGGCCGTCATGACCCGCCCCGCCTACGCCATTGAGTATGACTGCATTGACCCGCTGGCCCTCTCCCCCACGCTGGAGGTGAAATCCGTGCCCGGCCTTTACGGCGCCGGACAGTTCAACGGCTCCTCCGGCTACGAGGAGGCCGCCGTACAGGGCTTTGTAGCCGGCGTCAACGCCGCCCGGAAGCTCCGCGGCCTCTCTCCCTTCCTTCTCTCCCGGTCGGAGAGCTACATCGGCACCCTCATTGACGATCTGGTGACCAAGGGCACCAACGAACCTTACCGCATCATGACCTCCCGCAGCGAGTACCGGCTGCTGCTGCGCCAGGACAACGCCGACCTGCGCCTTTGCCGCCGGGGCTGGGAGATCGGACTGGTGTCCGACCAGCGTCTTGCCCAGGTGGAGAAAAAGCGTGACGCCGTGGCCGCGGAGATCCGCCGCCTGACTCATACGGGCGCGCCCCCCTCCCCCGCGCTGTCCGCCCTGCTGGCCCGGAAGGGTACCGCGGACGTATCCGACGGCGCGTCGCTTTTGTCCCTGCTGCGGCGGCCTCAGCTGGCCTATGCCGACCTGGCCCCCTTTGACCCTGACCGGCCGTCTCTGCCGGCGGACGTAGCCGAGCAGGTGGAGATCAGCGTGAAATACGAGGGATACATCCGCCGCCAGCAAAAGCAGGTGGAGGATTTTCAGAAAATGGAATCCCACAAGCTGCCCCCCGATTTGGATTACAGCGCCATCCAGGGCCTCCGGCTGGAGGCCAGGGAGAAGCTGGGTGCTGTACGGCCGCTGGACCTGGGACAGGCCTCCCGGATCAGCGGCGTCTCCCCCGCGGATATTGCTGCATTGATGATCTACCTGGAGCACTAACAGACCGATACTGATTCAATAGGAAGGATTGCCCATGATTATCGACCTGACACACACCATCTCGCCGGAGACCTTTGTCTACCCCGGCACCCCCCGCCCCGCATTTTCCTCCACCCGCACCCTGACCCATGACGGCGCCCGGGAGACGCTGCTGCAGATCGGCTCTCACACCGGCACCCACATGGATGCCCCCCGCCACATCCTGCCCGACGGCTGCGGGCTGGATCAGCTGCCCCCCTCTCAGTTCTGCGGCCGGGCCGCTGTCATCGACGTGAGCCACTTTGCCCCCGGCTCCTGCATCACCGCCGAGTTCCTCCGCTCCCAGAACGGATATCTCCGCTCCGCAGACTACGCCCTGCTCTACACCGGCTGGGAAAAGAAGTGGGGCACGGAGGCATTCTTGTCCGAGGCTTTCCCCATTCTGGATGAGGAGGCCGCCCGGTATCTGGTCTCCTGCGGCCTCAAGGGCGTGGGTACCGACGCCATCAGCGTGGACTCCCTGGCCAGCGATGTGTATCCGGCCCACCACGTGCTGCTCAGCGGCGGCCTGGTGATTGTGGAGAACCTGTGCCTGAAAAAGCTTCTGGGCCGGACAGATGTGATGTTCTTCGCCCTGCCCCTCAAGTACGCCGGTGCCGACGGTGCTCCCGTCCGTGCCATTGCAGAATTCCGTGACTTCCCCGAAAAGGAGATGAACGAGGAATGAGGCGGTTTCTCGCCATTCTGGTATGCAAGCTGGGCCACGCGGTGGGCTCCCTCATCGGCAAGGGCAGCTCTCTGCCCGGCAAGTACGCCCTGAAGATCTGCCCGGATATTCTGCGGCAGGTGCAGCTGCCTGACCACATCGTGGCCGTCACCGGCAGCAACGGCAAGACCTCCACCGTGGAAATGATCGCCGCCATTCTCCGCTCCGGCGGCAAGACCGTGGTTTACAACGAGGAGGGCTCCAACCAGATTGAGGGCGTCACCACTACGGTCCTCACCCACGCCACCCTGGGCGGCCGGGTGAAGGCCGATGTGCTGCTCATCGAGTCCGATGAGCGCTATGCCGCCCACAGCTTCCGCTATTTCCACCCCACCCACTTTGTGGTTACCAATCTCTACCGGGATCAGCTGACCCGCAACGGCCACCCCGAGTGGGTGTACGAGGCTCTGCTGCCGGCCATGCATCCGGAGACGGAGCTGATCCTCAACGCGGATGACCCCCTGTCCAGCTGCTTTGCCCAGGGGCACGAGAAGGTGAAGTGGTTCGGTCTGGACCGCTGCTCCATCTCCACGGACGCACCCACCGGTGTCTATCACGACGGGGCCTACTGCCCGCTGTGCCACGCACCCATGGAATATGACTACGTCCACTACAACCACATCGGCGCCTACCGGTGCACCGGCTGCGGCCACCGCAAGCCCGCCACCGACTATACCGCCACCGCCCTGGATCTGGATGCCGGCCGGCTGACCATCGACGGCTCCATCACCATCCAGCTGGCCTTCCGCAGCATCTACAACGTCTATAACATTCTGGCCGCCTACGCCGCCTGCCGGGAGATCGGCATCGCTGCCGATACCGCCGCCGGCGTCATCAACAATTACATCCTGCGCAACGGCCGGATGCAGAAGTTCACTCTGGGCAGTCATCGGGGCGTGCTGCTGACCAGCAAGCACGAAAACTCCATCGCCTACGACACGAACCTGCGCTACATTGCCGCCACCAAGGCCCCCTGTTCCGTGCTGGTGATCGTGGACGCAGTGAGCCGCAAGTACTTCACCAGCGAGACCAGCTGGCTGTGGGACATCGACTTCAATCTTCTGGCCAAGGGACCGGTACAGCGGATCATCCTCTCCGGACGGTATGCCAATGATCTGGCGGAGCGGTTCTCCTTTACCGGTATCCCCACCGAAATCTGGTCCGTCCAGCCGGATATCTCTGCCGCGGTGGAGCAGCTCCAGGCCGACGGCAGTGAGGACCTGTACGTGGTCACCTGCTTCTCCGACCGGGACAAGCTGCTGAATCTGCCCGCCGTGAAAAAGGAGGCGTGAGCATGGAACTGAAGATCCTGCATATCTACCCTGATCTCATGAGCCTGTACGGCAGCTATGCCAATCTCTCCGTGCTGGGGCGGTACCTGGAAGCTCTGGGACACACTGTGACGGTGGAAACACTTCTTCCTGCCGAAACGCCCGCGTCCCTGACGGACTACGATTTCGTATTCCTGGGCGCCGGCACCGAGCGGGCCGCTGACTTTGCGCTGGAGCAGATGCGTCCCTGGGGCGACGCGCTCTGCAAGGCAGCGGCGGACGGTCTGCCCATGCTCTTTGCCGGAACCGCCATGGAGCTTTTGGGCAAGTCCATTACCGCTGCCGACGGCCGTGAAACGGCCGGTCTCGGGCTGGCTGAATTTGTCTCCCAGCGGCAGGCCCGGCGCATTGTAGGCGATGTGTTCGGCCCTACGGAGCTCTTTGACGAGGTCATTGTGGGCTTTATGAACAAGTGCACCCTGATCCGGGGCGTGGACACTCCCCTGCTCACCCGGTGCGACATGGGCTTCGGCAACGAGGCCCAGGGCGGTGCCGAGGGCTACCACAAAAACAACGTGTTTGCCTCTGAGCTTACCGGCCCCCTGCTGGTGAAAAATCCCCGTCTGCTGGACAAGGTGGCCGAGGCCATCTGTCTTCGTCGGGGCCTGTCTCTGCCGGAGGAAAAGCCCGTATTCCCCTATGCCCAGGCAGGCTATGCCATTACCGCCGAACAGCTGCGGCTGCGGCTGGAAAAGGAGAAGTCCGGCAAGTGATCCTTCTTATGAAAAAAAGAGGAAGCCTTTTGGCTTCCTCTTTTTTGCTGTAAGCACCGCCGCAGGTGCCGCTTTGGGATTCTCTTCCACGGCACGGACAGTCTGCCGCCCTGCGTTGCGGTCCCCTCCCCGCGGGGCGGGGCTTTTCCCCACTTTGTGGAAAACCGCTCCACAAGGCGGCTCTATTTGCGGTTCTTTTTTCCTCCAAGGCAGGCTGCATCTTCCACGGGCATCCTCTTCCTCCCACCTCCGGGGCAAGTTCTCCACATTCCCCCACCAAATGTGAAAAAAAGCGCTGCGGGAAAATCCCGCAGCGCTTTTTTGTTTTGAGAGGGAATTAGTCGGCGTACATGGTCTTGAGCTTGAGCAGGTGCTCGTAGCGATCCATGGCAGCCTTCTCGTTGCGCTGGAACAGCTCGTTGGCGCGGTCGGGGAACTCGCGGGTCAGACGGCTGTACCGGGCCTCGTTCATCAGGAACTCCTGATAGCCGCCAGCGGGCTCCTTGGAATCCAGGGTGAACTTGGCGCCCTCGGCAGCGGGGTTGAACCGGAACAGGTTCCAGTAACCGCACTCGACGGCCTTCTTCATTTCCTTCTGGCAGTTCATCATGCCGCCCTTGATGGAGTGCATCTCGCAGGGAGCATAGCCAATGACCAGAGAGGGACCGTGATAAGCCTCGGCCTCCTTGATGGCCTTCAGGGTCTGAGCGGGGTTGGCGCCCATGGCAACCTGAGCCACATAGATGTAGCCATAGCTCATGGCGATCTCAGCCAGAGACTTCTTCTTCATCTCCTTGCCGGCCGCGGCGAACTGCGCCACCTGACCGATGTTGGAGGCCTTGGAAGCCTGTCCGCCGGTGTTGGAGTAGACCTCGGTATCGAACACGAAGATGTTCACATCGTTGCCGGAGGCCAGGACGTGGTCCACGCCGCCGAAGCCGATGTCGTAGGCCCAGCCGTCGCCGCCGAAGATCCACATGGACTTCTTGCTCAGGTATTCCTTGTCAGCCAGGATCTCCTTGCTGTACTGGCAGTCGGCATCGGCTTCCAGCAGAGGCAGCAGCTCCGCGATAGCGGCCTTGTTGTCCTCATAGTTATCCATGGTGGCCAGGTACTTCTCGCAGGCAGCCTTCTTGGCCTCGTTGGTGGTCACGCCGGCCAGCTCGCGGATCTTGTCCGCCAGACGGCTGCGGGTGGCCTGCTGGCCCAGATACATGCCCAGGCCGTGCTCGGCGTTATCCTCGAACAGGGAGTTGGACCAGGCAGGGCCGTGGCCTTCCTTGTTGGTGCAGTAGGGAGAAGTAGCCGCAGGACCGCCCCAGATGGAGGAGCAGCCGGTGGCGTTGGAGATGTACATATGATCGCCGA
>NZ_URDP01000027.1 GCF_900546705.1 uncultured Oscillibacter sp. | reverse complement strand
CTGGGCGGCGGCATCGTCATCTGGGACGGCGGCGGCTCCGTGGCGGAAGTTCCCCTGTCCATCGCCGGCATCATGAGCGAGGAGCCGCTGGTGGTAGTCAACGAAAAGCTGGAGGCAGCAAAGGAGAAGGCCTTCTCCCTGGGCGTCTCCCGGGACATCGATCCATTCATGACCCTGAGCTTCATGGCACTGCCGGTGATCCCCACACTGCGGATCACTACCCGGGGCGTGTTCGACGTGACCCAGCAGACCTACGTGTAACAAGACGAAAAAAAGGAACGGCAGATGCCGTTCCTTTTTCTTTACTGTCCGCAGGCTTCGCACAAAAGGCGGATGAGTTCTTCCTTTCCCGCTCCCTTTTCGGCAGAAAACGGGACCAGGCGGTCCTCCTCTCTCAGCTCCAGGGTCTGGCGGATCAGCTCCAGTGCCGGTTCCACCTGGCTGCGCTTGAGCTTGTCCAGCTTGTTGGCCACCACAATCTCCGGGCAGCCGCTTTCACGGAACCAGTTGTGCATGGTCACATCGTCTGCCGTGGGTTTGTGGCGGATGTCAACGATGAGCACGCCGGTGGTGATGAGGCCGCCCTCATCCTGGAAGTAGCTTTCCATCAGCCGGCCCCAGCGGTCTTTCTCCGCCTTGGACACTTTGGCGTACCCGTAACCGGGCAAATCCACCAGATAGGCCTGCTGATCCACCAGAAAGTAGTTGATCTGGGTGGTCTTGCCGGGAGAGGCGCCCACATAGGCCAGGTTCTTGCGGCCCAGCAGCCGGTTGATGACGGAGGACTTGCCCACGTTGGAGCGCCCCGCAAAGGCGAACTGGGGACGGCCATCCCGCAAAAAGCCGCTGCGGGCCGCTGCGGAGCGGGTAAACTCCGCCTTGTTAAAGTTCAAAGACATGAAAGCGTTTCTCCTTTACAAGCCAAGTCGCGTCTTTGGTGCGCTTTCTCCGCTGACCGGCGCAAATGCCGCCAGCACACGCTCCTCTTTCCGGGGTTTTCCCTCCGGCGCGGCTGCCGCAGGACACAGCGCCGCCGCAAACACCTGATCCACATTGGACACCGGCACAAAGTGCAGTGCGGCCCGGACCGTCTGGTCGATCTCCTCCAGGTCCCGCACGTTGTCTGCCGGAATCAGCACCGTGCCGATGCCGTTGCGCAGGGCCGCCATGGTCTTTTCCTTCAGTCCGCCGATGGGCAGGACCCGGCCACGCAGCGTCACCTCGCCGGTCATGGCAATGCCGGCCCGGATCTTCCGTCCCGTCAGGGCGGAAAGCATGGCAGTGGTCACCGCAATGCCAGCGGACGGGCCGTCCTTGGGCACTGCGCCTTCGGGGAAGTGAACATGGATGTCCTTGGTCTTATAGAAGTCCGCCTCGATTCCCAGGGCATCCGCCCGGCTGCGCAGGCAGCTGAGCGCGGCCTGTGCAGACTCCTTCATCACGTCGCCCAGGTTGCCGGTCAGCTCCAGCTTACCGGAGCCTTCCATGACGTTGACCTCCACTTCCAATATCTCGCCGCCCGCCTCCGTCCACGCAAGGCCGTTCACCACACCGATCTCCTCCCGCTCCGTATGAAGCGCCGGGGGAAACGGCTGGCAATCCAGCAATTTCGGCAGGTCTTTTTCTGTAACGGTAATTCGCTTTACATCTCCGCCCAGCAGGCGCATATCCGCCTTTCTGCACACAGCAGCCAGACGGCGCTCCAGCTGACGCACACCCGACTCCCGGGTGTAGTCCCGGATGATGGCACGCAGTGCATCGTCCCCTACCCGGAGGGTGCCCTTCTTCAGACCGTGCTCTGTCATCTGCTTGGGCAGCAGGTGGCGTCTTGCAATCTGGACCTTCTCCTCATCGGTATAGCTGCCCAGGCGGATGATTTCCATCCGGTCCAGCAGCGGCCGGGGAATGGTATCGGTGGTGTTGGCGGTGGTGATGAACATAACCTTGGACAGATCCACAGGGATCTCCAGGAAGTGGTCCCGGAAGGCGTAGTTCTGCTCGCTGTCCAGCACCTCCAGCAGCGCCGCTGCGGGATCGCCCCGGTAATCGCTGCCCAGCTTGTCGATCTCGTCCAGCAGCAGCAGCGGATTCATGGAACCACTGCGGCTGATGGCCTCAATAATGCGGCCGGGCATGGCGCCGATGTACGTTTTCCGGTGGCCCCGGATGTCCGCCTCATCCCGTACACCGCCCAGGGAGAGCCGGGCCAGCTTGCGGTTGAGGGCCTTGGCAACAGAGATGGCAATGGAGGTCTTGCCCACGCCCGGCGGGCCCACCAGGCAGAGGATCTGCCCCTTGCCCTCCGGGTTCATCTGCCGGACGGCGATGGTCTCCAAAATCCGTTCCTTCACCTTTTCCAGGCCAAAGTGATCCCGGTCCAGTACCTTGCGGGCCGCGTCCACGCTGACCCGCTCCTTGGTGGTCTTGTTCCAGGGCATCTCCAGACACACATCCAGATAGTTGCGGATGACCGCCCCCTCGGCACTGCCGAAAGGCTGTTTGGAGAGCTTGGTGACTTCTTTTAAAAGGTGCTTTTCCGTCTCTTCGTCCAGATGCAGCGCCTGAATCCGGTCCCTGTAAGTCTGCAGTTCATCGTCGGCATCGTCGTCTTCGCCCAGCTCGTTTTGCAGCACACGGATCTGGGTACGCAGAATCTGCTCCCGCTGGGAGCGCACCAACTGCTCCCGGATCTTGCCCTCCATCTCATGTTCGAAACCCAGGACGTTATTCTCCCGGGCCAGGAAGGCGTTCATCTTCCGCAGGCGGATAAAGGGCGAGGTCTCCTCCAGGATCTCCTGCTTGTCCGTATACCGCAGGGCAATATTCTGAGCAATGTAGTCGGCCAGGTAGCCGGGGTCCCGGCTGTCCATGACCGTGGTGACCACTTCCTCCGGCAGGCTGCCCGCCTGCTGGGCGTAATCGGTAAACAGGCCATAGGTCTGGCGCAGCAGCGCCTCCGTCCGGGGGCTTGCGGAGTCGGGGGCCGGTACCTCCTCCAGAAGCTCCACGTTGGCCTGCAGGTACGGCTCCGTCTG
Source organism: uncultured Oscillibacter sp. (assembly GCF_900546705.1). Classification (GTDB taxonomy): domain Bacteria; phylum Bacillota; class Clostridia; order Oscillospirales; family Oscillospiraceae; genus Oscillibacter. The sequence continues at coordinate 22,098 of NZ_URDP01000027.1, read as the reverse complement.
CCACAGACGGCGCATCCGCGCCCGGCACCGGCCTTCCACCACGCAGCGCACGGATGTATTGGACAGCCGCAGTACCTGTACAATGTGGGATACCGTTCCCACGGTATAAAGGTCCTTCTCCGTGGGCGAGGTCACACCGATCTCCCGCTGGGTCACCAGAAACACATCCTGGTCGGCCTCCATGGCCCGCTCCAGAGCGGCGATGGAAATGCGCCGCTCCACGTCGAAGGTCAGGTTCATATGGGGAAACACCGTCAGGCCCCGCAGGGCCAGGGCGGGAATATTCATGGTTTTCAATTCTTCCATGGGGATTCCTCCTTACATAGGGGGTAAACGGGGAAAGGGGGCCCGCCATACGGCGGCCCCCATGGTTTTGTCAAGACGCAGAAGCAGGCGTGCCGCTGGAACCGGAGGAGGGTTTCTCCCCCTTCCCATGGCTGAGCCTGACGGCGTGGTTCACCTTTTCAGGATCCCGGGTCAGCTCCGGTTTACCGGTGCCATCCACACATTCCTTGGTGATGAGCACCTTGACGATGGTGGGATCGGAAGGGACGTCGTACATGATCTCCGTCAGCATCCCCTCCATCACCGCCCGCAGTCCGCGGGCGCCGATGTTGCGGGCAATGGCCTTGTCCGCAACGGCCTCCAGCGCCTCCGGCGTGAACTCCAGATCCACGTCGTCATACTCCAGCAGCTTCTTGTACTGCTTGACCAGCGCGTTCTTGGGCTCCTGCAGAATCCGCACCAGATCCTCGCGGGAAAGTCCGTTGAGGGGCGCGATCACCGGCAGACGGCCCACCAGTTCGGGAATGATGCCGAACTTCAGAATATCGTGGGGCTGTACCTCATGGAGCAGCCGGTTCACATCCTTGTCCTTCTTGCCCTGGACATTGGCACCGAAGCCGATGCTCTTTTGATCCAGCCGCTTTTCGATGATCTTCTCCAGGCCATCGAAAGCGCCGCCGCAGATGAACAGGATATTCTTGGTGTTCACCTGGATGAACTCCTGATGAGGGTGCTTGCGGCCGCCCTGGGGGGGTACGTTGGCCACAGTTCCCTCCACGATCTTCAAAAGCGCCTGCTGCACGCCCTCACCGGACACATCCCGGGTAATGGAGGTGTTTTCGCTCTTGCGGGCGATCTTGTCGATCTCGTCCACGTAGATGATGCCGTGCTCAGCACGCTCCACGTCAAAGTCCGCTGCCTGCAGCAGCCGCAGCAGAATGTTCTCCACGTCGTCGCCCACGTAGCCGGCCTCCGTCAGCGTGGTGGCGTCCGCAATGGCGAACGGCACCTTCAGAATGCGGGCCAGGGTCTGGGCAAACAGCGTCTTGCCGGAGCCGGTGGGCCCCAGCATGAGGATGTTGCTCTTTTGCAGCTCCACATCCTCGTCTCCCCCGAAGAAAATGCGCTTATAGTGGTTGTAAACTGCCACGGACAGCGCCACCTTGGCCTCGTCCTGGCCGATCACATACTGGTCCAGCACATCCTTGATCTCCCGGGGAGTGGGGAGCTCGTCAGGCAGATCCTCCAGGGCATCGGACTCCGTATCCTCGAAACCGTCGTCCAGAATGCTCATGCAAAGGCGGACGCACTCGTCGCAGATCCGGACGCCGGGCCCCTGGATCATCCGGTGCACCTGATTTTCGTGCTTTCCGCAGAAGGAGCACCGGAGTGTTTTCTTGCCGTCGTCGTTCATGGTATTACCTCGGTCTTTCAATTAGGAAACGCCGCTTACTTGCGGTTGGTGATAATCTTGTCGATCAGGCCGAAGTCCAGCGCCTCCTGTGCGCTCATGAAGTTATCCCGCTCGCAGGCGGCGGTCACTTCCTCGAAGGACTTGCCGGTGTTCTCCGACAAGATGTGGTTCATACGCTTTTTGATGGTCTCCAGCCGCTTGAGGTGGATGGCCATATCCGTGATCTGGCCCTGGGTGCCGGCAGAGGGCTGATGGATCATGATCTCCGCGTTGGGCAGTGCCAGGCGCTTGCCCTTGGTGCCGGCAGAGAGCAAGAACGCACCCATGCTGGCCGCCATGCCCACGCAGATGGTGGACACGTCGCACTTGACGTACTGCATGGTGTCGTAAATGGCCATGCCGTCCGTCACGGAGCCGCCGGGGCTGTTGATATAGAACTGGATGTCCTTATCCGGATCCTGGGCCTCCAGATACAGCAGCTGCGCCACCACCAGGCTGGCGGTGGTCGCGTTGACCTCCTCCCCCAGGAAGATGATACGGTCGTTCAGCAGACGGGAAAAGATATCGTAGGAACGCTCTCCCCGGTTGGTCTGCTCCACTACATAAGGAACTAAACTCACTTTCGAAAACCTCCGATCTTTTGTGGCCTATAAACCATTCTCTCATGATACCACCGGCATCATGAGAGAATGTGTCGAATCTGTAAAATCTTGCCTGAAAAAGATTCGGGATTATTCGGCCTCTTTCTCGGTCTCTTTTTCGCCTTCCTGCTCGGCCTTCTTGGTGGTCTTGCGGGTGGTCTTCTTGGCGGGCTTCTCCTCGCCCTCAGCGGCGTCCTCAGTCTTCTTCTTGGCGGTCTTCTTCTCAGGCTTGAGGGCAGTGGCGCTGTCCACCACAACGGCGATGGCCTTCTGGGTCAGCAGCTGATCCTTCACCTGGTCGGCCTGGAGATACTTCTTGACAGTCTCCAGCTCCATATTGTACTGCTCGGCCATCTTCTTCATCTCGGCCTCCACGTCCTCATCGGTGACCTCGATCTTCTCGGCCTCGATGATGGCGGCCAGAGCCAGATCCAGACGCACCTGACGGGTGGCGGGCTCCTTGGCATCCTCCAGGAGCTTGGACTCCTCCATGCCGGTCATCTTCATGTACTGGTCATAGGGGATGCCCTGCTGGGCGATCTGCATCTTGAAGTTGTCCAGGAACTGACGGGCCTGGTTCTCGATCATGGCGTCGGGGATATCGGCGGTGATGTTGGCACCCACCTGCTCCATCAGGGCGTCCTCGAAGGCACGGTCGGCGGTCTTCTGGCGCTCCTCGGCGATTTTCTTCTTCAGGTCGGCCTTCAGATCCTTGAGGGTATCGAACTCGCTGACGTCCTTGGCGAACTCGTCGTCCAGAGCGGGGACTTCCTTCTCCTTGACCTCGTGAACCTTCACCTTGAAGACCACGGCCTTGCCGGCCAGATCTGCGTGATAGTCCTCGGGGAAAGTGATGTCGATGTCCTTCTCATCGCCGGCCTTCATGCCGACAACCTGCTCTTCAAAGCCGGGAACAAAGCTGTGAGAGCCCAGCTCCAGGCTGTGGTTTTCACCCTTGCCGCCTTCAAACGGCTTGCCGTTCAGGAAGCCCTCGAAGTCGATGACGGCGGTGTCGCCCTCCTTGGCCTCCCGGTCCACACTCACCAGACGGGCATTGCGCTCAGCCAGCTCGTTCAGACGCGCGTCCACGTCGGCGGCGGAGACCTTCACCTCGTCCTTGGGGGCAGACAGGCCCTTGTACTGGCCCAGCGTCACCTCGGGATAGACGGGCACGGTGGCCTTGAAGGTGAAACCGTCCTTCGTGCACTCGCCCACCATCTCCACTTCGGGATAGCCCACCACGCGGAGCTCCTTCTCCTTCACGGCAGATTCATAGGCCTCGGGGAACGCGTTATTGATGGCCTCTTCGAAAAACACCTCTGCGCCGTACATGCCCTCGATGATCTTGCGGGGGGCCTTGCCGGGACGGAAGCCCGGAACATTGATCTTCTTGCGCATCTTCTGATATGCCTTTTCGATGGCGGCCTCAAATTCTGCCGCGCTGACCTCGATGGTCAGGGCAACCTGACTCTTCTCAACTTTTTCGCAGCTTTTCACACTCATTATGTTAACTCCTCCGTTCATCACCGGTCAAATGCCGGTGCGAATTGATATTTTACCAGAAAAATCTTGAAAAATCCAGACTTTTTTCCGCTATTCACAAATTTTTTTCGGGACAAATCCCAGGTAGTCCGCGGAGATCAGGGAAAAGGCGGTTTTCCCCCGGGTTCCCTCGATCCTGCGGCGGATGACGGGGCCGTGAAGATGGCCGTAGCAGCAAAGCTCCACCGGGTATTTCTCCAGCGTTGCCAGAATCTCCGGACACTGATATCCCTGATAGAGGGGCGGATAATGCAAAAAGCAGTAGATGGGCCTCCCCTCCGCCGCCCGCAGCGACGCCTCCAGCCGTCCCACCTCCCGGTTCAGGACCTTGGCGTTGTGGGCCTTCTGCTCCTCCTCCAAAAACCAGCCCCGGGTGCCGCACAGGGCGTAGTCCCCGTACAGGTGGCAGTTATTGTGCAGAAAGTCCAGCGTGGTGAACCCCTTTTCCGCAAAGAACCCCTTCATCTTGGACACGGTGGACCACCAGTAATCGTGGTTGCCCTTGACCAAGAGCTTTTTGCAGGGGAATTGCTCCAGAAAGCGGAAATCCGCTTCCGCCTGGGCCATGTCGATACCCCAGGAGGTGTCCCCCGCCAGCACCAGCACATCTTCGGCCGTCAGCTGGCTCAGCGACGCCTCAATCCGCGCCACATAATTTTCCCAGGCAGTGCCAAAGACCTCCATGGATTTGTCGGCCGTCAGGGAAAGATGCAGATCCCCGATGGCATAGAGGGCCATAGGACCACTCCCCTTTCGTTTCGATCATCAGGCGGATGGAGGCACATCGTCCTCAAACGCAATCTCTCTGCCGCAGCTGCCGCAGAAGTGGCGCTCCCCCGCTTTCCACCAGGGCATCATGAAGCCCTGTCTGCAGTAGGGACAGTGCAGAAGGCACACCCACCAGACGGCTCCCATGGTGCAGCAGATGACCCCTAGAGAGCGCATGGCACTCTTGATCTTGTAGGCCTCGTTGACCAGGATGCCCAGCGTACCCAGCCGGGTATACGGGATCAGCAGGCTGCCCAGCAGGCAGACGATCCCGATCCCCAGAAGCACCAGCACCACCTGGGCCGTGCTCCGTTTGGGCGGGCCTCCCCCGTTCCGCAGTCCGGGTACCTCTCTTTGCTTCACGGCGCTTCCGCTCCTTTTATTTTAAAAAGTCCAGTACCACGCCGTCCATGGCCTGCTTTTCACAGGCGAGGTCAAAGCGCCGGGCCTTGCCCTTGAGGGCTGCCAGCCGCCGGGGCACGGTTGTGCCGGTGACCGCATGGAGCTGATCCAGCAGGGCCAGGCCATCGCCTGCGGGCGTGGAGCCGATGGCCTTGAGTACGCTGTCGCAGAACTTGTAGGGAGACGCCGTGGAGACGAACACCGTAGGCGTGGTATCCCCGGTGGCGGCGCGGTACTGCTCCATGACGTTGGCCGCCACGGCGGTGTGGGTGTCGATGAGATAACCCTTTTCCGCGTAGTAGCGGCCAATGGTGGCAGCAGTGTCCTCCTCGCCGCAGAAGCCGCCCCAGAACGCCGCGTCCAGTCCCGCGCGGATCTTGTCGGAGACCTGATAGCGTCCCTCCTTGGCCAGCTTTTCCATGTAGCCCCGGACCTCGGCATCGTTTTCCCCGGAGAGGTCAAAGAGCAGCCGCTCCAGATTGGAGGAGATCAGAATGTCCATGGACGGGCTCATGGTGGTGTGGAAGGGCCGGTTGCGGTCGTAGACACCGGTGCGCAGGAAGTCGGTGAGCACGTCGTTGCGGTTGGAGGCGCAGATGAGCTTGCCGACCGGCAGCCCCATGCGCCCGGCATAGTAGGCCGCCAGAATGTCACCGAAGTTGCCGGTAGGCACGCAGAAGTTCACCTTGTCCCCCATGGTGAGCTTTCCGTCCCGTACCAGATCACAGTAGGCGGAGATGTAGTAGACCACCTGGGGCAGGATGCGGCCCCAGTTGATGGAGTTGGCGGAAGAGAGGATGTAGCCCCGGTCCGAGAGCGTCCGGCGGATATCCTCATCAGAGAAGATCCGCTTGACGCCGCTCTGGGCGTCGTCGAAGTTGCCTACCACAGCACACACGCCCACATTGGCCCCCTCCTGGGTGACCATCTGGGTCTCCTGGACGGTGGAGACGCCGTCTTTGGGATAGAACACCAGGATCTTCGTCTGGGGCACGTCGGCAAAGCCCTCCATAGCGGCCTTTCCGGTATCGCCGGAGGTAGCCACCAGGATGCACACGGTCTTGTCCTCCCCGGTCTTGCCCAGTGCCGCGGACAAAAGCTGGGGCAGCATCTGAAGGGCCATGTCCTTGAAGGCGGAGGTGGGGCCGTGCCACAGCTCCAGGCAGTATGTGGACTCATCCACCGTGCGCACCGGTGCCACGGCGGGCGTATCAAACTTGTCCGGGCCGTAGGCGTTATGGGCAAAGGCACGCAGCTCGTCCAGCGTATAGTCCGTCAGATAGAGCGCCATGACCTGTGCCGCCCGCTCCTGGTAGTCCGCCTGAAGCAGGCTTTCCAGAAAGGCACGGTCCATCCGGGGAATCTGGGTAGGCGTCAGCAGTCCGCCCTCCCGGCTCAGTCCCAGCTTTACCGCCTCCGCTGCACTGTAGCGCAGCGCACGGTCCCGTGTGCTGTAATAGTACATGGTTGTCTCCTCGCTTTCTCAGGGAAAATGGTTATTCAAACGCGTCGGCCAGATACTCGATCCGGACCATCCGCGCCTTTTCATCCGTGTACACCTCCGCCACGTCGAACCGGGCGGGGGCGTCGATTTCATAGCGGCTGAGGTACAGTGCGGCCGAGGCCCGCAGACGGCTCTGCTTGCGCCGGTCCACCGCCTCCCGGGGAAGCCCCACGGACCCGGTGCTGCGGAGCTTTACCTCCACAAAGCAGATGGTGCCCTGCCGGTCCCGTGCCACCAGGTCCAGTTCCCCGAACCGGCAGCGCCACTGGCTGGCCAGCAGCGTATAGCCCCGCCGGCGCAGGTAGCGGGCCACCTCCGCCTCCCCCCGGTTGCCGGCTGCTTTGGCAGTGGTCATGGCCGCTTCGCCTCCCATTTTTTCAAAAACGTCCGCCGGTGCTCCGGACAGGGGCCGTAGGCGTCCAGCATCTCATAGTGGAGCTTGGTGCCGTAGCCCTTGTGCTTGGCAAAATGGTATTGGGGAAAGCGCGCTTCCAGCTCCGTGGAGACGTACCGGTCCCGGCTGACCTTGGCCAGAATGGAAGCCGCCGCGATGGACGCGCTCTTTCCGTCGCCGCCCACCAGGCACACATGGGGCGTGGTGATCGATACGCGGCTGCCGTGGTCTCGGTTGCCGTCGATGAGGGCCAGATCAATCTTCATAGAAAGACCGTCCATGGCCCGCTGCATGGCCAGCATCCGGGCGTTGAGAATATCCATCTCGTCGATCTCCGCGGCGGAGACAGCGGCGATGCTGTATGCCGCTGCCTGGGCGGTGATGACGTCATAGAGGGCCTCCCGGCGCTTTTCCGTCAGCTTCTTGGAGTCGTTCAATCCGGGGATGTCCAGTTCCCTGGGCAAAATGACCGCGGCAGCGTACACCGGTCCCGCCAGAGGTCCGGCGCCCGCCTCGTCCACGCCGCAGAGGGTCTCATACCCCGCACGCCACTGTTCCCGTTCGTAGGTCCAAAGATCCATAGTCATCTTACCAATACTCCATGACAATTCTCTTGCAGTCCCGGCAGACCCAGGCAGGCCGGTCCAGAGAACCGGCATCCTTTGCACTGGTATCTGGATTTTTTAGCACGATTCCGCCCCGCTTGGCAATGCCTTTCATGGTGAGCCAGTTCAGCTTCGGCGCACCCTGGGGAAGAAAATACTCCCACATCCCAAAGGTGTTCAGGAATCCGGGCTCCATCTCTTTTCCGCATACAGGACAGTTCATATTACCACCCCTTCCGCTTACACGCCCTCCGGTAACTCCAGTGTAAAGCGTCCAAGCTTGCCGGAACGGAACTCATCCAACAGGATCTTTGCCATGCGCTCCGTGTCCACGTCGCCGCCGGAGATCAAAAAGCCCCGCTTGCGTCCGGCCGTTTCCAACAGCCGGTAGCCCCAGGCCACGTCATTTTCCTCGTCCTCCCGCTCTGGGATGTCCGGCAGCTTATAGGCAGCGGAAAGCGCCTGAGGATACCGCTGTCCCAGATAGGCCATCAGGTGGCAGCCCAGAGTCTCCGTATCCAGAATATCATCCTTCACGGCACCGGTATAGGCCAGGTTCAATCCCACGCTCTGGTCCTCGAACTTGGGCCAGAGAATGCCGGGGGTGTCCAGCAGCTCCAGATTCTTGTCAATGGGTACCCACTGCTTGGCCCGGGTAACGCCGGGGCGGTCCTCGGTTTTGGCGGTCTTGCGCCCGGCAATGCGGTTGATGAATGTGGACTTGCCCACGTTGGGGATGCCCAGGATCATCACCCGGATAACCCGGTTTTGTCCCTTTTCCTCATAGGCGCGGATCTTGTCCGCCAGCAGTTCCCGCACGGCCGCGGCAAAGCGCGCCGTACCCTGTCCGCTTTTTGCGTCGGACTCCAGCACGGCGTAGCCCTTACCTTTGAAGTAGGAGGCCCACTTAGCGGTGGAGTCCGGGTCCGCCTGATCCACCCGGTTCAATACCACCAGCCGGGGCTTGCCCGCCGTCAGCTCGTCCACATCCGGGTTCCGGCTGGAAATAGGGATGCGGGCGTCCAAAATCTCACACACCGCATCCATATGCTTGATCTGCTCGGCGATCATCCGCCGGGTCTTGGTCATATGACCGGGATACCATTGAATATTCATGCGTCCACTCCGTCAATCAGGCCGATCCGGCCGAAGTCCCGCTCCCCGGTCACCTCGTCCGCACCGGGGAACGCCAGAAATACTGCCTTGCCCAGCACACAGCGGGTATCCACCGTGCCCAGCCGGGAGTCCCGGCTGTCGCTGGAGTGGTTGCGGTTGTCGCCCATAACCAGAATACAGCCCTCCGGAACGGTCAGGGGGAACTCCGTGCCCTCCTCCATGTAGGTGGGTTCGTTGATGTAGGGCTCATCCAGCGCCTGGCCGTCCACGTACACGATGCCCGCGTCAAAGTCAATATCCACCGTCTGGCCCGCCGTGGCGATGACCCGCTTGACGATGGGCTCTTCCATGAAGCTCTCTTTCCGCAGCACCACAATGTCGCCGTATTCATAGTCGTCATCCAGCAGAGAGCTGAGCACCAGCAGCCGGTCACCGTTTTGCAGCGTCGGCACCATGGAGTGTCCGTCCACTCCGATCAGCCGGATCAGGAACGTGAACACCAGCACCACCACCAGCACAGATCCCACCAGCGCCTGGGTCCACTCATACAACTCCCGGCCGGGGACCTCTTCCTTCTTCTCCGGCTCCTTTTCCTCTGCCGGTTCCTTTTTCGCTTCTTCCTCGTGCATTGCCTGCTTCGCTCCTTATACGCCGCCGATGCGGCCAAAATCCCTCTGCTGGGTATCTGCGCTCTTCCCGGGGAACAGCAAAAGCACAACCTTGCCCAAAAGGCACTGTTCGTCCACTGTCCCAAGCGCCGCACTGCGGCTGTCCTCGGAATCATTGCGGTTGTCACCCAGCAGGAAAAGTTCGTTTTCCGGTACGGTCAGAGGAAACTCCGTTCCCTCTTCCAGATAGGTGGGCTCCCGGGTGTAGGGCTCGTCCAGGGCCTGGCCGTCTACGTACACGATACCTGCGTCAAAGTCGATATCCACCGTCTGCCCCGCCGTGGCAATGACCCGCTTGACAATCGGCTGACCGTCCTCAAAGTAGGCATCCCGGATCACAACAATGTCCCCCGGCTCCACTTCCCCCGCAAGATACCGGCTCACCGCCACCAGCACGTCTCCGTCCTGCAGCGTCTCCCGCATGGACTCCCCGTCCACCCGGACCAGCCGGACCACAAACGTGAAAATCAAAATCGCGCCCACGACTACGCACACCAATGTCCGCAGCCAGCTATACAGCTCCCGGGCAGATTGTCGTTTCTCTTCCATGCCTTACTCCCAAACCGTCATAATCTAAATTAGTATAGCAAACAACCGCCCAAATCACAAGAGATTTTCCGGAAAAGAAAAAAGAGAGGCGTTTCCGCCTCTCTTTTTTTCTCTCTTACAGCTTCTCCTTGACCTTGGCACCCTTGCCCACACGGCCGCGCAGATAGTACAGCTTGGCCCGGCGGACATCGCCGTTGCGGACGATCTCGATGTTGTCAATGGAGGGGGAGTGAACGGGGAACACCTTCTCCACGCCGACGCCGTAGGAAATGCGGCGGACGGTGATGGTCTCCTCGATGCCGCCGTGCTTCTTGGCGATGACGGTGCCCTCGAAGATCTGGATACGCTCGCGGGAGCCTTCCTTGACCTTCACGTGCACGCGCACGGTGTCGCCGATCTGGACACGGGTGACTTCGTTCTGCAGGGTCTCCTTGTTCAGTTCCTGAATGAGATTCATTGGTTTTTCCTCCTAGTTTATAGGTGTTCATACCGTTTTTCAGCGCGCCGGACTCTTCTCTTTGGCCGACGCACGGCAGAGGACCGCCCTTTGTAGCCCTGATAGGATATCACAATAGAGGGAAAAAGGCAAGCATTATTTTACAAAAATCTCCGTTTTCCAGCCATCTCCCGGCAGGCCGCGGCCAATGCCGCCGCTGCCGGCGGAAGCAGCCACAAGCTGCCGCCGCTGACCCACATAAGTGCGGCCAGCACTGCCGCCAGCACCGCAGCACAGCAGCAGCTGACCCATCGGGCGGCCCGCTCTCCCCGCTCCGGTCCCGCCAGCCACACCGCCCCGATTGTCAGCGCCCGGCCTCCGTCCAGGGGGCGGATGGGCAGCAGATTGAACATGGCCAGAGCCAGGTGCGCCCCTGCGGCCGCCAGCCATCTCTCCCCCGCGGCCGCCAGCACCGTGCCGCAGAGCAGATTGACCGCAGGCCCCGCCAGCACTGCCGCCAGTTCCCCGCCGTAGGAAAGGCGTCCCGGCACTACCTCCATCTTCATTCCCAACACGCCCACGTGCACGGACCGCACCTGCGCCCCCAGAAGGCGCAGTACCAGATAGTGCCCGGCTTCATGGAGTCCTGCCGCACTCAGCACTGCCGCCAGCGGTGCCCAGCCGTTGCCCAGCAGGAACCACCCCAGAAGAATCCAGAAGCCCCCGCTGACAGACACAGTCGTTCTAGGCCTGGGACACATAGTAGACCGGATTGAGATAGACCCCCTCCTTGTGCAGTTCGAAGTGCAGGTGCGGCCCCGTGGCGATCCCCGTCTGCCCCACCTTGCCCAGCACGTCACCGGCCTGTACCGGTGTCCCGGAGGTGACGGAGATGGCACTGCAATGGGCATATAAAGTCTCGTACCCGCTCTCATGGGTCACAATGCAATACTTGCCGTAGCTGCTGCTCTCCCCCACAGCCTTGACCGTGCCGTCGGCAAAGCAGCAGATGTCGCTTCCGTCCGCGGCGGCAATATCCACACCGTAGTGGAACCGCTTCTCCCCCTCCACAGGGTGCTCCCGGTAGCCGAACCCGGAGGAAATCGGACCGCTGGCAGGCGTGCAGTAGTCAAAGCCCAGCAGTGTCTGCTCCATGCACACATCCTCCGGCAGGTTCTGGTTGGAGTAGAGCACATATGCCAGTGTCTCAATCTCCCCGGAGCCGGTATCCTGATCCGCCGGGGATTCCTCCTCCGTTTCCGCCCGGGATTCCCGCAGCTGTTCCAAAGCCGCATTTTCTTCCATGGAGGCCGCTCCGGATACAGCTGTCTCATATGCGGAAAACTCCTCCGGACGGAACACCGCCTGGTAGACCTCGTCCAGCGCATCGGTCACGTCCTGCTTTCCGGACGCTGCCCCACCAATGGCAGAAAATACCGCCTGGATGTCCATGTTCTGTCGGAGCATTGCGTCCAGCTTTTCCCCGATGCCGTCCAGCCTCCCGGGCAGCAGGAGTTTTACCAGAACCAAGCAGACAAACATGCCGCCGCAGGCTACCAACTGGAAAAGCCGCCGGCGCTCTCCCGCGCTCAGCGGAGCAGATTGCTGCCGTCCGGCGCGCCTTTTGACTGTCTGCCCCCGCCGTCCGGCGGCCCCCACGCTCTCACGCACGGTCTGTGCCATAGCCGACCCTCCCTGTACTGCTTCTCTTTTGCAGTTTATGCGCCCGCTTCCGCAATATGACCCTTGACATCTTTCCAAAAACTCTATATAATTACTTTTGCTGTTTCCGGGTGTAGCGCAGTTGGTAGCGCGCATGGTTCGGGTCCATGAGGCCGTGGGTTCGACTCCCGCCACTCGGACCATCGGAGTGACCAAACTTGGTCACTCCGATTTTTTATTTCTTCGCAGCTTTCGGCATACTGTTTGTCGACATAAAAATAAGGGCGGAAACCGTGTTCCGCCCCAATCATCACGACATCATATAATATTTATTGGTTTTTTCCAAAGCGGCGGCCTCCGAAGAGGCCGCCGTTTTATCTTTACAGCGGCTGACTCACTACGAACGCAGACTGGGGAATCATGCTTCGGATTAGTTCCCAAACCTCGGAGATGGGAATGGCATATCCCATTCCCTCCACGCCGTCGGAGGAAACCTTCGCCGTATTGATTCCTACCAGTTCCCCGTCCATATTCAAAAGCGCGCCGCCGCTGTTGCCCGGATTGATGGCCGCATCCGTCTGGATATACGTGGCGGTGACCGGGTTGCCCGTCTCGTCCGTTCCCGTGGTGATGGTCCGGTTCACAGCGCTGACGATGCCGGTGGTCACGGACTGGCCGTAGCCCAGCGCGTTGCCGATGGCCACCACCTGGTTGCCTACGCAAAGGGCATCCGAGTCACCGATCTCTGCCACGGAGATGCTCTCCAGCGTACCTGCGGAAAGCCCGCTCATCGCCACCTGGATCACCGCAATGTCCAGATCCTCGTCGTATCCGCACACCTGCGCCGCACACACGCTCTCGTCTGCAAATCCCACGGACAGCGTGGTGGCATTCTCCACCACATGGTAATTGGTCAGAATGTACAACTCTGAATCCGTCTTGGCTACAATCACACCGGAGCCGCAGCTGGTGGTTTCCTGTTGGGTAGTCTCCCACGTTCCGTTGCGGCCAAACCAGCGGTAAAACTGCCGGACCTCCTGGACGGAACTGTTGGTGATGGAGACCACTGAGGGAAGCGCCTGTGCCGCAATGTCCGACACGTCCAGGCCGCCGGTCCGGGCCGCCTGCCCATCCGACACCATGGGGGCGGCGGAGAGTAGCGTCTGCGCCTGTTCATCTTCGTCCGGCAGCAGGCAGCTGACGCCGTAGTAGCCGCCGGCCGCCGCGCCGCCCAGGACGGCACCGCTGAGACACAGCGCGGCAAGCCGCTTGGACAGGCCGTGCCGCCGCGGCCGATGCACCGTGGTGAACGCTGTGCGTTCTTCGTAAAATTCCTGCATACATCCATGCCTCCTCTATTGTTTTTAATGTGAGGGCTCTCCTCGTTCTTTGCATCTTATCATAACCGCGCCGACTGAATCGAACCTGAAGTCAGCAGCACTTTTTCTCACTTTTCGCCGTTGGGCGTCTTTCAGGTTCAATTCAGCGTTTTCCTGTATTCTGTATTATAGAATTCATGTGGCAGTATGCGGAGGATACGGTTTTGAAAATTCTGATTGTTGAAGACGAAAAGCTGCTGGCAGACTCCATCGGCACGCTTTTGAAAAACAAGGGCTTCGACGTGGAGATCGTATACGACGGGGAATCCGGCGCCCAATACGCGGAGCTGGGCGTCTATGACCTTTTGATTCTGGACGTCATGATGCCCAAGATGAACGGATACGAGGTGGCCCGGCACGTGCGCGCCAAGCATCTGGGCACCTCCATTTTGATGCTAACCGCAAAATCCGGCCTGGAGGACCGGATCACCGGGCTCAACGCCGGCGCAGACTACTACCTGACCAAGCCCTTTGACGTGCGGGAGCTGCTGGCCTGCATCAACGCCCTGCTGCGCCGGCAAGGCGCCCAGGTGGACGAGCTGACCTTCGGCAACACGGCGCTGGATCTTGCCTCCGCCATGCTCATCTGCGGCGAGGCCAGCATCCGCCTGTCCGCCCGGGAGTTTGACATCATGCGCTTTTTGTTTCAGTCCGGCCAGCGAAACCTCTCCAAAGAAGCCATTCTGGCCCGGGTATGGGGCTACGACTCCGACGCCGTGGAAAATAATGTGGAGGTCTATATCGGCTTTTTGCGGAAAAAGCTGGCCAGCATCGGCTCCAACGTCCGCATCGAGGCCCGGCGCAGACTGGGCTACCACCTGGAGGTGAGCGGAGATGATTCAAAGGCTGCGCTTTAAGTTTGTCCTCATCAACATGAGCATCGTGACGCTGATGCTGTGCGTCATCTTCGGACTGGTGCTCTACTTCACCAGCGCCAACCTGGAGCGGGACAGCATCCGCATGATGCAGAGCATCGCGGCCCAGCCGTTCCAGCTGGATGTGCCCAGCGAACGGGATGAGGAGGTACGGCTGCCGTTTTTCACTCTGCGCCTCGGCCCCCACGGAGAGGTTCTGGAGACCGGAGGCGGATACTATGATCTCTCCGACGGTGCCTTTTTGAATCAGCTGATTGAGACTGCCTGCTCCTCCCCCCGGCGGCTGGGCGTCATTGAGGCGTACAATCTGCGCTATTATCGCTCCGACTCCCCGATAAGTCCCTGCGTGGTGTTTGCGGACATCTCCAGTGAAAAGGCCACCATGGACAGCCTGCGCAGCACCTGCCTTGTGATCGGTGCCGTGAGCTTTCTGGCGTTTTTGCTGGGAAGCGTGCTGCTTTCCAAGTGGGCGGTCCGGCCGGTGGACCGGGCATGGCAGCAGCAGCGCCAGTTTGTGGCGGCAGCCTCCCACGAGCTCAAAACGCCCCTGACCGTCATCACCACCAATGCCGAGCTGCTGCAGAGCCCCGGCTACAGCGAATCGGACCGGGCGAAATTCTCCTCCAGCATTCTGACCATGTCCCGCCAGATGCGGCGGCTGATCGAGCAGATGCTGGAGCTGGCCCGTACCGATCAGGCGGAGGCCAAAACCGATTTCCGCCCCGTGGACTGGAGCCTTCTGGCCCAGCGGTCCACCCTGCTGTTCGAGCCGGTCTTTTTTGAAAAGGGTCTGACGCTGACCGCGCAGATTGACGGCGGTCTTCGGGTAAACGGCGACGAAGAGCAGCTGCGGCAGGTACTGGAAATTCTTCTGGACAACGCCAGCAAGTACGCCGCGGACGGCGGCACCACCTGGATCAGCCTGCAAAGGCGGCCACGGGGTCGGTGCCTTCTGACCGTGGCCGACGAGGGCGCGCCCATTCCCCAGGAGGAGCTTGGCAGCATCTTCAAGAGATTCTACCGGGCCGATCCGGCCCGGAGCCGCAACGGCAGCTTCGGGCTTGGCCTCTCCATCGCCCAGGCGATCACCGTCCGGCACGGCGGGAAAATCTGGGCGGAAAGCCGGGAGGGCGTCAACCGTTTTCTCGTGGAGCTTCCCTGTCTTTAATCAAACGCGCATGGTTCCATTTTGATGGAATCATGCGTGTTTTGTTTTATTCTCCCGCTTTTTGGAAAGCTTCAGCGTCCTTTCAGGGTATGCGCTTATAATGCGGCTGTATGCAACAAGCGCCGGGCGCAGTCTGCCCGGCAGTAAGGAGGTCAACCATGATATCTGTGGAGCACTTAACCAAATGCTATGGCGACTTCATGGCGGTCGACGACCTTTCCTTTGAGATCGAGGAAGGGCATGTATACGGCTTTCTGGGACCCAACGGCGCCGGCAAGTCCACCACCATGAACATCATGACCGGGTGTCTGTCTGCCACGAAAGGGCACGTCCGGATTGATGGCCATGACATTTTCGAAGAGCCCAACGAGGCAAAGAAGCTGATCGGCTACCTGCCGGAACAGCCCCCGCTGTATATGAACGAGACGCCGGAGGAATATCTGCGCTTTGTGGGCGAGGCCAAGGGTCTGCGGGGCGAGGCACTCCGCAGCCAGATCGATCAGGTCATTCAGCAGACCCGCATCGAAGACGTGCGCAAGCGGTGCATTTCCGCTCTTTCCAAGGGCTACAAGCAGCGTCTTGGCATCGCCCAGGCCCTGCTGGGCAATCCCAGGGTCATCATATTGGACGAACCCACCGTGGGCCTGGACCCCATCCAGATCATCGAAATCCGCGATCTCATCCGGCAGCTGGGCCAGGAGCACACCGTCATCTTCAGCTCCCACATTCTCTCGGAGGTGCAGACCATCTGCGACCAGATTCTCATCATCGCCAAGGGAAAGCTGATCGCCTTCGACCGCCCGGAGAACCTGGAAAAGCGGCTGCTGACCCCCAACGAGATCCACTTTACCGCCGAGGCATCGGAGGATGAAGTCCGGGAAATCCTGGACGGCATCAGCCACATCACCGATGTGCAGACAGAATTCCCGGAGGACGGACTGGTCTCCGTCCGACTCAAGACCGACGCGGACGATATCCGCGCCCTCTCCCGGACGCTGTTCTTTGCCTTTGCCCGGCAAAACCGGGCACTGGTGGAAATCTCCCTCAAGAAGGCGAATCTTGAGGAGATCTTCCTGGAGCTGACAGAGAGCACCGCAGATGCAGCGTCCGACCAAGAAAGTGAGGTGAGCGGCACATGAGGGCCGTTTTCAAACATGAGCTCCGCAACTACTTCCACACGCTGACAGCCTATGTGTTCGGCGCGTTTTTGCTGGCATTCGTGGGCATCGGCGCCGTGCTCTACAACATCCAGGCCGCCGTCAGCAACTTTGAATTCGTGCTGGACTTCAGCAGCCTGATCTTCGTGGTGATCGTCCCCATATTGACCATGCGGGTCATCGCAGAGGAAAAGCGGCAAAAGACCGACCAGCTGCTCTACTCCCTTCCCATCACCACCACCCAGGTCATTTTGGGAAAGTATGCGGCATTGCTGGTCCTCTATCTCATCCCCCTGGCCGTCATCTCCCTCTATCCTCTCATCTTCTCCCGGTTCGGCGACGTATACCTGCTGACCTCCTATGGCTCCATCCTGGCCTTCTTTATCCTGGGCGCGGCACTCATCGCCCTGGGGATGTTCATCTCCTCCCTGACGGATAACCAGGGCCTGGCCGCCGGCATCGGCATTGCGGTGATCCTGCTCAACTACTACAGCGTCAGCCTCTCCGAGTACGTCTCCTCCACCGCCGCCGGCTCAGCTGCGGCGCTGGTGGTCATCATTCTGGCCCTGGGCGCGGTGATCCGGTATGTAACGAAAAACGGAAATCTAGCCTACTGGTTCTGCTTTATCCTGATTGCAGCCACCATTTTGCTCCTCTTTGTGAACTCCAGCGTCTTCGAGGGGCTCCTGCCCGCCATCATGACCCAACTGTCCCTCTTCGAGCGGTTCACCTCCTTCGTCAACGGCGTCTTCGACATGACGGCCATCGTCTACTACTGCACGGTCATCGTGTTTTTCCTGTTCTTATCCGTACAGTCCCTTGAAAAGAGGAGGTACAACTGATGAAAAAACCGCTGTTTTCCAAGCCCCGGCAGCCAAGTTCGGAGCAAAACCGCATCGCCTTCCGGGGCGGAAGCTATTCCCTGGCCCTGAGTGCCGTGGTGCTGGCCATTTTGATCGTGGTGAACGTATTCGTATCCGCGCTGCCCACCAATCTCACCAAGTACGACATCAGCGCCTCCAAGCTCTACTCCATCACCAGCAACACCAAGGTGGTGGTCAACGCCTTGCAGGAGGACGTGACCATCTACTGGATCGTCCAGTCCGGTCAGGAGGATGACGTCATCGAAAACCTGCTGGGCAAGTATGAGAGCCTGTCCGACCACATCAAGGTGGTCAAGAAGAACCCGGACGTGTATCCCACCTTCGCCCAGCAGTACACGGACGAGACCGTGCAGAACAACAGCCTGGTGGTGGAGTGCGGCGACCGCAGCCGGTTCATCGGTTACGACGACATCTACCTCTACCAGGCAGACATGACCTCCTACTCCTACAACACCTCCTTCGACGGCGAGGGCGCCATCACCTCCGCCATCGACTACGTGGTCAACGAGGAGCAGCCCCAGGTGTATGTCCTGGAAGGCCACGGCGAGGCGGAGCTTCCCTCCACCTTCAGCCAGCAGATCGAAAAGGACAACATCCAGCTGACCACCTTCTCCCTGCTCAACGTGGACGAAATTCCCGACGAGGCGGACTGCGTGATGATCTACGGTCCCACCAGCGACATCTCCACGGAGGAAAAGGATATGCTCGCCGACTACGTGTCCGACGGCGGCAAGCTGATGGTCATGGCGGGCCCGGCGGAGGGTGCGTCGCTGGATAATCTCTACAGTCTTCTGGCCGACTACGGCGTCACCGCCAGCGAGGGCATCGTCATTGAAGGCGACCGGGAGCACTACGCCTTCCAGTCCCCCTTCGCCCTGATGCCGGATCTGTCCAGCAGCGACATCACCGACTCGCTGATGGAGGAGCACTATTTCCCCATCCTGCCCATCTCCACAGGCCTGACCGTCCAGGAGGACACCGGCACTGCCACTGTCACCACGCTGCTCACCACCTCCGACGACGCTTTCAGCAAGGTGGCCGGGTATGACCTCACCACCTATGAAAAGGAGGACGGGGACATCGACGGTCCCTTCGCCCTGGGAGTCTCCATCGACTGCGCCGGCGGCGGGCAGGTGGTCTGGTTCTCCTCTTCCAGCTTCCTGGATGACACCTACAACGCCTACTCCTCCGGCGCCAACGTGAACCTGGGCATGAACGCTCTCTCCTCCCTGATCGGGGAAAGCGAGGCCATGGCCATCCGCAGCAAGTCCCTCAACTACAACTATCTGACCATCAGCGACTCCGTCTCCTCGCTGCTGAAAGTGACGATGATCGGCGTATTCCCCCTGGTGTATCTGGGAATCGGTATCTGCGTGGTTATCAAGAGAAGGAGGACGCAAAATGAAGCGGTTTAAAAAGCTCTATATCCTGCTGGGCGTATTGGTGGTGGCCTGCGCCGCCACCTTCGCCCTGAGCCGGTACCAGGCCCACCAGGAGCAGATCGAAACCAGCGGAGAGGTGGTGCTGGAGATCCCCACGGACTCCGTGGAGGCCCTCTCCTGGACGTACGACGGCCAGACGCTCTCCTTCCACAAGTCCGACGGCTCCTGGCACTACGATGACGACGACGCATTCCCCGCAGATGATGAGAAGATCCAGGGACTGCTGGAGCAGTTCCAGGCCATGGGGGCCGCGTTCATCATTCAGGACCCGGAGGACCTGTCCCAGTACGGGCTGGACGATCCCCAGTGCACCATCCACATCACCACGGAGGACACGGACTACACCATCTCCCTGGGTGATTACAGCTCCATGGACTCCCAGCGGTACGTCTCCATCGGAGACGGAAATGTGTATCTGGTGGCGGACGACCCCCTGAACTACTTCAACATCACGCTGCGGGACCTGATCGCCCAGGACGATATTCCCGATTTGAGCCGGGTGTCCCAGATCATCTTCTCCGGCAGTGAGAATTACCAGATCGACTACGAGGCCTACTCGGAGGACAGTACCCGCACCTACTGCGCCGACGACGTTTACTTCGCCCGGCAGGAGGACGGCAGCGACCTTCCTCTGGACACCGACAAGGTGACGGGCTACCTGCAGACCCTCCAGTACCTGGACCTGAGCAGCTATGTGACCTACAATGCCGGTGAGGACGACCTTGCAGACTACGGTCTGGACGATCCGGAGCTGACGGTGCAGGTGGCCTATACCACCGAGGATGAAAACGGAGAGGAAGTCTCCGGCACGCTCACCGTGTCCATCAGCCGGGACCCGGCCCAGCGGGCAAAGGATGCAGATCAGGCGGCGGAGGACAGCCAGGAGGACGCCCAGGAAGAGGACGAGGAAATCACCGCATATGTGCGGATCGGCGACTCCAAGATCATCTACAGCCTCTACGGAGAGACCTACACCGCGCTGATGAAGGCGTCGCAGGACGACCTGCGCCATACGGAAGTCCTCTCCGCCGACTTCGGCGACATCACGCAAATCGACATCTCTCTGGACGGCGCAAACTACACCCTCACCACCGACGGCAAGGGCGATGACCGGACGTACGATTATCAGGGCGAGGAAGTGGACATTGAGGACTTCCGCTCTGCCCTGGAATCCCTCCAGGCGGACAGCTTCACCCAGGAGCAACCCGCCCAGAAAGAGGAGATCAGCCTGACCGTCCATCTGGACAACGAGGCCTTCCCCACCGTGCAGATCGACCTCTACCGGTATGACGGCAGCCACTGCCTGGCCGTGGTGGACGGCGAGCCGGTCTCCCTGGTGGACCGCAGCGACGTGGTGGACCTCATTGAGGCCGTCAACGCCATCGTGCTGAACTAAACCCGACCAGCAGCCCCGGATTCATCAGAATCCGGGGCTTTTTCTGTCCGAACCGTCTTTCCTCTTGCTTTTCCCGGGAAGGCCCAGTATAATAAAGATAAAATTTTGAGTTTGATTTTATTGGAGGATGTGGATATGCCGAAGGTTGCCTATTCCGAGGAGGACCGGGCACGGATCCGCGAGGCCCTGATTACCACCGGGCTGGAGCTCATGGCCCGGCAGGGCATCCAGCACACCACCGTGGAGCAGATCTACACTGCCGTGGGCATTTCCCGTACATTTTTCTATGCTTTCTTCCCCACCAAGGAGGACCTGGTGGTGGAGACGCTGTACTTTCAGCAGCCCCGAATCCTGGCCTATGCGCAGCAGTTGATGTCAGACCCCGGTCTTGACTGGCAGGGCGCGGTCACGCAGTTCCTCCATACCTGCTGCTACGGCGAGCAAAACGGCATTGCAGTGCTGACTGTGGAGGACCAGCAGCGCCTGTTCCGCCGTCTGTCGCAGGAGAGCTACCGCCTGTTCCGGGAAAAGCAGGCCCGGCTGTTCGGCGACCTGCTCCGGATTTTCGGCATCCGGCCAACTCCGTCCAGAGTGGCCCTTTTCACCAATCTGAGCCTGACGGTCATGATTATCCGCCGGGCCATTCCCCAGGCACTGCCTCTGTTCGTCCCGGAAGCTGCCGATGAAACGGTGGCCGTCCAAATCCGCGCCATCGTAAACCATCTGGCTTCCATGAAGGTGCAGGACGAAACGCCTCGCCCGTAAAAGGGCCAAATCCGCCTGAATCTGTACGCACCGCGCCATGTTCCGGCGGATTTTTTTCGCTCAAAATAAATACAAATATATTTTTTCATCTTTAATCAAGGAAGCCGCCGGAGAGCGCTCCTGCGCGATTCCCGGCTTACCAATAAAAAACACCAGGAGGATACCGACATGGGATTTTTCAGCAAATTCTTTCAGGGCCCGGAAGTGGACCAGGAGAAGAGCAGAGCCAACGCGGAGAAGATGCGGGCGCTGTTCAATCAGGTGGTGGAAGGCGGGGATTCCTACCGGCTGATTTTCGGCTACACCGAGGATGTGGCCCGGTTCAACTACGGCTTCGTCCACGGCAGCAAGACGAAAATCGGCAATCTGATCGTAGGATGGAACGACTCCACCCAGACCATCGTGGTGGTCCCCACTGTGCCGGATCTGTCCGGCTGCGGCGATCCCACCTATTACCGCCGCGATGAGATCCTGAAGGCCTACCGGAACAAGTATCCCACCGATGCCTTTATCATCTACCCCGACCGAAAGGGCTACATCGGCATCAACGCATACGACTGGCTGGATGACGAATCCCTGTACGTCTATGTCTCCCAGGAGGCGGAGCTGGCCGCCTTTACGGACTTCTTCCTCAGCCGGTTCGCCAAGAAGTGAGAGCGTCATGAGCCTGGGAGCCATTGGAGCGTTCTTGCTGGTCCTGATTGTGGTGTTTCTCGTGGGGAACCTGTGGTTCCATCTGGTGGAGGGGGTGCTGGCGCGCATCCGGCGGAGCTTGCGCCGAAAAGAGCCGCCGGCATGGCATCCGCTTCCGCCGGACTGGGAGGACAAGCAGGACAAAGCTCCGTAAAATGATGCCCCGGCGGCCGGATGAACGTGCCTTTCACAAGGCCGCACGGTCCGACCGCCGGGACAGTCTTTTAAAATTCTGTCCGCATCAGCTGACAGAAAAAGCAAAAAGTCCTGAAATCCTACGATTTCAGGACTTTTTGGTGGAGATAAGCGGGATCGAACCGCTGACCTCTTGACTGCCAGTCAAGCGCTCTCCC
>NZ_URDP01000026.1 GCF_900546705.1 uncultured Oscillibacter sp. | reverse complement strand
GGCGGCAAGGTGATCCAGAAGATCGTGGCCGACACCGGCGCCAAGATCGACATCAACGACGACGGCTCCATCTTTATCTCCGGCGTGGACGCCGCTTCCTGCGACGCCGCCAAGAAGTGCATCGACGACATCGTGTTTGTGCCTGAGGTGGGTGCTCTGTATTACGGCCGCGTGGTGCGCCTGATGACCTTCGGCGCCTTCGTGGAGCTGGCTCCCGGCAAGGACGGCCTGGTGCACATCTCCAAGCTGGCCGACCACCGCATTGAAAAGGTGGAGGACGCCTGCAAGATCGGCGACATGATGTGGGTCAAGGTCACCGACATTGACGAAAAGGGCCGCGTGAACCTCTCCCACAAGGACGCCATGAAGGAAATCAAGGCCAAGGAGGCCGCCGGCGAGCGCATTAAGTAAATGCCTCTCCGCTGAGACTGGAAGGGCCGGACGCCTGAGCGTCCGGCCCTTTTGCATTACTTGAAAATTCTTTCCGACAAAAAGAGCGGCCGCCCGGGTGGGCGGCCGCCGCCGATTTATCTGTGCACTTTATGAGACGGGGACAGTTTTCGCCTCGCCGGCGGGGCTGTTGGCTGCACGGTACAAAAACAGAACGATCTGTCCCCGGGTGCAGATCTCATCCGGGGCAAACGTGGTCTCCGTGGCGCCGCTGGTAATGCCGCTTTCCACCGCCCACAGCACTGCGTCATCGGCGTACCAGTAGAGGGGCTGGCCGTGTTCGTCTCCGTCCCCGAAGGGAACGTCGGTGAAGGGTAGCTGGCCCTCCATCTCCGGGCTGCCGGCGGTGCACCACAGGAAATACACCGCGTCCAGCCGGGTACACGCCGCATGGGGCTCAAAGGTCCCAAACCCCCACATATCCTTCTCTGCGGCCCACTGGACGGCCTTGTAATAGTAGGCATTGGGATCCGTTACGTCCATGAACTGCGTCTGCGTCAGTGCGGGTTCCGGCTCACCGGCCGCCCGCCACAGGAAGGTAGCCAGCTGGGCCCGGGTACAGGGCGTATCCGGGGAGAATGTCGTGCCGTCGCCGGTGCCGGCGGTGATTCCCGCTTCCGCCGCCCAGTACACCGCGTCGGCGTATTCCGCGCCGGCAGGCACGTCTGTGAAGGCCATGTCCCGTCCGCCGGCCGGTTCCCCCGGGACTTCCGCCGCGGCTGCGGGGCCCGTCAGGGCCAGGCACATTGCCAGAGCCAGCAGCCGTGATACCAGATTTCTTTTCATAGCGATACTCCTTCCCTGTCAAATCATAAGGCCGCCTGCCGCCGCTTCGAAAACGGCGGGAATGTCCTATTGCTTGTCAAACGGTCTCTGGGCTTTTATAATGGAGAAGCTTAGTTCAATTTAAATGTAACACGACGGTTTGAAAAACACAACCCCGCCGCGCAAAGGAGGTCCTATGCACATTCGTCCCTGCACCGAAGCGGATCTGCCCGCCGTGCTGGACTTATTCCACGAATCCGTCCACACCCTCTGCCGGGCCGACTACACCCCCGCCCAGCTTGCTGCCTGGGCCCCCGCGGACCTGGACAGCGCTCCCTGGGCCCGGCGTCTCCAATGCCAGACCTTTTTGCTGGCGGAGGAGGGCGGCGCCCTCCTGGGCTTTGCCTCCCGGGAGGAAGATGATCTGGATCTACTGTACGTGCACCCCCGCCACGCCCATCGGGGCGTTGGCACCGTGCTGTGCGACGCCCTGGAGCGCCGGTGTACCAGGCGGCGCATTACCGTCCACGCCTCTTTGACCGCCCGGCCCTTTTTTGCCCACCGGGGCTATCGGACCGTGGAGCCCCACCAAGTGGAGCGCCGGGGCGTGGTCCTCACCAACTATCTTATGGAAAAGGAGCTGATACTATGGACGTGATCGCCGCCATCGCCACCGGTGCCGCGCCTACCGCCATCGGCATCGTGCGGGTATCCGGAGACGGATGCCTTTCCCTGTGCGACGCCGTGTTCCGGGCAAACAGCGGCCGCCTCCTGACTGACCTGTCCCCCCGGACCATGGTGCTGGGGGACATGCTGGACACCCAGGGCCGCGTCATCGACCACGGCCTTGCCGTCACCTTCCCCGGTCCCCACAGCTACACCGGTGAGGACAGCGCCGAATTCCACTGCCATGGTTCCCCTGTGGTACTGCGGGAGCTGCTCTCCGCCCTTTTTGCCGCCGGCGCCCGGCAAGCGGGTCCCGGTGAATTCACCAAGCGGGCCTTTCTCAACGGCCACATGGACCTGACGGAGGCGGAGGCCGTGGTGGATCTCATCGATGCGGAGACATCCGCTGCCGCCCGCAACGCTGCCGCCCAGCTCTCCGGCGCTCTGCGCCGGGACTTTCAGGCAGTCACGGACACTCTGCTGGACATTGCCACCCGGTTTTACGCCGTGGTGGACTACCCGGACGAGGACATCCCCGACATTCATCCCCAGGAGGTGGACCAGGCCCTTACCGCCGCCGGGGACACCCTGGGGCGGCTGCTGGCCACCTGCGGCCGGGGCAGAGTCCTCAAGCGCGGCGTGGCCACCGCCATTGTGGGCCGTCCCAACGCGGGCAAGTCCTCCCTGTTAAACGCCCTGGCCGGGTACGAGCGAGCCATCGTCACCGATATTCCCGGCACCACCCGGGACACGGTGGAAGAATCCGTGGTGTGCGGCGGGGTGCGGCTGCGGCTCATGGACACTGCCGGCATCCGTGAAACAGAGGACATTGTGGAAAAGCTGGGCGTGGAGCGTTCCCGGCAGGCGCTGGAGCAGGCGGACCTGGCCCTGGCAGTGGTGGACGGTTCCGCTCCCCTCACAGACGAGGACCAGGAGATCCTGCGCCTTGCCGCCCGGTGCCCCCGGTGGATCCTGGTGCTCAACAAGCAGGACCTTAACTGCGGACGCGGCGCCATCTACTGCCCGGACCCCTCTTTGCCCAAGCCTGCCGCAGCGGTGGAAGTCAGCGCCCTCCGGGGAGACGTTTTCTCCCTGGAGCGGGCTGTGGAGAAGCTCTTCCCCCAGGGGGACGTCCCCGAAGGGTCCATTCTCACCAATGAGCGCCAGGAGCACGCCGCCCGCCGGGCGGCGGAGGCGGTGGCGCGGGCCCGGGAGGCCCTGGCGGCGGGCTTCACCCCCGACGCCATCCTCACCGACGTGGAGGAGGCCCTGGATGCTCTGGGCCAGCTCACCGGCCGCACCGCCCGGGAGGAGATCGTCTCCGGCATCTTCTCCCGGTTCTGTGTGGGCAAGTGACCGGCCGCACCTCATTTTCAATTCCATAAAATCCGGTTTACACAATTATATGCCGGTGTTATACTGAGTTGGAAATCGTTTTGCATGCGATAAAGGAGGAAGCGCTGCCATGGAAGAAGCTCTGTCTGCTTTTTTGGAGCAGCTCCGCTCCCAGCGGCCCGTGCCCTGGGACCAGCTGCCGGATTTTGCCCTGTATATGGATCAGATTCTCTCCTACATGGACCGCCAGGTGATCCGCTTCGGAGAAGAGGACGGCCTCACCGCCGCCATGGTCAATAACTACACCAAAAGCGGTCTGGTACCCCGGGCCGCCGGGAAAAAATACAGCCGGGAGCATCTGGCGTATCTGACGGCCATCTGCGTACTCAAGCACGTCATGTCCACCCGGGACATGGACCTGCTCATCCGGGAAGAGCTTCAGGGCCGCCGGAGCGTGGAGGAGGGCTATGAAGCCTTCCGCGCCAGCCTGGACAAGGCCCTGAACCTGACGGCCCAGGAGATGGAGACCCGGGGCAGCCGGGAGGATCAGCTGGCGGACGCCGCCATTCACTTCGCGCTCATCAGCTACGCCGCCGGTGCTGCCAGCAACCGCTATGTAACGCTGCTGCGCCAGCAGCAGGACGGAGATCAGCCGTCCAAAAAGGCAAAAAAGGACAAGGAGAGGGAATGAAGCTATGCGGGACTATGTAATCATGACAGACAGCTGCTGTGATCTGACAGCAGCCATGGCCGACCAGCTGGGGCTTTCCGTGCTGCCGCTGAGCCTGACCATGGGCAACCATGTCTACCAAAACTGGCTGGACGGGCGGGACATCGGCTTTGAGGACTTTTACGCCCGCATCCGCGCCGGTGAGACCGCTACCACCGCCGCTGTCAGCGTAGGCGACTTCGAGGCAGCCATGCGGCCCATTTTGACCCAGGGAAAGGATATTTTGTGCATCTGCTTTTCCTCTGCCCTCTCCACCACCTATCAGTCCGCCGTCATCGCGGCCAACGACCTTCACGCCGAGTTCCCCGACGCCTCCATTTTCGTGGTGGACTCCCTGTGCGCCTCCCTGGGCCAGGGGCTTTTGCTCTACCTGTGCGCCCAGCAGAAAAAGGAGGGCCACTCCATCGGCGAGGTGCGCTCCTACGCCGAGGCCACCAAGGGCAACATCTGCCACTGGTTCACCGTGGACGATCTGAACCACCTCAAGCGGGGCGGCCGCATCAGCGCCGCCACCGCCCTGTTCGGCACCATGCTCTCCATCAAGCCCGTCATGCACGTGGATGACGGCGGTCATCTGACCCCCGTGGCCAAGGCCCGGGGCCGGAAGGCCTCGCTGCTGGCCCTGGTGGACCGGATGGAGGAAAATGCCGTAGACCCCGCCCATGGTCCCGTGTTTATCAGCCACGGCGACTGCGAGGGCGACGCACTGTTGGTGGCCGACGAGATCGTCCGCCGGTTCGGCAACAAGGACATCCACCTGAACTTCGTGGGCCCCGTCATCGGCAACCACTCCGGTCCCGGCACGGTGGCGCTGTTCTTCGTAGGCAACAAGAGGTGAACGTATGAAATGGCTGGAACTGCACATTGACACCACCCACGCCGGCCTTGAAGCCGTGGAAACCATGCTCTCCGCCCTGGGCATTGACGGCGTGGTCATCGACGACGAAGAGGAATTCCAGGACTTTCTGGAGAACAACCACCAGTACTGGGACTATGTGGACGAAGATCTGGAGCAGCGGATGCACGGCCGCTCCCGGGTCACGTTCTACCTGGAAGCCGGCGACGAGGGCTTTGCCAAAATGGGTGAAGTGCGCCTGGCGCTGGCCGATCTGAAATCCCGCCGCAGTGACTGCGGCTCCCTGATCATGACCATGGATACCATGGAGGAATCCGACTGGGAAAACAACTGGAAGCAGTTTTACAAGCCCATGGAGATCGGGCAGCGGCTGCTGGTGGTACCCCAGTGGGAACAGGACGATCCGGCGGTGCAGAAGGCCCTGGAGAGCCGGGTGAGCCTCATCTTGGAGCCGGGACTTACCTTCGGCACCGGGTCCCACGCCACCACCCGGCTGTGCCTGGAGGCCCTGGAGCGGCTGGTCGAGCCCGGCTGCCGGGTGGTGGATCTGGGCTGCGGCAGCGGCATTTTGTCCATCGCCGCACTGAAGCTGGGCGCCGATGCCGCCGTGGCGGCGGACATCGATGACAAGTGCCTGGACGTGGCCTATGAAAA
This sequence comes from uncultured Oscillibacter sp., assembly GCF_900546705.1. Lineage (GTDB taxonomy): Bacteria > Bacillota > Clostridia > Oscillospirales > Oscillospiraceae > Oscillibacter. Next base: position 22,670 of record NZ_URDP01000026.1, on the reverse strand, counting down.
CGCCGCCATGAACGGCATCGGCAAGGACCGCTACACCGTCCTGGCCGGGGATATTCTCTCCGACCAGGCGCTGCAAAGCGCCATCGGCACCGGGTATGACCTGGTGGTGGCCAACATCGTGGCCGACGTAATCATTGCCCTGTCCGGCGCCGTGGACGGCCTGATGGCCCCCGGCGGGCGGTTTTTGTGCTCCGGCATCATCGACACCCGCGCCGGCGAGGTGGCCTCTGCTCTGGAACAGGCAGGATTGCACATTCTGGAGCGGCATGAGGACCAGGGCTGGTACTGCTACCTGTGCTGCCGGAAAAGCGAAGTCAATTAACCAAGAAGTGAGGAATTCCCCTTGAGACCAATGGAAAAACTGGATGCCTTTCTGGGACGGCACATGGCCCCCCTGATCGTGCTGTTCGTCCTGGCGGGCATCGCCCTGCCTGATGTGTTCTCCCCCATTAACGACTATACCATGGCGCTGTTCGCCTTCATGACCTTTGCCAACAGCCTGGGCGGCGGGTTCCGGGAGATGAAAAACGTGGTGCTTCACCCCCTGCCGGTGCTGGTCATCTTTGTGCTGCTGCATGTGGCCATGCCCCTTCTGACGCTGCTGGCCGGGTCGCTGCTGTTTCCGGAAGCCCCTCTGTTCACCACGGGTCTGGTGCTGGAATACGCCATCCCCACCGGCGTCGCCTCCCTTTTGTGGGTGTCCCTGGCCCAGGGCAACACCACCATGTGCCTTTCCGTGGTGCTGCTGGACACGCTGCTGGCCCCCTTTGTCATTCCCCTGACGCTGCGGCTTCTGGTGGGCTCTGTGGTGGAGATGGACACCATGAGCATGATGGGTGATCTGATGATCATGGTGGCCATCCCCGCCCTGATCGCCATGACCATGTACCACTGCTCCAAAGGGCGGGTGGCCCAGACCTGGAAGCCCCGACTGGCCCCCTATGCCAAGCTGACCATGCTGCTGCTGGTCATGGCCAACGCCACCGGCTGCGCTCCCTTCCTGCGCCAGATCACCCCCACCCTGGCCCGGGTCATTGCGGCGGTATTTGCTCTGTGCCTGCTGGGCTTTTTCCTGGGGTATTGGGCCGGGCGGGCCATGGGTGTGGATTTCCCCACCCTGGTGACCATGTCTCTCAACACTGGCATCCGCAACATCGCCGCCGGCTCCGTGCTGGCCATCGCCTACTTTCCCGGCGACGTGCTCTTCCCCGTGGCTTTCTCGCCCCTTTTCCTGCAGGCCACCACTGCCGTCATTGTCAAGGTCCTCCACGCCACGGCGCCGGGCCGGGCCTGGCGGGCAGCGCAGGCCTCGTCTGGTGAGACCGGCGTCACCGTGTCCCGCTGAGGGCGGGATTTTCCACAGTTTTCCTGCGCGCGGCCCAAGGCCGCGCGCTTTTTTTCGTCCTGTGCCGGCTCTTCGACACCGTTCTCCCCTCTTTTTTCCACAAAGGCCGTACAATGAGGAAAACAAAGGAGGTGAGACAGTGATCCACAGAACAAAGCGCCGGGTTCTGGAGCTGCCTGTAGAAGCCATCCGTCCCAACCCCATGCAGCCCCGGCAGGTATTCGAGGAGGCCGGACTGAAGGAACTGGCGGAATCCATCCGGGCCAACGGCATTTTGCAGCCTCTGACCGTCCGCCGCACGGGGGCCGGCTGGGAGCTGGTGGCCGGAGAGCGGCGGCTGCGGGCGGCCAAGCTGGCGGGCCTTGCACGGGTACCCTGTCTGGAGCTGGAGGCAGACGACCGGCGCTCGGCGCTGCTGGCTCTGGTGGAAAACCTTCAGCGCCAGGATCTGCACTACTTTGAAGAGGCCGCTGCCATCGCCGCCTATCTGGAGAGGACCGGTGTGACCCAGGAGGAGGCCGCCGCCGCTTTGGGCCGCTCCCCCTCCGCCCTGGCCAACAAGCTGCGGCTTCTGCGGCTGTCCCCCGCCTGCCGGGAGGTTCTGATTTCCGCTGGGCTGACCGAGCGCCACGCCCGGGCCCTTCTGCGGCTGGAGGACGAGGAAGAGCGCCTGGCCGCCGCCCGGACCATCGCCGCCCAGCATCTGAATGTGGCCCAGGCAGAGCAGTACATTGAGCGCCGGCTGGCAGCCATCCAGTCCACGCCGCCCCAGCGGCGCAGTACGTATATCATCAAGGACGTGCGGCTCTTTCTCAACAGCCTGGACCGGGGGCTGCGTCTGATTCGCCAGGCGGGGGTGGACGCGGTCACCGACCGCACGGACACCGATGACGCCATTTTGCTGACCATCCGTATTCCCAAGGGCCGCAGACAGGCCTGAGGCTCCAGTTGTTACAGGATTGTAATGCTTTTTCCCCACAAAGAGAGTAAAATTGTGTCATGGGAATGGTCTGCCTTTCTCAGCAAGCCGTTTTCCCGGGAAACGTAGCAACAGGAGGATGCGTCATGGAAGAGATGGCCAAAAACGCCATGGTGCAAAAGTCGGGCGGCGCCCGGCTGAAAAAGAGCAGCAGGAAGCCGCTCATTGTAATTGCTGTCATTCTGGCGGTGCTGTGCGCCGCCTATGTGGGCCTGTGCGCCTACGCAGGGTCGCTGGACGTCTTCTATCCCAACACCACCATCAACGAAGTGGACGTGGCCGGCTGCACGGTGGCCGAGGCCGCCGAACGTCTGCGGGCGGAGCTGCCGGGGCGGCAGGTGGAATTTTACCTGCCCCTGCCCGACAAGACCGGGGACGGCATATCGGCCCCCGAGGGAGACACCCTCTATGATGAAACCCCCGCCGCCACCGTGACCTATGCAGACCTGGGCGTGACGGACACCCTGGACTATGAGACCGATGCCCAGCTGGTCTTTGACCTGGCTCAGGTGCGGACGGGCTTCTTTACCCGTGGCTGGAACTATCTGGGCTGCCTGTTTGGCTCCAGGGGCACCAAGGGCATTGCCCTGGAGCCACAGGCGGATACGTTCCAATCCCAGATGGAGCAGCTGAGCGGGCAGTTTTCCAAGGAGCCCCAGGACACGGCCTACACCGTGGACGAAAACGGTTTGCAGGTGACCCTGGCCCAAAACGGCCTCGCTGTCTCCGCGGACGCCCTGGCGGAGGACACGAAGCTCTTTTTCAGCAGTGTCACCGCCGAGGATCCCGGCCGGATCTATGTGGCCGACGCCCAGATCCTCTCCGCCAAGACCATGACCGCTCAGGAGATCTATGACGCCGTCTCCGGCGATGTGAAAAACGCCGGGTACGATGCCGCCACCGGCACCATCACCCCCGAGCGCATCGGCGCGGAGTTTGACGTGACCGCCGCGCAGTCCAAGCTGGACGCGGCGGCGCCCGGCGAGACCGTGGACATTGACGCCCAGATTGAGTTCCCTGCCGTCACCGCCGACGAGCTCAAGGGCGTCCTCTTCCGGGACGTACTGGGCCAGTGCCGCACCCATGTCTCCGGCACCGCCGCCCGCATCAACAACGTCAAGCTTTCCGCCGCCGCCTGCAACGGCGTGGTGCTCAACACGGGAGATGTGTTCTCCTACAACGCCACCACCGGCCAGCGCACCACCGCCAAAGGCTACCAGGCGGCGCCCGCCTATGTCCAGGGTGAGACGGTAGACGAGGTGGGCGGCGGCGTGTGTCAGACCTCCTCCACGCTCTATTACGCCTGCCTGCGCTCCAATCTGGAGATCACGGAGCGCTACGCCCACCGCTACGTCCCCGCCTATATCGACTGGGGTATGGATGCCACCGTCTCCTGGGGCGGCCCCGACTACAAGTTCACCAATAACACCAACTATCCCATCAAGATCGTTACCAGCTATTCCGGCGGCTATCTCACCGTGAAGATCCTGGGCACCAACGTGGACGGCACGTCCGTGAAGATGACCAACGAGGTTCTCTCCACCACTCCCTGGGAGACGGTCTACAAGGATGACGACACCCTGCCCGCCGGCACAGAGAAGGTGACCACCACGCCCTACACCGGCTATAAGGTCAAGTCCTACCGCAACGTCTACGACAAAAACGGCAAGCTCATCTCCAGTACATACGAGGCCACCAGCGACTACAAGGTCCGCAACAAGGTCATCTCCCGGGGTCCTGCCCTGCCGGAGAAGCCCGCCTCCGGTACCAGCGAGCTGCCCGCAGAGCCCCAGACGCCCTCCACGGCTGTGCCCGATACGCCGGACACCACCGTTCAGCAGACGCCGCAGGTGCCGGAGAACGAGAGTCCTATTCTTGTAGTAACACCGGAGGAGCCCTGAAAAAGCGCAAAAAAGACCGCCAGATCGGCGGTCTTTTTTCATGGAGCCCGTGTGGAGCCCGTGTGCAATTCGTCCTCTTTTGCTCACTGGAGACGTTCCCGGCGGCGCTTGAGCTTCCGGATGTCCTCCCCCAAAAACGGCAAAATCTGATATTCCCCCTCAATGCGGGAGGCGATCTGCGGCGTATAGCGCCGCCCCAGCTCCCCGGGGCCCAGGTTTGTGTTGAGAATGGTGGATTTCTTCTCCATAAGCCGGGTGTTGATAATCCGGTACAGGGCGCTCTGGACAAAGGCGGTGGTCATCTCCGTGCCAAGATCATCCAGAATCAGAAGGTCACAGGAGAGTACCCGCTCCACATCGTCCTCCGCCTCGCCGTCCTCCCGGCCGAATTTCTGGTCCTCAAACCGCTCGAACACATGCGCCGCGGTGTCATAAACTACAGAGTAGCCCTTGCCGCTGACCTCCCGGGCAATGGCGGCGGACAGATGGGTCTTGCCCAGTCCCGGCGCGCCGAACAGCAGCAGGTTTCCGGGCTTTTTGCCGAACTGATAGGCATAGTCGGCGCATACGTCGTACACTGCCTTCATGTTCTCCTGGGGGGATGGCTCCCCGTCGGCCCGGGGCTTGTCGGAATACCAGTCCAGCTCGAAGGTATCGAAGCTCTGGCTGCCCAGATCCAGCATACGGCTGAGCTCCTTTTGCTGCTCCTGGGCGTAGTAGCGCCGCAGACAGCGGCACACTTCACCGCCCCGGTAGCCTGTGTCGCCGCACAGCGGGCAGGCGGGCTTTTCCTCCAGATAGTCCTCCGGCAGTCCCATCTGCTGCAGCAGCTGCCGCCGCTCCGCCTGGAGGGACAGATTTTCGTCCCGCAGAGTCTGGATGGCAGGCCGGGGGTCGGTACCCCGCCGCAGCGCCCCGGTAATGATACGGCTCATGGTGGCGCTCAGATCCTTTTCGATCTGGCGCAGCCGGGGCTGCCGGGCAAATACCTGCTCCCGGCGCTGTTCCAGCGCCTCCCGGCGGCGGGCGCGGTCGTCCTCAAACCGCTGAAGCGCCCGGCGCATGATCTTGCCGTCGTACGACATCGTCCCTTACCCCCTGTCCTTTCGCAGCGCCTGGGCGTACTGCCACGCCTCGTCGTCCCGGGCTGGCGCAGCCGTGTCATGGCGGACCGGACGGTCCTGCTTCTGGATCTCCTCCAACGTGTGCAGTCCCGCCTCGTGCCAGCGCCTCAAAATCCCGTTGCAGTAGGGCCACTTGAGCTCGTGGCATTTGAGCACGGTCTTGTCATAGGCCAAGGCCACCGCCTCCGGGGGAAAGCCCATGTCCTGCCAGGCAGTGAGGTACTTCTCCTCCGACGCCGACGGCCGCCGGTCTCCCAGGCCCAGTACCCGCATGTACTGGGGCAGTCTCTCCTGCCGCTGGGCGTATTGTTTGAGATACTCCGCGGCGGCAGCCTGGGTATCGATGCCCTTGCGGGCCCAGGCGTAGCCCTCCCGCTCGATCTGCTTCATGCCGGGCCGTCGGCCCGGGCCGTACCGCCGCTCCACCCGCTCGGCGCAGTGGCACACCAAAAGATAAATGACGTCTGCCGGGAGGCCCAGATAGTCGCTCAATCCCAGCAGCACACCGATGTCCGGTGTGGTCAGGCGCTTGCCCAGCTTGCGCTCCACCTCCGCGGTGAGGGTGCGGAACTCCCCGCTCTTTTCCAGCTGGGCCGCCACATCCTCCCGGCTGTACGCCGGGCGCTCGTCCGCCGGCTCAGGTACCGCCTCCGCCGGAGCAGCCACCAATCCCAGCTCCCGCAGCACCGCCTCCGCCGCCTCAATGCGGCTCCGGTCCCACCTTAGCTCTCCGGCCAGCGACCGGGGCAGCACGGTGCCGTGGTGGCGCAGGAGGGCCAGATATAAAAGCGCCGCGTCTCCGTCCCCCCGCTCCAGCAGCTTCTTTGCAGCGTGGGCGGATACGGTGACGCTCTCGTCCGATGCGTGAATCAATACGTTTGCCATCCAGGGCCCTCCTTCCCGAAAACTCCCCTCCATTCTACACGAAATCCCCCCGCAGGACAAGCCCCCTGGAAATTTGCCTTTTTATGAACTTTTTTCAAATCTCCCGCTTTTTTTATGGCGCAGTCTGGCTGGATATGGTATACTGTACGCTGTAAAATTAGGCAGGTTTTCCCCTGCTGTTCCATAGAATCACAAAGGAGGCTTTTTTTATGGCAAACCATGTGGTCATCAGCATCTGCGGAGAGGAATATACCTTCGTTGCCGAGGAGTCCGCGTCCTATATGCAGAAGGTGGGCGCCTATGTAAGCGGGAAAATGCAGGAGGTGCTGGACGGGGCCAAGGTGGGCCGGACCGACGCCGCCATTCTCACCGCCGTCAATATCACCGACGAGCTGTTTAAGGCCCAGGCCGCTTCCGAACAGCTGCGCAGCCAGATCAAGGGTTATCTGGACGAGGCCAGTCACGCCCAGAACGAAGTCAGCGAGCTCAAGCGGGAGGTGTTCCGCCTCCAGCAGCGGCTGGAGAGCCGGGAACGGAGTCAGCAGGGATGAACACGCCCGAACTGCTTGCCCCCGCCGGCTCCCCGGAGTCCCTGCGGGCCGCCGTCCAGTGCGGCGCCGGCGCCGTGTACCTTGGCTGGGGGGAGTTCAACGCCCGCCGGGGCGCCAAGAATTTCTCCGACGAGGAGTTTGCCCAGGCGCTGGAATACTGCCACCAGCGGGGTGTGCGGGTGTTCCTCACCCTCAACACCCTGGTCAGCGACCGGGAGCTGCCCCGCGCCGTGGAGACAGCGAAAACTGCCTGCCGCCTGGGTGTGGACGCAGTGCTGGTGCAGGACTGGGGGCTTTTTGACCTGCTGCGCCAGGCGCTGCCGGACCTTCCCCTCCACGCCAGCACCCAGATGAGCCTCTTTACCTCCGGCGGCTGCTGTGAAATGGCCGCTGACGGCTGCGAGCGGGTGGTGCTGGCCCGGGAGTGCTCCCGGGAGGACACGGAAGCCATCGTAAAAGCCTGTCCGGCGGAGGTGGAGATTTTCGCCCACGGGGCGCTTTGCATGTGCTACTCCGGCCAGTGCGCCATGAGCGCCGTACTGGGCGGCCGCTCCGGCAACCGGGGCCGCTGTGCCCAGCCCTGCCGGCTGCCCTATGGGGTGAACGAGCCGGCGGGCAAGCGCTATCCCCTGAGCTTAAAGGACAGCTGCCTGGCTGCCGAGATCCCGGACATGGCCGCCATGGGCGTGGATTGTCTGAAACTGGAAGGCCGCATGAAGCGGCCGGAATACGTGGCCGTGGTGACGGGCATCTATGCCCGGCTGCTGGAGGAAAACCGGGGCCCCACGGCAGAGGAACAGCGTCAGCTGGAGCAGGCCTTCTCCCGCTCCGGCTTTACGAATTGGTACTGGCAGGGCCGCCACGGGGCGGGCATGTTCGGTACCCGGCCGGAAAACGCCCCGGAGCCCAAGGAACTCTTTGCTCAGGCCCGGGCCGTCTACGAAAAGGACAACGCCCGGACCGTGCCGGTGGACTTCTCCGCCTGCATCCGTGCCGGCGAACCCTGCACCCTGACCGCCTCCGACGGCGACGGGCACACCGTCACCGTCACCGGGCCGGTGCCCGAGGCCGCCCGGACCCGGAGCCTGACGGCAGAGGAGCTGGAAACCCGCCTTGGAAAAACCGGCGGCACCGGCTACCACTGCGCCGCTGTCCATGCCGTGGTGGACGAGGGGCTCTCCCTCCCCGCCAGCGCCGTCAACGCCCTGCGCCGGGAGGCCCTGGCCGCCCTGACGCAAGCGCGCGTCGCCCCGCCCGTGCGGCGGGAGCTTCCCGTCCCGGCTCTGGACACCACGGACTGCGCCGCAGGTTCGCCGGAATTTACCGTGTCGGTCACCACCGCCGCCCAGCTGAGCCCAGACCTGCTTGCCATGGGCCCGGCACGGATCTATGTACCCCTGGAGCTGCTGGCAGCTTTCTCCGCCCTGCCGGAATATACCGGTGCGTGGTGCGCAATCCTGCCCCGGGTGTGGCGGGACCGCGACGAGCCCCAGCTGCGGCGCGCCCTGGACCACGCCAAGGGTCTGGGCGTCACCGGCGCCCTGGCGGGAAACATCGGCCACCTGCCGCTGCTGCGGGACCTGGATTTTCACGTCTACGGAGACTTTGGCCTTAATGTATTCAACAGCCGTTCTCTGGACTATCTGAGAAAGAAGGGCCTGGAGAGCGCCTGCGTGTCCTTTGAGCTGCGGCTGGCCCAGATCCGGGATCTTCGCAAGGTGCTGCCCACGGAGGCCATCGTCTACGGACGGCTGCCCCTCATGATTACAGAGAACTGCCTCATTGAAAACAGCGGTCAGGGCTGCCGCTGCGACCGGCCCAACTTTTTGAACGACCGCACCGGGGCAGCCTTCCCCCTGCTCCCTGCCTTCGGACACCGGACGGAGGTGGAGAACAGCCTGCCCGTGTGGCTGGCGGACCGGCCGGACTACCGCCGCCTGGGTCTGGCCTATGCCCGGCTGCGGTTTACCACGGAGACGCCGGAGCAGTGTGCGGAGATCCTGCGCCGCTACCAATGCGGCGAAGCGGCGCCTGGCCCCTTTACCCGAGGCCTTTACGAGCGGGGTGTGGAGTAAAGTCCCGCAAATTTCAGATTGTTTTAATACAAACAGTATAATATTGATATGATTATACGATATATTATCGTTTTTTGGAGTTTTACATGGAAGAGATCAAGGTAAAATACTTTGTGGAGGGGCTGGACCCCCTGTGCTATGTGGCGGGCAAGTCCGACTGGATTGACCTGCATCTGGCCCAGGATGTGACGCTCCGGGCGGGTGAGTTCCGCCTGCTGCCTCTGGGGGTGGCCCTGGCGCTGCCGGAGGGATACGAGGCCCATATCGTGCCCCGCAGCTCCACCTTCAAAAACTACGGCATTTTGCAGACCAACTCCATGGGCGTGGTGGACTACTCCTACCGGGGCGACGGGGACCAGTGGCACATGCCCGTCTACGCCACCCGGGACGTGTCCATTCCCAAAAACGCCCGCATCTGCCAGTTCCGCATTATGCGCCACCAGCCGCCCCTGCACTTTACGACTGTGGAACATCTGGATGGTCCGGACCGTGGCGGCTTCGGCTCCACCGGCGTGTAAGGAGGATCGCATATGGCAAAACTGGTTTTGGCCTCCGGGTCTCCCCGTCGGCAGGAGCTTCTGCGCCGCATGGGCCTGACGGACTTTGACGTGCGGGTGCCCGATACGAAGGAAACATTTCCTCAGGGCCTGAGCCCGCAGGAGGTAGTCTCCTACATTTCCCGGGAGAAGTCCGACGCGGCGGCTGCCCTCTGTGCAGAGGACGAGATCATCATTACCGCCGACACCATGGTCTTTCTGGACGACCGCCGTCTGGGAAAGCCCAGGGACGAAGCGGACGCCCTGGCCATGCTCACCGCCCTTCAGGGACGCCACCACACGGTCTGCACCGGCGTCACCGTCCGCCAGGGCGGCCGCATTCTCACGGAGGCGGAGTCCACGGAGGTTTGCTTCCGCCCTGCCACGGAGGAAGAGCTCCGTGCCTACATCGCCACCGGCGAACCCATGGACAAGGCCGGCGCCTACGGCATCCAGGGGCTGGGCGCCCTTTTGGTAGAGGGCATCCGGGGGGACTTTTTCAACGTGATGGGCCTGCCCATTCTGCGCCTTAGCCGGATGCTCTCATCCTTCGGCATGACATTTTTTCACTGACAACTGGGAGGAGCTGCTTTGAAACGTTTTTTGAGGGACCACGGCCTGTGGGTATTGTTTGCCGCAGCGGTCATTGCTGTGGCGCTTGCCGCGATGTCCTATTTTTCCAGTACCTCATCCCCTCTGACCAACGTGGCCGGCATCATCACCTCTCCTTTCCGCTCGGCCTACACCGCAGTGGCCGGGTGGTTTAATGAGAAACAGGCGTATTTTGCCGATATCCAGGCCCTGCAGGAGGAAAACGACGCATTGCGTAAGCGCAACGCCCAGCTGGAGGCCGCCGCCCGTCAGGCGGAAAAGGACAGCCAGGAAAACGAGCTGCTGCGCCAGCGGCTGAATCTGCGGGAGCAGAAATATAAACTGGAGCTGGAGTCCGCCATGGTCACGGAGCACTCGGTGACCAACTGGACCTCCTCCCTCACCCTGGACCGTGGCACCATGCACGGCGTGGAGAGCGGCGACTGCGTGGTCACCGCCACCAACGACCTGGTGGGCCTGGTGGGCGAGGTGGGCACCAACTGGTGCACCGTGCTGACCATCGTGGATACGGACACCTCTCTGGGCGCTCAGGTATTCCGTACCCGGGATCTGGGCCTTGCCCAGGGCGACTTTGCCCTCATGGGCGAGAACCGGCTGCGGCTGGATTACCTGCCCGCCGGCTGCCAGCTGCTCAACGGCGACCTGGTGGTCACGTCGGGCCTTGGCGGCTACTATCCCTCCGACCTGGTGATCGGCTCCATTGAGGAGGTGCAGAAGGACGACTCCGGCGCCGCCTCCTACGCCATCATTGCCCCCGCCGCGGATTTTGATGAACTGACGGAGGTCTTTATCATCAAGTCCTTCGACATTGTCACCTGAGGAGGGTCGGCCATGTTTGCCCGCAACGAGACGATCTTCAAATGGAGCCTGTACGCCGCAGCTACCTTGCTGTGCTTTCTGGTCCAGTTTGTTTTGCTCCAGCGGCTGACGCTGCTGGGCGTTATCCCCTTTATCTATCCGGTGGCGGTGGCGGTGGCGTCCACCTATGAGCCCCCGGTCAGCGCCACCATTTTTTCTCTGGCGGCAGGGGTGGTGTGCGACCTGCTGCTGCCGGAGGCCATTCCCTGCTTTTACACGCTGGTCTTTCCCCTGGTGGGGCTTTGCGCCTCCCTCATCTCCCAGAACTGGCTGAGCGCGGGCTTTTTGTGCTCCCTGGCAACCGGCGCCCTGGCCTTTGTGTTCACCGGTGCTTTTCACTGCTTTTTGCTCTGGAGCCGGGGCAAGACCGCCTGGGCCGTCGGCGCTGTCCTGGCCGGCCGGGAAATGCTGGTAAGCGTGATTCTTTTGACCATTCCCGTAACGCTGCTCTATCGGGCTGTCCACCGGAGAGCCCATAAAAATGACTAAGGAGTTCCCATGGAGCACAAAGATTCGCAAAACAACATCCGCCTTTATGTGCTGGGGGCCTTTCTAGGGCTGTCACTGGTGATCTATCTGGGCGTACTGTATAACATTCAGATCAACCAGCACGACTACTACCTGGCCCAGTCCATCCGCACCATCACCCAGGAGGAGACCGTGGAAGCCTCCCGGGGCGTCATCACCGACCGCAACGGCCGGGAGATGGCCTCCAGCCGCTCATCCTACGATCTGACCTTTGACTCCAGCGCTCTGGACAAAGATGACGACGAAAACGAGGCCATTTTGCGGCTGATTCAGCTCTGTCAGGACCAGGGCGTAAGCTGGGTGGACAATCTGCCCATCACCAAGACCGAGCCCTTTTCCTACACCTTCACCTCTCTGACCGAGTTGAATGAGACCCAACGCAATCGTTTTACTACCTTTTTGAGAGAATATCTGGAGATTATTCCAGACAGCATGGACGCCAAGGACATCACCGCCGAGTACCTGACCTCCCGGGGCTTTTCCGCCCACGCGCTGGTGGAGCGGATGCGGCAGGAATATGAAGTTCCCGTCACTTTCAGCCTCAATGAGACCCGCAGCGTCATCGGCGTGCGCTATGAGCTGTCCATCCGGCAGCTGATGAGCACGACCGCCTATGCCATGGCGGAGGACATCGACACAGAGATGATCTCCCTGCTCAACGACGGCGACTACGCCGGCGCCAAGATCACCGCCTCCTCCGTCCGGGAGTACAATACCACCTGCGCTGCCCAGGTTTTGGGCGCGGTCACCCCCATCTGGGCGGAGGAATATGCTGACTTGAAGGAACAGGGCTACAACGGCAACGACCGCATCGGCCGCTTCGGCGTGGAGGCCGCCTTCGAGCAGTACCTCCGGGGCACCAACGGCAAGCGCATTGTCTCCACCAACGCCGACGGCAAGATCACCGGTGAATACTACGAAAAAGCCCCCCAGCCCGGCAATACCGTGGAGCTGACCATTGACCTTTCTCTGCAGCAGGCAGTGGAGCAGGCCCTGGCCGAGGCAGTGGCGGACATGAACGCCGACGACGGCGATGAGACCCGGGGTGCCGGCGCCGTTGCAATCCAGGTGGGCACCGGCGAGGTGCTGGCTATGGCCTCCTACCCCACCTACGACCCCGCCGACTACAGCCGGAACTATAACGCTCTTCTGGAAAATCCAGCCAACCCCCTGTTTAACCGAGCCACGCAGGGTACCTATGTACCCGCTTCCACCCTCAAGCCCCTGGTGGCCGTGGCCGCTCTGGAATCCGGCGTGACCACCACCTCTGAGAAGATCAAGGACACCGGCAAGTGGTACTACCCCGGCGACCCCAACAGCTGGCTTTGGTGCTGGAACCACTCCGGTCACGGCTGGATGAACGCCACCACCGCCATCACCAACTCCTGCAACTACTACTTTGCCACCATGGGCTACCGCATGGGCATGGACACCCTGCGGGAGTATCTGACCGCCTTTGGTCTGGGTCAGAACACCGGCATTGAGATCGGTGACAAAGCCGGCAAGCTGCCGGAGAACCCCCCGGGTGAGAACCAGGCCCCCTGGGCCGCTTTCGGCCAGGGCAACCAGCTCTACACCCCGCTGCAAATGGCCAACTACATTGCCACCCTGGTCTCCGGCGGCAAGCACTGTCAGCCTCACCTGCTTAAAGCCGTCAAGTCCTACGACAACACGGAGGTCCTGGCCGTGGGCAATTCCGAGCCCACCAACATCGTCTCCATGCAGGACTCCACTCTTCAGGCGGTGAAAGAGGGTATGCTGGGCTACACCCAGCCCGGCGGCCAGGTTTATACCTATTTTAAGAACTGCGTTGTCACCGCCGGTGCCAAGACCGGCACCGCCCAGCTGGGCGGCGACACCACCAACAACGGTGTGTTTGTCTGCTTTGCCCCTTACGATGACCCTGAAATCGCCCTGGCTATCGTCATTGAGCACGGCAATGCCGGCGCCGCCCTGGCGTCCACCGCCGTGAAGATCCTCAACGCCTACTTTACCGCCGACGAGATCGGCACTGCCGTGGTGGGCGACAATCAGCTACTTCAGTAAAAAGGAGGCCCCGCTTCCATGAGCGAGCCCTTTGTGTTTGATCCCCGCTGTATTTTGTGCAAGGACCCCTTCGGCGCAGTCACCTGCGGCACACTGGTCAGCTTCCACTGCCGTCCCCTGGCCAGCGAGGGGTTCACACACTGCTCCATCATTCTGCGCCACGAGTTTTCCGGCTGGCAGCAGACTGTGGAGCTGGCCCTGACAGACCGTGCGTCGGAGCGTATGCACTTCTCCGCCGCTGTGGTAGCGCCCGCCGCGCCGGAGCTGATCTGGTACCACTTCCGCTTCTGGCGGGACGACGGCACCGGCTGCTTTTTGGATAAGACCGGATACCGCAGCGACACGCCTGCCGATCCCTGGCAGCTGACCGTCTACCGGCAAAGCCGCACCCCCGCCTGGTTCGGCCAGGGTGTGACATACCAGATATTCCCAGATCGTTTTTGCCGTTTGACCCAACCTCACCCGGAGGGACTGGTGGGAAACCGCTGGATTCAGGAGCACTGGGATGATGTGCCGGAGTGGCGTCCGGACCCGGACGGTGAAATCCGCAACCGAAACTTTTTCGGCGGACAGCTGGCAGGCATCACCTCCAAGTTGGATGAACTGGCCCGGATGGGTGTATCCACCCTGTATCTGTGTCCGATTTTTGAGTCAGCCTCCAACCACCGCTACAACACGGCGGATTACAGCAAGATCGACCCCATGCTGGGCACGGAGGAGGACTTTCGGCAGCTGTGCCAGGAGGCCGGCCGCCACGGGATGCGGGTCATACTGGATGGTGTCTTCAATCACACCGGCTCCCAAAGCCTCTATTTCAATGCCGACGGCTTTTATCCCACAGTAGGCGCCGCCCAGAGCAAGGAGAGCCCTTATTACGACTGGTACTCCTTCCACCCCTGGCCCGATGATTACGACTCCTGGTGGGGCATTCGGACCCTGCCGGCAGTCCGTGAGGAGAGCCAGACTTATGTAAACTATATTATTGACGGAGAGGACTCCATTATCCGCCGGTGGCTTCGGGCCGGTGCCGCAGGCTGGCGGCTGGATGTGGCTGACGAGCTGCCGGACTGGTTCATTGAAAAGATCCGTGCTGCCGTGGAGGAAACCAAATCCGACGCCGTGCTCATCGGTGAGGTCTGGGAGGACGCCAGCAACAAAATTGCTTACTCCCAGCGGCGTCACTACCTGCTGGGCAGTGAGCTCCACGGGGTCATGAACTACCCCTTCCGCACGGCGCTGCTTGCCTATTTGCAGGGCGGGAATGCCGATGATTTTCGGGAGTCTATGGAGACGCTGCGGGAAAACTATCCCCCTGCTGCCTTCTACTCTGCCATGAACTTCCTGGGCACCCACGACACCCCCCGCATTCTGACCGTACTGGGTGCCGATCAGGTGCCCCAGACCAAGGACGAGCGGGCGGTCTATCGGCTGACTCCCCAGCAGCGCAGCCGAGCCGCCGCACTGGTACGGCTGGCTGCCCTGGTGTTGTTCACCTTTCCCGGCTCCCCCATGGTCTATTACGGAGACGAGGCCGGGATGGAGGGCTTTGAGGACCCGTTTAACCGGGGCGGCTATCCCTGGGGAAAAGAGGATCAGGCACTCAAGTCCTGGTTTACCAATCTGGGGCATCTCCGCCGTCAGCGGATCTCTCTCCAGCGTGGTTCCATCTCCTATCTCTATACTGCCGGGCCGCTGCTGGTGTATGCCCGCAGCTGGCAGAACCAACGGACCGTTGTGGCGGTGAACCGGGCGGATCTTCCGGCCAACGTATGTATTCCCTGGCCGGAGGAGTCTGCGCTGGACCTGCTTTCCGGACGGGTATACCAGGCCGGAGGCGGCGTTTTGCCGCTCCATCTTCCCCCCAGAACGGGTATGCTGTTGGAGTAATCATAAACCGGGAATGTTTCACGTGAAACATTCCCGGTTTTTTCATTTCTTTTGTGGTTTTGACCTTGCAAGCCCATTCACACCTTGCTATAATAATAAGGTGTTTGAAAAACAGTGAAAAAACACATCCTTAAGGGAAAGTAGGTGCCCCGGTGGCAAAAACCGTTGCAATTGTGAATCAAAAAGGCGGTGTGGGAAAAACCACAACCTGTGTGAACCTGGCCGCCGCCCTGACGGAACAGGGAAAGCGGGTGCTGCTCTGCGATTTCGACCCTCAGGCCAACTCCACCTCCGGTATGGGCGTGGACAAGACCGTCTCCAAGGGAGTCTACGAAGTGCTGATTGGAGAAATGCCCACCCAGGACGCGCTGGTACATACCAAATACGGCGATGTGCTGCCCTCCAATAAGGCATTGGCTGGCGCCGGCATTGAGCTGATCGGTATGGAGCGCCGGGAATTTCTTTTGAAAGATGCGCTCAATCAGGTCAAAGAACAATATGATTTTATGCTGATTGACTGTCCCCCCTCCCTGGAACTGCTGACTCTCAATGCGCTTTGCGCTGCGGACACCATTTTGGTGCCGGTGCAGGGAGAATATTTTGCCCTGGAGGGACTCAGCGATCTGATGAACACGGTGCGCATCGTACGCCGTTCTCTGAATCCCGATCTGGAGTTGGAAGGTGTACTGCTGACCATGTTTGACGGCCGCACCAATCTGGCCCTCCAGGTGGCAGAAGAAGTCAAGCACTACTTCCCCGGCAAGGTCTATGCCACCGTTATTCCCCGGAACGTACGGCTCAGTGAAGCCCCCAGTCATGGCAAGCCCATTACCGCTTATGACCGTACATCCCGGGGCGCAGAAGCTTACACGGCCTTGGCCGCAGAGTTTTTGAAAAAGCAAAGCGTCTGATATCCTGAAAGGAGAATCTGCATGGCATCCAAAAAGCCTTCCGGCCTCGGCCGGGGCCTCGGCGCCCTGCTGGGCGACGACGTTTTGAAAGAGGAGAGCACCGGTGCCCTCTCCCTCCCCATTGCACAGGTGGAGAGTTGTTCTTCCCAGCCCCGCAAGTCCTTTGACGAGGCTTCCCTTGCGGAACTGGCGGACTCCATTCGCCAGCACGGCATTATTCAGCCTTTGACGGTCCGGAAGCTGGCCTCCGGCTATTACCAGATCATCGCCGGTGAACGCCGGTGGCGGGCTGCCCGCATGGCAGGACTGAGCGAAGTGCCTGTCATTGTCATGGAGGCAGACGATCGAAAGGCCGCAGAACTGGCTATGATCGAAAACCTACAGCGGGAAGACCTCAACCCCATGGAAGAGGCCGCCGGATTTCAGTCTTTGATTGAGACGTACCACATGACGCAGGAAGAGGCCGCCCAGCGGGTGGGCAAATCCCGCAGCGCCGTAGCCAACGCCCTGCGGCTGCTGGGACTGACGCCATCCGTCCGAAAGCTGGTGGAGGAGGGAAAGCTCTCCGCCGGACATGCCCGGGCACTGCTCCCCCTTCCTGCCGATACCCAGGAAAGCGCAGCGGCGGCCATTGTGGCCGGTGGGCTGTCTGTTCGGCAGACAGAGGCGCTGGTCAAGCGGCTCAGTGCACAGGAAAAACCCAAGCCTAAACCGCCCTCCGGTGTGGATTACACTGCTGAGGCGCAGAGGGATCTGAGCTCCCGCCTCGGGCGGGGAGTAAAGATTATAAATGGCCGTAAAAAAGGCCGCATTGAATTGGAATACTATGGTCTGGACGACCTGAACGATCTGCTGGAGGCACTGGCCCTGCTGCGGATCGAAAAGAGCCAGACGCAGAAAGGAAACGAAGCATGAAACTGGAAAAGCGCGGCGACGGTGAAATGCCTGCTCCGCAGGAGCCCTCCTCCGGGAAAAAACCCGTAGTCGTCTATATCATGATCTTGTTCATCGTTGCGTTTTTGCTGATGGCCCTCTCTTTTCTCATGCATCAACGCAGCAACTCGGAAGTTCTCGGTGAACTGCAGCACTCCGTATCCGCCATGCAGGAGGTACAGGCGGTGCAGGACAAGGTCATTGAACTGCAGGAAGAGCTGGCCGACGCACAGGATGAAATTACGGACCTGAACGATCAGCTTGCAGAGCAGGAACAGACCGCAGCAGATACCCAGAAAACAACGGACGCCATGCTGGCACTGTATACGCTGCAGCAGCAATATTCCGCCGGCGACTATGATGCCTGCCTGGACACCATGCAGCACATGGAAGACCAGGGCCTGGTGGATCTGCTTCCCAGCAACGCGGACAGCGGTGTCACCGCTCCCTCCCAGCGTTACCAGCAGCTTAAGGAAGCTGTGCTGAACAAATAACTTGTGTTTCACGTGAAACATATTTTAAAATTATATGAGGTGAAATCATCATGCTGGACATTAAGTTCATCCGTGAAAACCCTGACATTGTCAAAGAGAATATCAAGAAGAAGTTCCAGGACGCCAAGCTGCCCCTGGTGGACGAGGTCATTGATCTGGACGCCAAGCGCCGTGCCGCCGTGGCCGAAGCCGACCAGCTTCGCTCCGCACGCAACACTTTGTCCAAGAAAATCGGTATGCTGATGGGCCAGGCCAAGAAGGACCCCTCCAAGCTGGCCGAAGCGGAAGAAGTGAAAAAGGAAGTCACCCGGGATGCAGAGCGTCTGGCGGAGCTGGAGAAGCTGGAAAACGAGCTGGATGCAGAGCTGCATAAGCGGCTGCTGGTAATTCCCCAGATTATCGACCCCTCCGTGCCTCTGGGTCCCGATGACTCCTGCAACGTGGAAGTCCAGCGTTTCGGCGAGCCCAAGGTGCCTGACTTCCCCATCCCCTACCATGTGGATTTGATGGAGACCTTTGACGGCATCGATATGGACGCCGCCGGCCGGGTAGCCGGCAACGGTTTCTATTACCTGCTGGGCGACATTGCCCGTCTCCATGAGGCCGTGCTGGCCTACGGCCGGGACTTCATGATCGGTAAGGGCTTCACCTACTGCATCCCTCCCTTCATGATCCACGGCAACGTGGTGGAAGGCGTTATGAGCCAGACGGATATGGACGCCATGATGTATAAGATCGAGGGCGAGGACCTGTATCTGATCGGCACCAGCGAACACTCTATGATCGGCCGTTTCATTGACCAGATCCTGCCCGAGGACAAGCTGCCCCAGACCCTCACCTCCTACTCCCCCTGCTTCCGCAAGGAGAAGGGCGCCCACGGCATTGAAGAGCGGGGCGTGTACCGCATCCACCAGTTTGAAAAACAGGAGATGATCGTGGTCTGCAAGCCCGAGGAGTCCAAAGACTGGTACGAGAAGCTGTGGCAGTACTCTGTGGAGCTCTTCCGCTCCATGGATATCCCCGTCCGTCAGCTGGAGTGCTGCTCCGGTGACCTGGCCGACCTGAAGGTCAAGTCCTGCGACATTGAGGCCTGGTCTCCCCGTCAGCAGAAGTACTTCGAGGTCTGCTCCTGCTCCAACCTGGGCGACGCCCAGGCCCGCCGCCTGCACATCCGCTATAAGGATGAAAACGGCAAGATGCAGCTGTGCCACACCCTCAACAACACCTGCGTGGCACCTCCCCGCATGCTGATCGCCTTCCTGGAAAACAACCTGCAGGCCGACGGCACCGTGAAGATCCCCGAGGTGCTGTGGCCCTACATGGGCGGCACCAAGGTGCTGGTTCCCAAGAAGAAGTAATTGTTTGCTGCGCGGCCTTCCGGACTGCCGCACCTGTCTCCCTTCAGGGTGCGCGGGTGCGGCATCCGGAAGAGTCGATATCTTTTCTAAAATCATGCCGGAAACGCAGTGAAATACTATTTGCAATATAATTAAAAAATAATACAAATAGTTGAACCCGTTTCCAGCCAACGGCGCGACGCCGAACCCATCATCGGTACCCTTGCCGCCCTTCTATGGGCTCCATTCCGGTCAAAACCCGGAATCCGTTGGGGCACAAGGGGTTCCGGCGCCGTCTTTTTTGCCGCGGCATTAATGCGGCCATTTCCCCCAGATTATGAAAGGGCTCTCTATGTCAAAAACCAAAGGCTTCATCGCTGAATTCAAACAGTTTATCGCCCGGGGCAACGTGCTGGACATGGCCGTGGGCGTCATCGTGGGCGGCGCATTCAAGTCCATTGCCGATTCCCTGACCAACGATATTCTCATGCCCCTGCTTCTGCTGCTCACCAACGGCGGTGCGGACCTCAGCGCCTGGAACATTCACATGGGCGGCTCCGTGTTGGGCATCGGGAACTTTGTCTCCGCCGTGCTGAACTTTCTCATTATGGCCTTTGCCGTGTTCTGTCTGGTCAAGGCCGTCAATCGTTTTCACCGGAAAAAGGAGGCCGCGCCTCCTCCCCCGCCCCAGCCCTCTAAAGAAGAAGTGCTGCTGACGGAGATCCGGGATCTTCTGAAGGAGCGTACATGATGGATGAAATGCGCCCAATCCTGGAATCCGGCCTGACGGCCTTGGGCCTGCCCACCGATGGCATTGCCGCGCTGGAGGCCTATGCCCGGCTGCTGCTGGAGACAAACCAGGTCATGAACCTGACCGCCATCACAGACCCGGCCGACGTGGCAAAGCTCCACTTTCTGGACTGCGCGTCTTTGCTGCCCTTGGCGGACTTTGCCGGCAAAACCGTGGCGGATGTGGGCAGCGGCGCGGGCTTTCCCGGCCTCCCCCTCAAAATCCTCTGCCCCTCCATCCAGCTGACCATGGTGGACTCCCTGGGCAAGCGGGTAACCTTCCTGCAGACTGTCTGCGACGCCCTGCACCTTACCGGCGTGGAGGCAATCCACGCCCGGGCGGAAGAGTTTGCCGCCGCCCACCGGGCTGGGTTCGACATCGTCACCTCCCGGGCTGTAGCCGCGCTGCCCATGCTCTCGGAGCTGTGTCTGCCCCTGGTGAAGGAGGGCGGCTGGTTTCTGGCCATGAAGTCCGTAGACTGTGATGAGGAACTCCGGTCGGCAGAAAATGCCGTCTCCTTGCTGGGCGGACGCCTGGAAAAAATCCAGGACTATGTAATTCCGGGGACAGATGTGCGCCACCGGCTGCTTTTTATCAAAAAAATCAAAGAAACCCCGAAAAAATATCCCAGAGCATTTGCAAAAATCAAGAAGAATCCGCTATAATAAGGTATTAGAGACAGTTAGGACAAAAATGTGTTAAGGAGGGGCCGTCATGGGAGCCTCAGGACAATGCATCGCCGTGGTATCCGGCAAAGGCGGCACGGGAAAGACCTCCTTTGTGGCCGGTGTAGGCGCCGCGCTGGTGTTGAGCGGAAAGCGGGTGCTGTGTCTGGACTGCGACATCGGCCTGAGGAACCTGGATCTGGCGCTGGGTCTTTCCGACCGGGCGCTGATGGATTTCTCCGATGTGGCCCAGGGCATCTGTGACCTGGACGACGCCATTGTGGAGCATCCCCGGATCCACGGACTGTTTCTGCTGACCGCACCTGCCCGTCTCTCCTCCCACCCGGTTACCGTACAGCAGATGACGGCTCTGCTTCGGCAGATCCGCCGGACATTTGACTACTGTCTGCTGGATGCGCCGGCAGGCCTGGGTACCGGCTTCCAGCTGGCCACCTGCGCCGCCGACCGCTGCGTGGTGGTCACCTGTACGGACGCCTCTTCCCTGCGGGATGCCCAGCACACCGTGATGGAGCTGGGCCGGTTTCCCTATGGGTCCTTGCACCTGGTGGTCAATCGGGTACGGCGCAAGCTGCTGCGGCAGCTGCACGCCACCATTGATGACGCCATCGACAAAGCCGGCCTTCCCCTGCTGGGTGTCGTGCCGGAGGACGACGCCCTGCCCCTGTGTCTGAATCGGGGCTGCCCCCCTCTTCTGGAGGACAGCCGGCTGGCCGGGGCGGCT
The DNA here is from genome assembly GCF_900546705.1 of uncultured Oscillibacter sp. GTDB lineage: Bacteria > Bacillota > Clostridia > Oscillospirales > Oscillospiraceae > Oscillibacter. The sequence goes on along the minus strand of NZ_URDP01000026.1, from coordinate 1,471 downwards.
TATCGCAACATCGCAAAACGCATCCAGGGCATCCGGACACCCCTGCTGCGTATTCGTTAGAAGAAAGGAGCTTTGCCAATGAACATTGCACTCATGTCACACGATAACAAGAAAGAACTGATGGTCCAGTTCTGCACCGCATACGCCGGCATTCTCTCCCAGCACCACATTTATGCCACCAATGCCACCGGCCACATGGTTGCCGACGCCACCGGTCTGAACGTACACTGCTTCCTCTCCTATGACCACGGCGGCAGCCAGCAGATCGGTGCCCGCATCGCGTACAATGAGTTCGACCTGGTTCTGTTCTTCAACGATCCCAGCGACGACAAGATGATGAGCGCCGTCTCCTATATTGCCCGTCTGTGCGATCAGAACAACATTCCCTTTGCCAGCAACATTGCCACGGCAGAAATGCTGGTGCTGGGTCTGGCCCGGGGCGATCTGGACTGGCGGTGCATTGTCAATCCCTCTACCCGGCCCATCGCTTGACTTTTTTCCAAAAAGCGCATACAATCTGCTCGTACCGCGCGGATGCCGCAGCAGTACTCCAACCCCACGGCCCACAGAGAGGGACGCATCGCTGAGAGCGCCCCGGCCGGATTGGACGAAGGACAGCGGCGGAGCGGGGGCGGAAACGCCCACGGTCCCCTCCCCGTACCAAAGGAGGCCAGAGGAGATCCCCCGGGGATCTTGAATTTGGGTGGCACCACGAAGCGGCATTCGCTCTCGTCCCAAGCTGCGGGACGAGAGCATTTATTTTGCCGTCTGACACGGTATTTTTCCGTTCAGATGGCCGTTTTCCCGCTTAAAAAAGCAATATACCGCATATGCGGCCACGCGCGGGCCAAGCCCGCAACACTGAAATAAAGGAGCATCCGCTATGGCTAAAATGACCCCCCGTACTCTCTCCGGCTTCATGGAGCTGCTGCCCGCGCCCCAGCAGCAGATGGAGCGCATGATGGAGATCCTCCGCAAGACCTACTCTCTCTACGGCTTCACCCCCCTGGACACCCCCGTCATCGAGTCCAGCGAGGTGCTGCTGGCCAAGGGCGGCGGCGAGACGGAAAAGCAGATCTACCGCTTCCAAAAAGGCGACGCCGACCTCAGTCTGCGGTTTGATCTGACCGTGCCTCTGGCCAAGTACGTAGCCCTGCACTACAACGACCTCTCCTTCCCCTTCCGCCGCTATCAGATCGGCAAGGTGTACCGGGGCGAGCGGGCCCAGCGGGGCCGCTTCCGGGAGTTCTATCAGGCCGACATCGACATCATCGGCGACGGCAAGCTCTCCATCCTCAACGAGGCGGAGATCCCCTCCATCATCTACAAGACCTTCTCCGCTCTGGGCCTCAAGCGCTTCCAGATCCGGGTGAACAACCGCAAGATCCTCAACGGCTTCTACGAGATGCTGGGCCTGACGGAAAAGGCGGGCGACATTATGCGCACCGTGGACAAGCTGGACAAGATCGGC
>NZ_URDP01000025.1 GCF_900546705.1 uncultured Oscillibacter sp. | reverse complement strand
CCCCACAACTACTATGTGGACCTGTCCCAGAAGCTCTGGGACATCAAGCAGAACCTGCTGCGGAGCCAGCGGTAAAAATGCCGGCCCGGCACGGAAAAATGCAAACAAAGCGCCTCCGCCCTGCGGCGGGGGCGCTTTGTTTACAGAATGTTGCTTGCGGTACATGCTGGATTTGAGTATAATACAGGGATAAATGGAGGAAGCTTCATGAGGGAGGTGAGATGCATGCGAAAACACCGGACGAGGACGCCGGAGCGCACAGAGCGGCGCATTTCTGCTTTTACCAGTCTTTCCATGTGTGCGTTTACGGTCATCGCGCAGATTGCCGTGACGCTGCTGCTGACCCAGTTCCTGCGGGAGAAGGTGGGGTATTTTTACGCCGTGCTGGAGCTGGCCGGCGCGGTGGCTGCCATCCGGGTATATCTGCGCTCCGGAAGTCCCAGCTACAAGCTGGTGTGGATGTGTTTGCTGCTGGCGCTGCCGGTGTCGGGCATGATTCTGTTTTGCCTGTGGGGCGGAACACACCAGGCCAAGAGCCTGAGCCTGCGGAAGATCCCGCCCATCCGGGAGCGGGAGAGCGTGTGGATGGAGAGCGAGAACAACATCGCACGGCTGCGGCGCCAGAGCCCCGCCTGGGGGCGGCTGGCTGCGTTTCTGGCCAAGAAGGGCTTTCCCCTCTACCGCAACACCAGCGCCCGGTATTTTTCCGACGGCGCCGCGTTTTTCGACGACCTGATCGAACATCTGCGCCAGGCGGAGGTCTATATTTTTCTGGAGTACTACATTCTGGCGGAGGGACAGGTCTGGGACCGGATCTTTGCTGCGCTGCGGGAGCGGGCCGCGGCGGGGGTGGAGGTGTGCATCATCTTCGACGACTTCGGGAATCTCACCCGCCTCTCGGACGCCACACTCCAGGCCATGCAGGACGCGGGCATCGAGGTGGAGGTGTTCAACCCCGTCCATCGCTACGTCAACCGCATCTACTTCAACTACCGGGACCACCGGAAGATCGCCGTCATCGACGGCGCCACCGCTTATACCGGCGGCATCAACGTGGGAGACGAGTATGCCAATCTGGTGGTCCGCTTCGGCCACTGGAAGGACTCCGGCGTCCGCATCGACGGCGACGGTGCCTGGGGCTTTGCCGCTCAGTTCATCCACATGTGGAAGATGATCGGCAGGACGCTGCCCAGTGAGGACGACTACTACCGTCCCCGCCGCTCCGGCACAGGGACCGGGTATTGCCAGCCCTTTACGGACGGCCCCCTCAATAATCCGGAAAACCCCATTGAGGAGACCTATCTGCAATTGATCGCCTCCGCCAAGCGGTTTTTGTATATCACCACGCCCTACTACGCGGTGGAGGAGTCCATGCAGAAGTCGCTGTGCATCGCGGCGGACGCCGGCGTGGACGTGCGGCTGTGCGTGCCCGCTGTACCGGACCACAAGTTCACCTATATGGTGGCGGAGACCTACTGGGGCGAGCTGCTGGCCCACGGGGTCAAGATCTACAAATACACCCCCGGCTTCCTCCACGCCAAAAGCGTCATGGTGGACCGGGAGGTGGCCCTGATCGGCAGCACCAACATGGACTACCGTACCTTCCAGCTCCACTATGAGTGCGGCGTGCTGCTCTACCACATGCCGGCGGTGGAGGAGCTGCTGGAGGACCTGGATGAGATTATGGGCCAGAGCGCACCGTACACCCTGGCGGAGTGGGAGCAGCGGCCCTGGTACCGCCGGACCTTTGCCGCTCTTTTGAAGCTGGGGGCCATCTGGCTGTGAAAAACGCTACCCCGGAGGACAAAAAAGAGAGGAGCGATGGATATGAAAAAGCAATGGATGGTTTTGCTGCTTGCAGCGGCGCTGCTGGCCAGCGCCGGATGTACGCCCCGCTCTGAGAATACCCCGGACGGGACGGAGGAGCAGGCCCAAACCCCTGTGCAGGAGGAAGCTGTACAGGAAGAGCCGGCACAGGAGGAGTCGGCGGACTCCGAAGAAGAGCGGGTGGCCGTGTATGAGGGCGAGGAGATCACCATCACGGTCCCCGCCCGATACGCGGAGCTGGTACGGGTGGACGATATCGGCTCGGATAATATCTTTGTGGTGGAGGCCAACCTCTACTACGTGCCGGACTATACGGAGGACAGTACGCCCCAGATCTGCGGCGGCTGGATGCTGACGGTGGAGTCCCTGTACCCCGACATTGCGGCCCACACGGTGGACGTAGGCCAGTGCCGGGCCTTTGACGGTACATTTGTCTACGTGGAAAACCGGCCCGCAGAGGGCCAGGAGAAGGTGGAGCCGTCCCGGCTGGAGGAATTCCGGGCGGTGCTGGCATCCATAGAGGTGGATTACGGCAATTTGGAGCCGTTCACCCAGGAGGACCTGGCGGCGTATCAGTAAGAAGAAAAACAGTTGGAGGTACTTATGTCCAGAGAATTGACGGCCCAGGAGATCGCGGAGCGCAGCCTCATCAAGACCTACCGCAAAAGCCTGTGGAATCCCTTTATCGCGGCTGTGAAGCGGTATGAGCTGGTGAAGCCGGGAGACAAAATTGCCGTGTGCATCTCCGGCGGGAAAGACTCCATGGTGCTGGCAAAGCTCATGCAGGAGCTCCAGCGCCACACGGAGCAGCCCTTTGACCTGACGTTCCTGGTCATGGACCCCGGCTACAACCCGGCCAACCGGGCGCTGATTGTGGAAAACGCCCGGACGCTGGGGATTCCCATTGAGATTTTCGAAAGCGACATCTTCGATGTAACCGTTCAGGTGGAGAAGAACCCCTGTTATCTGTGCGCCCGGATGCGCCGGGGCTTTTTATATGCCAAGGCCCAGGAGCTCGGGTGCAACAAGATCGCCCTGGGGCACCACTTCTCCGACGTGGTGGAGACGACACTGCTGGGCCTTTTCTACGGGGCCCAGCTGCAGGCCATGCCGCCCAAGCTCAAAAGCCGGAATTTCCCCGGCATGGAGCTGATCCGCCCCCTCTACTGCGTCCACGAGGACGCCATCATTGCCTGGAAAAACTACAACCATCTGCGCTTTTTGCAGTGCGCCTGCCGCTTTACCGAGGCCCGGGACGCCGCCGGCGACGGGGTGGGCGAGAGCAAGCGCCAGGAGATGAAGGTGCTGCTGCGGCAGCTGAAAAAGACCAACCCGAACATTGAAAAGAGCATTTTCCGGGCGATCCACGGCGTTCAGCTGGACACGTTCCCGGGGTTCAAGTACCGGGGAAAGGCATATTCTTTTTTGGATGATTACAATGGCACGGCCGACTTTTTACACCAAGAGCGGCCGTAAAACGAGGAAACGGCTATGGAGTATTATCGTTGTGAAAATCCGGACTGCGGCTATGTGGCCCGGAAGGAGCCGGAGGTGTGCCCCCGGTGCGGCGGCGTGTTTTTCGCACCGCTGCTGGAGGAGGAACTGGGCGGCGGAGACTGGGTGAGCCTGGGCAACCAGGCGGTGGAAGAGGACAACGGCACGGATGCCCTGGCCTGCTACCAGCGGGCGGCGGCACTGGGCGACGCGCCGGGACTGACCAATCTGGGCTGGTGTCTGGAGGCCGGCGTAGGCGTGACGGCCAATCCCAAACAGGCGGTCATTCTCTATGCCCAGGCGGCCGCCAAGGGCTACTACCCGGCACTGGTAAACCTGGGCTACTGCTATACATACGGCATCGGGGTGGAGCAGGACTACGCCAAGGCCCTGGAGTGCTTCCGCAAGGGGGCCCAGCATGGCCTGCCCCGTGCCCAGTTCCTGCTGGGCGAGGCATACCGCATGGGCTACGGCGTAAAGCCGGACCCGGCGGAGGCAGTGAAGTGGTACCGCTCCGCCGCATGGCTGGGGGCGCCGCCGGCCCAGACGGAGCTGGGCCGGTGCCTGGAGTTCGGCACCGGTGTGCGCAGGGACCTGGTTCAGGCGGTGAAGTGGTACCGCACTGCGGCGGAGGCCGGACACGCGCCGGGCCAGTGCTGCCTGGGGTATCTCTACGAGTCCGGCCAAGGTGTGGAGCAGAGTTGGGAGCAGGCGGTGGCCTGGTACAAAAAGGCCGCTGCGCAGGGCTATCCCCGCGCCCAGTGCAACCTGGCCTGGTGCTATGAATACGGCAAGGGTGTGGCGCGCGATGAAGCGCAGGCAGTGGAGCTGTACCGGGCCGCGGCGGACCAGGGCTACCCGAGAGGGCAGCTGAGCATGGGCCTTTGCTGCGAGCGGGGTCTGGGCGTGGAGAAGGACCTCACCGCCGCGGCGGAATGGTACCGCAAGGCGGCGGAGCAGGAGGAAGAGGATGCCTGCTGCTGCCTTGGATATCTGTACGAAACCGGCGAGGGCGTGGAGCAGAGCTGGGAACAGGCGGTAGACTGGTACCAGCGGGCGGCGTCCCTGGGTTCGGCCCGCGGCCAGTGCAATCTGGCCTGGTGCTACGAGTGGGGCAAGGGCGTGGAAAAGGACCTGACGGCCGCGTTCCGCTGGTATCGGGCTGCCGCGGCCCAGGACGACCCCCGGGGCATGTTCGGCGTAGGCAGGGCGTATGACTACGGCCTGGGCGTGCCAAAGGACGCGGTACAGGCTGCCAGATGGTATCAATCGGCTGCCGACGCAGGCTCCGCCCCGGCGATGTGTGATCTGGGCGTGTGCTACGAGCGGGGCGAGGGCGTGCCCCAGAGCTTCCAGCGGGCGGCGGAGCTGTACCGTGCGGCGGCGGAGGCCGGGAATGCGGCGGGCCAGTGCAATCTGGGCTTTTTGTATGAGATCGGCCGGGGCGTGGAGCAGGACTGGGGCCGTGCGGCGGCGTGGTATCGCAAGGCGGCAGAGCAGGGAATGCCCCGTGCCCAGTGCAATCTGGCCTGGTGCTATGAGTACGGCAAGGGCGTGCCTGAGAGCCTTGAGCGGGCAGCGGAGCTGTACCGGGCCGCGGCGGACCAGGGTGACGCCCGGGGCATGCACTGCATGGGCATTTTCTGCAAGCAGGGCCTGGGCGTGCCCCGGGATCTGGCTCAGGCAGTCCGGTGGTATGAAAAGGCCGCGGCAGCCGGATTTGTACCGGCCATGTGCAATTTGGGTGTGTGCTATGAAAACGGCGAGGGCGTGGCACCAGACCTCACCAAAGCGGCGGAGCTCTATGAGCGAGCCGCGCTGGGCGGGGATGCGGCCGGACAGTGCAACCTGGGGTATCTCTACGAATCCGGCCGGGGCGTGCCGCAGGATATGGCCCAGGCGGTCCAGTGGTATGAAAAGGCGGCTGCGCAGGGGTTCCCCCGTGCCCAGTGCAATCTGGGCGTGTGCTGCGAGTTCGGCACGGGGACGAAAAAGGACGTCCGGCGGGCGGCGGAGCTGTATCGCGCGGCGGCGGAGCAGGGCGACCGTGTGGCGGCCTGCAATCTGGGATATCTCTATGAAAACGGCGTGGGAGTGAAGCAGGACTGGGGCGAGGCGGTGCGCTGGTACGCCGCTTCCGCCCAGAAGGGCTATGCCCGGGGGCAGTATCGCCTGGCCTGGTGCTATGAGCACGGCAAGGGCGTGGCCAAGGACCGGGAGCAGGCAGCGTCACTGTACGAACAGGCGGGCAAACAGCACTATAAGGACGCACAGGCATGCGCGGCCCGGCTGCGGCGCAAGCGCGGATTCTTCGGGGATCTCTGGGGACTCAAAATATAAATAAAAAAATTGAAAAAACCTATTGACAAAAAACAGCTTTTCTGTATAATAATATCTGTTCGCTGCGGTGAACAACAGCGAACGGATCTAGCGGGTTTGTGTAAAGGTAGCACAGCAGACTCTGACTCTGTATGTGAGGGTTCGAATCCTTCACCCGCTGCCAGATGAAGTCGGCAAGCTTTTAAAGCTTGCCGACTTTTTTTGCATACAGCTGCCTTGACAGACAATCCTTTGAGATGAGGCGGCTTCTTTTCATTGTTCTCTCTCCCCTTTGCGTGGGGCCTGTATTCCGCCGAAAGAGAACCTGCGGCGGAATGCAGGCCTGGGCGGATGACTTGGCGGCCGGGAGATGCGGGCATCTGAGCGGGAAAAGTATGGCATGAGGAAACACTGCGCTTCCGGTTTGCTCGGGGCAGGGATTGTGGAAAAGCAGCCGCTCTGCTAAAATCTATAATAGAGAGGCCCGGCAGCCGGGAGGAAGTGAAACGTGGCTTAGAAAATAAAGTTGAGGTGCCCGCCATGCATGATTTCGTACAGTATGTCTTTTACTTGCTCGAGAGGGGAATCCGGCTGGCAGTGCCGGCGGTGCTGGTCTGCGCTGCGGTTTTGACCGCAGTGTGGGGGATCGCCAGGAAAAGGGGACGGACCTTTCCCTGGAGGAAGGCGGCTGCATTGCTGATGCTGGTTGGCTGGCTGATGCTGACGGTGTTTGCCACGCTGCTGAGAGGTGAGCCTGGATACAGGGAGTGGAACTTCCATTTGTTCAGGGCCTGGCGGGAGGCCTGGAACCAGTTTGCGCTTCAGGCGTGGCTCAATGTACTGCTTAATATTGCCCTGTTTGTTCCGCTGGGCGTCCTGCTTCCCATACTGTCAGGGAAATTCAGAAAATGGAAGCAGATGCTGCTTGCCGGGCTTGGCGTATCTCTGGCAATTGAATTTGCCCAGCTGGCAACCGGACAGGGAATGTTTGATGTGGACGATCTTTTCACCAATGTGCTGGGCGCCATGGTGGGCTGGAGTATCACTTCGCTGATTCTGACTGTGCTTGCACGGGGGAACGGGTGGAAGAAGCGATGCCTGGGCTGCCTGCTGATACCGGCTGCGCTGGCGTGTGCGTTTGCCGCCATCGGGATCGGCTATGCCGTAAAGCCCTACGGCAATCTGCCGGATGCACCTGCGGTTGCTGCGGACCTGAAGGATGTGCAGTGGAAACTGGATTTTGCGCCGGAGGACGTGCCTGCCACCGCCCAGGTCTACCAGGCGGGGCGGCTGGACAAGGCTGCCGGGGAGAACTATGGCACACAGTTTGCCCAGCAGCTGGGCATCACGTTTCCGGATGTGTATTATTATGACGATCTCATGATCTTTGCCGATCACTCTACCGGGGATTTTTTGCATCTCAACCAGCGGGACGGCACATGGGAATATATCATCGGCAGGGAGAGAACGCCGACCTTTGACGGTGCTCCTCAGGACCTCCGTGCCGAGGATGTTCTGAATACGCTGCTTTCGTGGGGGATCACCGTCCCGGAGGGGGCGCAGTTTACGTTGGATGCTCCTCAGGCAAGAGCGTCCGCCGTTGCAAGCTTCACGGCGAATCTGGTTCCTGCGGCGGACCGACTGGCCTATGGAACGCTGCGCTGTCACTTGGAGTATGAGGATGGCCAGACCCGAATGGACCGGATTGTCAATGAAATGGTGGACCTGACGCCGTGTGGGGAAGAGCAGGTTTTGTCTCCGGCCCAGGCGGTTACGGAGCTGTACCGGGGCCGCAGCTTCGCGGGAGCTGTGCTGGCACGGCTGGATGTGACAAACATCGAAATCTGTTCCTGCACATTGGACTGGATGGCAGATACAAAGGGCTTTTACCAGCCGGTATACCGGTTTGAGCTTCGGACCGGGGGACAGGGAACCACCATGGATTATGTTCCTGCCCTCCAATGAATCCGTCACAAACGCCGCCGCTGTGGAGATTGTCCCCCACAGCGGCGGCGTTGGCTGTTTTTTTAAGTTGGGATGGCTTGAGGCGGCTTACTGGCAGGTCCCGCAGGGAGAATACCCGGCTGCCTGGGCCTCCTCCTTGCTGGAAAACCAGATCTCATTTTCCGGCAGGATTTTCTTTGCCCAGCGGCAGTCGGGGTCGTGGTATTTGTCCGATCCGATGCTGCCCACATAGCCGGTTTTCTGACTGTTTTCCTGCGTAAGAGGCGCTTCCTCCGCTCCGGCAGGCGCCTGCGAGACGGCGTCGGAGGAGAGACTGTCCTCCACCGGAGCAGATACGGCCTCATCTGAGATGCTGCTCTCCTGCGGGGCACTGCCGGAGGTGTCCGGTTCGACGGACTGGGCCGGGGCGTCTGCGGGATCGTCCGCAGGGGCCCTGGCAGTTTCGATTGTGACCGGTGCGGTTCCGTCTTGCGATGGGGCGGGGAGGAGGGCGTCTGTCGGAGCGGCCAGTGCCGCTGCAAATAAAGCGGCAATCATGGCGGCGGCCTTGACCTTCCCCGCCAGGTGCAGCCTGGTAGCCAGCCACTGGGCGACCGGCGGAAGCGGAACTGCACATACGGCGATAAAAAGTAGCAGGGCGCTGGACAAAGACGGAAAAAATGAAAGAGCGCTGACTGCCATGGCCCCGGCAATCAGCCAGCGCAGGGTATCGTTTTTCCCTTTGGGCTTGCTGTGCCGGGATGGGGAGGTATTGCTTGGCCCATGCTTTGACTCGGGTGCGGTTTGACGGTCTTTTTGAAACGGAATGCCCATGACGCAATTCTCCTTCCGGTGCCTTGACAGGCACATGCTCTGTGTTCCACACACTGCGGCGCTGATCCGGACGGGCCCGCCCCCCTGCGGAGGCGCGGATGCACCCGATTGCTGCCGCAATTCCATCATATACCGTCCGGAATGGAAAATACAGAGAAATAATGATGAAACTTGTCGGGCAAGCGCGGGGGCCGCACACAGACCGATCAGGCACCCGGTGTCCGGATGCGGAATAGGATGGGGCGGCGGGGCAAGGCGGCCCCGCATGGTTTCCGGTCTGTACAGGACACCGGGGAAAGGAAGGAACTTCGTGAGCGTAAAGACCTATTCTCTGAAGGCGGACGGTGAAAAGCAGCTTTCCGAGCATTTCAGAGTGAAGGATTTTGCATGCAGTGACGGCTCCGATCAGATCAGAATCTCCCAGGAGTTGATTGTCCTGCTGGAAAAAATCCGTACGCACTTCGGTGCGGCAGTGGAGATTTGCAGCGGGTACCGGACAGAGTCGTACAACAAAAAAATCGGCGGCGCGCCCAAGAGTCAGCATATGCTGGGCATGGCGGCGGATATCATCGTCACAGGAGTATCGCCCCTGGCGGCCGCGCAGTACGCGGAATTTTTGCAGCCCAACGCCGGCGGAATCGGTGTCTATCCCACGTTTACCCATGTGGACGTGCGGGCGGACCGCGCCCGCTGGGATAACCGCTCCGGAACCGAAAAGGCTGTGAGCGGATGGCCCGGATACACGGCAGAGAGCGAAGCGGACAAGGCGATTGCCTGGATTACAAAAGCGGGAATCCTGAAAGGGGATGCTAGCGGGGACTTGCTGCTGGATCAGCCCCTTACAGCCCGCCGCTTTGCTGTACTGCTCTATCGCTACGATCAGCAGCGGAGCAAATAAGGAAACGCAGCCCCGGAGACCGCTTGTCTCCGGGGCTGCGTTTTCATGGAAGCGGTGCGCCGGAAAGACAGAGAATGGACAGCGTAATTTGGACGGGGCGGGAAGAAAAATATCCGATGGGTTGATGCCGCTGCCGCGTCTTGCATGGTTTATCGCGCATTTTTGAGCAGATTATCTTATAGATGGGGGAAAATCTTGTGATATAAAGCAATTGCAACCAGAAAAAAGGGCTGTATAATTAAATTATTAAATGACCGGTCATTTGAACATTCGGCCATTAGAAAGAAGGTGAGCAAAATCCGCATCAATCACAACAGCCCTGTTCCACTGTATTATCAGCTGCGGGAGCAGATCCGGGACAATATTTTGTCCGGGAAATGGGAATACGGAAAGGAATTGCCGCCGGAGCTGCAGCTTTGCGAGTCACTGAAACTGAGCCGGGCAACTGTCAAGCAGGCCATGGACGGACTGGTACAGGAGGGTCTGATCGAGCGAAAAAAGGGAAAGGGCACATTTGTCATCTATCAGAACGAAGGCCACAACATTTTTTCCGAGCCCAGCCTTTCACGGCAGGTGGCGGAAGCGGGCGCCGAGGTGTATTCCCGGGTGCTCTGTGCCAGTGTCGGAAGGCTGGAAAAAGACATTTCCGGCTATTTTGAAGAAACTGACCAGGACTTCTGCAAAATCAAGCGTGTTCGCTATGTACGCAACCGACCGGTTGCCATTGAGGAAAATTACATCCGCCAGGACTGGGCCGGAGAGATCCTCAAGCAGAATCTGAATAAGATCTCCGTCTATGACTACCTGGAGCAGACCAACGGTACCCGGTTCGACGCCTACCATGTGACGGCGCAGCCTATTTTGCTGAGTACGGAGGACAAGCAGGCACTGGGGCTGGAGGACGACCGGGTGCAGCTGATCGTATTCAAGAAAGACATTGTGGGTATGCGCTTTGATACGCTGGCATACAGCAAAGGCCAGCGCATCATGTTCAACCGGCGCAGATTCAACGGCAATCACTTCTCCATTTCTGTGGACTACAATGCACTCACCCGTCAGATCTCTCTGGGCAACAGCAAGGTTACCATTCCCACGGACGAATAAGGACAAGAGAAAATTTTAATTTCAGTAATTTTTTCAGGCACGAACTGTGGCTGGTCTAATTTTTGCACCCAAAATCAGAAAAACAACGACAAAAAACACGGAAAATTCTGGAGCTTTTTTATAAAAGCTCTGTTTTCATATAAATCGATTTTATAAATTCAGGAGGAGAAAATATGGCGAGGATTAAGAAGCTTGGCTTTGCAACAAAAGTTTTGCTGGGCCTGATTCTGGGCGCAGTATGCGGCATGATCGTAGGACCGCAGATCCAGTGTATCGAATTTATCGGAACAATCTTTCTCAGGCTTCTGCGCTGCTGCGTGGTTCCGCTGATCTTCTGCAACATTGTGCTGGCAGTGGCCGGTATGGGCGATGTGAAGCGGCTGGGACGCATCGGTGTGAAGCTGATCGTCATATTCCTGGCAACAACCGTTCTGGCAGCCACGGTGGGGCTGGTCACGGCGCTGGTCATCAATCCGGGCTACGGCTTTGAGATGACGGAAATGGGAGAAGTTGCCGAACAGACGGCTCCCACGGTGGCGGATATTTTCCTCAACTTCTTCGGAACCAACATCATCGGCTCCATGGCAGAGGGAACCATGCTGCACATCATCTCCTTTGCCATTATCTCCGGCATCGGCATCATGTTCATGAAAGAAGAGGACCAGACGAAGCTGCTGGACGGCTTTGGCCTCATCTCCCGTTACATTATGAGCTTCCTGCGCCTTGTGATGAAGTTCACCCCTGTGGGCGTGTTCTGCCTGATGGCCAATACCACCGGCAAGTACGGCACGGATGTGCTGGGACCCTTGGGCAAGTTCATTCTGACCATCTATGTGGGCTTGCTCATTCACGCCTTTGTGGTCTACGGCGGACTCTATGCCATCGGCACCAGAAAGAATCCCTTCACGTTCTGGAAGACCATTGCGCCGGTGTGGACGACCAGCTTCTCCACCTGCTCCACGGCGGCCACGATGCCGGTTTCCATGCGGACCTGCGAGGAAAACCTGCATCTGCGGAAGGAGGTTTCTGACCTGACCATCCCCCTGGGCGCCAATATGAACATGGACGGCAACGGCCTGTGGTACGGTGTGGTGGCGGTCTTTGTAGCCGAGGTCGTCGGTATGGATATGAGCATCGGCACCATGGCCGTGGCAATCCTCACAGGTGTTTTGATGACGCTGGGCAGCCCCGGCATCCCGGGCGGCATCATTGTTGCCACGACCATCTTCCTCCAGACCATGGGCATGCCCATTGAATTCGTGGCGCTGCTGACCGGTATTTTCAGCATTATGGACATGGGAATCACCACGGTCAACTGTGTGGGCTCTGTGGTGGTGGCAGCAGTGGTATCCTCCAGTGAGGAGCGCCGCCTCCAGAAGGCCGGCAAGAAGGCCGGGACTTGAAAGGAGAAGCTATGTGTAAGGAAAAAGTCATTGGAATTATGGGCGGCATGGGGCCGGAGGCAGGTGCAGATCTGTTCCTGCGGATCACGCAGGCCACTCATGCAAAATGCGACACGGATCACCTGCACATTATTTTGGACAGCAATCCCAAAATGCCCAGCCGGCAGGATGCCATCCTGCACGGCGGGGAGAGCCCGGTACCTGCCATGGTGGCGACTGCAAAAAATCTGGTGAACGCCGGTGCGGATGTTATCATCATTGGCGCCAATACCGCCCACTACTTCTATGACGATGTGGCTGCACAGGTACCGGTTCCCTTCCTGCACATCATCGACGAGGCAGTCAAGGAGACGGAGCGGCGCGTGCCGGGCATCCGGAAGCTGGGCGTTCTGGCCACGACCGCGGCCATGCAGGCAGGAGTTTATGAAAAGTCCTGCGGGAAGTTTGGAATTGAGGTGCTTCCGGTGGCGCCGGAGATGCAGGAGCGGATGCAGGCGGCCATCTTTGACCATGATTTTGGCTTCAAGTACAACGGACGCACGGAAAAGTGCGTGGAAGAGGCCAAGGCCGTAGCGTCCTGGCTGATGGAGCAGGGAGCGGAGGCGCTGGTCATGGGCTGTACGGAGATTCCGCTGATTCTGGGCGATGCCACATTCCCCGTCCCTCTGATTGACCCCAATGAGGTCATTGCGGAAGCAGCGGTCAAATACGCCAAGGGGCTGTGAGCCCAGTACAAATCTGTTTTACACAAGGCCCTCCGCTCCGGGGCGGAGGGCCTTGTACGGATGGGGCACCCAATTTACTGGAAGGATGGAAAAGCCCATGATTGCTTTGATTTTTATAGTCTGCCTGCTCGCCTCTGCTGTGGGCGGCATCTGCGGCATTGGAGGCGGAGTGATCATCAAGCCGGTGCTTGATGCCATGGGCGTAATGAGCGTCAGTGCCATCAGCTTTCTCTCGGGACTGACGGTGCTCTCCATGTCGGTCATCTCCGTGCTGCGGCAGCGGGGACAGCGTCAGGTGGAGCTGCGGACAGGAAGTCTGCTGGCTCTGGGCGCTGTAGTCGGCGGCATTATCGGCAACGGGCTTTTCCAAATGGTGAAAACAGCGGCAGGGCAGGATGCATTTGTGGGAATGGTACAGGCCGCCGTGCTGGCGCTGGTAACGCTGCTGACGCTGCTGTACAGCATGTACCTGCGGCGCCGCGTGCCCTCGTTTCACGTGCAGAATGCCGCTGGCTGTGTGGTCATCGGCGCCGGAATGGGGGTACTGTCGGCCTTTCTGGGGATCGGCGGCGGCCCTATCAACCTGGCGGTGCTGTACTTCGCATTTTCCATGGACACGAAAAAAGCGGCGGCCAACTCCCTGTTTATTATCATGTGTTCTCAGGCTGCCAGCTTTCTGACCTCTGTGGTACAGGGAACCGTGCCTGTATTTCCGTGGGTATACCTGCTGGCCATGGTACCGGCGGGCGTTCTGGGCGGACTGCTGGGCAGCCGCATCAACCGCAGCCTGTCTGTCCGGCAGACGGACCGGTTGTTTTTTGCGCTGCTGTGCGTCATCGTTTTGATCTGCCTGTACAATGTAAGGCGGTTTGCGGCGGCATAACGGGCCGTGTGAAAAGCCGGCGCGGAAAAAAGGAGCGGGCCCGGTCGGGTCCGCTCCTTTTTGCTGTGTATGGTCAAAATTTTGCCGGGGTCAGCGCACAGATGACGACCATCTTTTTGTCAGAGGGATTTCTCCACCGATGGGGAATGGAGCTGTCAATGTAGATGGAGTCCCCCTCGTGGAGCGTATACACGCTGTTGTTCCACTGGACTTCCATGGTCCCCTCAATCACAAATTCGCACTCCTCACCCGGGTGGGTGTGAAATTCCGTGCCGCTCATCCCGCCCGGCTCCGCTTCGATCAGGATGATGTCCATTTTTCTCTGCCGGTAGGGATTGATCAGGGAAAACGTGGAGCCATAGTCCCCTGTGTCGATGAGGACCCGCTGCTCCCTGCGAACTACGCACTCCCGGGAGAAGACCTCTTCAAACTTGTCCTCGTCAAAGATGGCGAAAAGCGGCATGTCCAGCACTTTTGAAATGTTTTTCAGCGTGGCGATAGAGGGATTGACCAGATTCCGCTCCACCTGGCTGATGAGGCTGGCGGAGTAGCCGGTCTGCTTGGCCACATATTGCAGCGTGTATCCCCGTTTTTTCCGGATCGCCCGCAGGTTTTCACCAAGCGTCATGTATGTTCTCACAGCCCTTTCTGGGATATTTTTGCCAATCCTGTTTTGCTTATTATATCGGCAGGCGGCGGGATTGTCAATGTGAGGCGGACACCGCAGGATAATGCTCCGGCAAAATCACCGAAGCGGAGTAAAGATTTTTATCCATAATTTCAATTGATAATTTAATTATTGGACGATATAATTTCAGTATACTTAAAAAAATAATGAAAAAATTTAAGCAAAACAAAAAGGAGGGTGCGTTTTTTCAGCGGAATTCATGCATGGAATGGAGACCGGGAGAACGATGCTCCCGATCAGAAGAAAGAGTGGAGGAAATTTATGAAAGGAAAACACATATCCAGAACGATCCAGAGCATTGCGGCACTTTTGTTCATTTTTGTCCTTGGCAACTTCATCCCCACCTGGTCCACGGTCAGCCGCATGGGTGTTCAGTATATCTGCATCATGGTCGGCTGGATTTGGCTTTGCGTGCTGTGCGGCGGACTGCTGCTGCCGTCGGCCATGGCCATGGTAGGCTGTCTGCTTCCGGGGTATTTCACACCGGCCACGCTGGTTTCCGCCACCCTGGGTAACACCATTACTGTGCTGATGATTTTCATCTTCATTCTGGTGTATATCTTCCAAAAGTCCAAGACCGGTGACTTCCTGGTTCGCTGGATGCTCTCCCGCCGGATGGTCAATGGACGCCCGTATCTGTTTACGGCGGTATTCCTGGTGGGAATCGTGGTAATCGGGTCGGTGATCGGCTCTTTCGGCATCATCCTTTTGACCATCGCCATTCTGGGCGCCATTTGCGATGTGTCCGGTATGGAAAAGACAAACGACTGGGTTCGCTTCATGCTTTTGTCTGTGGTGGCGCTGTCCGGTGTGACGGAGATCATGTATCCCTTCAAGCCTTATGCGGTGCTGTACAACAGCATTTTTGACGCCCAGCTGACCGCGGTGGGCACGCAGGTGAGCGGAACCACCTGGACCATTACAGCGGTTGTGATTTCCGTTTTGAGTCTGGTGCTGCTGATGCTGCTGGCGCGGTTTGTGTTCCGGTTTGACATGAGCCGGCTCAGAAGTCTGGACGTGTCCCTTCTGCAGACGGAGGAATTCAAGCGGATGTCCAAGCAGCAGATCATCGTGCTGGTAAGCGTCATCATCACGTTTTTCTACCCCTTCATTCTCCAGATCATGCCGCAGGGGAATGTGGTGTACGATCTGCTCAACAACGTGGGGCAGTATTTTGCCATGGCATTTGTGGTGTGCCTGCTGTGCCTGATTCCGGTGGACGGCGAGCCCATCTGCGAGATCAATGAGGTGTTCAAAAACGGCACCAACTGGGGCATTATCTTCGGTGTGGGCGCGGTGCTGGCACTGGGCGGCGCCCTGTCCTCCGACGAGGCTGGCGTCTCCAACTGGCTGCTGTCCATTTTTGAGAACCTGTTCGGCGGAATGTCTCCTGCGGTGGTGATTGCCATTGTGGCGGTACTGGGCTGCTTTGTCACGCAGTTTTTCTCCAACTCCGCCACGGCGATCCTGTTCCTCACCGCGCTGGCGCCCCTGTCCGTCTCCTTGTACCAGCAGGGGGTCAATGTGTCTGTGTTCCCGCCTATCATCGGCATCGGGACCCTGACTGCCTGCCTGCTGCCCTCCGGTTCCGGACAGTCGGCCATTATGCTGGGCACGGATATTTTTGCCGGCGACGGCCAGAAGTGGGCACTGTCCAAGGGAATCCTGGTGCTTCTGGCGGTCACGGTGGGCATCGTTGCAGCAGGTGTACTCTGCATTACCATTTTGTAAATAGGAGATTGGCATGGATAACGTAATTCGAGTTGTTAAGCGCGGCAGCTTTCATGTGGGCGGCGAGAAAGTCAAGCTGGAGAACGCGCCGGTGGAGGACTATCCCTATAACGGGCAGTTCGTGTTTCACAGCGATCCCAACGGTACCCATTGGGTCAAGCAGATGTATGTGCAGTACACACTGCTGGATGCGCCGAAGGCACCGTATCCGGTGCTGATGTGGCATGGGGGCGGATTGACCGGCGTCACCTGGGAGACCACGCCAGACGGACGAGAGGGCTGGGATACCCTGTTCCTCCGGGCCGGCTTTGACGTGTACGTCTCCGACGCGGTGGAGCGTGGGCGCGCCAGCTGGGCCAAATTTCCGGAGGTCAATGCCACACCGCCGGTGTTCCATACCTTTGAGGCCAGATGGCTGAACCTGAAAATGGGGCCGGAGTATCCCGTTCCCTACGAGGGAAACCGCTTCCCAACGGCGTATTACGACCAGCTGATGATGCAGGGGGTTCCCCGCTGGATCACTTCGGACGAGTGGACCATGGACGCCTACGAGCAGTACCTGCTGCGCATGCGCCAGTGCGTGGACGGTGTGATTCTGCTGGCCCACAGCCAGGGGTGCATTTTCGCCCAGCGGGCGGCAGCGAAGTTTCCCGATTTTGTCAAGGCACTGATTTTGGTGGAGCCTGCCGGAATTCCCGCGGACGGCCCCCTGTACCCGGCAACCCGGGAGATTCCCCAGCTGTTTGTTCTTGGAGACTACATGGCCGACGGGTTTGAGCCGGTCCACGCCTGGGTACGCTCCTTCCGGGAGAATCTTCCCACCATGCGGAGCTCCCTGGAGTCGGCAGGGACAGACTACACCTGGATGAGTCTGCCGGAGATGGGGATTCGGGGCAATTCCCATATGCTGATGATGGACAACAACAACGCGGAAATCGCGTATATGATTTTCCACTGGCTTGAGGAGAAAGGGCTGGGCCGCCGAAAGGCACCGACCAAATATGAATAATTTGTAAATATTCTTTACAGCTGCTTGAAATATGACAACTTGTCATCTATGATACATGACAAGTTGTCATATTTCTTTTTGGCACCGCGTAAATTAGGCTTGACCTTCCTCCGGCTGGAAGGGGTAGACCTGAGGAAAAGGCGGAGGTCATTTCGTTATAGAGAGAGGAGTGAGGCGTATGCCCAGCGCCACGTTTTGCAATCTGCCCCAGGAAAAACAGGAGAGACTGCTGGCGGCGGCCTCCCGGGAATTTTCCCGGCGGCCGTTCAGCGAGGCATCCATCAACCAGATCATCAAGGATGCGGGGATTCCCCGCGGGAGCTTCTACATGTACTTTGCGGACAAGGAGGATTTGTTCCGCTATGTGATGGAGGGCTATGTGGACCAGCTGCTGGCGGTGGTGCGGGAGAGCATCCTGCATGCCGGCGGTGATCTGTTTCAGGGAATGCTGGATCTTTATGACTATGTCCAGCGGCGGCGTCAGCAGCAGGGAGTAGGCGAGATGGGCACCGTGACGGCGGTCATCGCCTGCAACAGCGGATTGCAGCAGAACATGCTGCTGGGCCTAATCAGCCGGGAACGGGTTGTGGACCGCCTGCGGGACGCGGTGGCGGCGGACACGCTGGACCTGCGGGGAGCGGAGGATCTGGGGGATATCCTGGCGCTGGTGCTCTCCGTGACGGGGCCGCTGCTGCTGCGGGGCGTCTCCGGGACTGAGCAGGACAAGACCCGGCAGCATCTGGTGAATTTGCTGGAACTGTGCAGGCGGGGGATGGCGCTGGACAAGGGCGTGCCCTCCGGTGAGAGAAAAGGAGAATGACCATGGAAAAAGAACAGCTGATGGAGACGGCGGCCCCGCAGACCGTGCCCGCCAACGAAAAACGGAAAAAGAGATGGCATCTGCCCGGCAAAAAGGGGAAAAAGCGGCTGATTGCGCTGGTGGCGGCGGCAGCGGTGGTGCTGGCCGCGATCCGGCTGCTGCCGGGGAAACAGCAGTCTGCGGCGGCGGTCTACCAAAGCGACACCGTCCAGCGGCGGGACATTTCCGTCTCCGTCACCGGGACGGCCACGCTGGAGCCTGCGGACGCCTATAATGTAACCACGCTGCTCTCCGCCACCATTTTGACCGCGCCCTTTGAGGAGGGGGATCTGGTGGAGAAGGATACCCTGCTCTACACGCTGGACAGCGGCGATGCCCGGGACTCCGTCAGCCGGGCCAATATCTCCACCCAGCAGGCCCAGCTGAGCTATCAGCAGGCCCAGGAGGCCCTGCAGCCTACCGTGCCGATCTCCGGTACCATCGGCGAGGTCTACGTCCGCGACGGCGAGAGTGTCAACGCGGGGGATCAGCTGGCGCGGATCGTGACCAGCACGGACATTACCATTGACTTTTTGTTCATCTACGTCTCGCCGCAGGATTTCTATGTGGGAGAACCCGCCACGGTGTTTCTGGACGGCATGGAGGGCAGCGTCCAGGGAACGGTGGCCTCTGTCTCGGACTCCACCGCCGTCACCAGCAACGGAAAACAGGGCTGCTCTGTGCGGGTGAAGATTGATAACCCCGGCGCCATCTCCGACAGCTACACGGCCTCCGCCGTCATCGGCAGCTATACCAGCTACGGAAACGCCTCCGTAAATATGCCTGCCTCTGCGGTGGTCTACGCAGGCAGCTCCGGTACGGTTACCGGCTTTTCCAAACTGCTGGGCAGTTCGGTGACCAAGGGGGACGTGCTGTGCACCATTGACTCCGAGTCCGGCCGCACGCAGCTGGAAAACGCCCGCCTGTCCCTGGAGAGTGCCCGGCTGTCTGCCTCCTCCGCCCAGGGAAATCTGGACGACTATACCATCAAGTCCCCCATTTCCGGTACGGTGATCGAAAAAACCTTCAAGGCCGGCGACAAGGTGGACGGCGTTACCTCCGGCAACCTGGCAGTCATCTATGACCTCAGCTGCCTGAAGATGGATATGAGCGTCAATGAGCTGGACATCTCCAAGGTGCAGGTGGGACAGACGGTGGAGATCACCTGCGATGCCGTCATGGGTCAGACCTTCACCGGAACGGTGGAAAAGGTCAGCGTCAACGGAACGACCACCGGCGGCTTTACCACTTACCCGGTGACCATCTCCATCGCGGACTATGGCGAGCTGCGGCCGGGCATGAATGTCTCGGCCACCATCCTCTGCCAGACGGATGCGGACGTGCTGACCATTCCCGTAGGAGCGGTGAGCCGGGGCAACACCGTGCAGGTGGCTCTGCCCGGCGCCCTGGCGGAGGACGGTGTGACGCTGGCGGACCCGGCCAAGGTGGAGCAGCGCAGCGTGACGCTGGGCGCCAACGACGATAGCTACATCGCCATTACCTCCGGACTGGAAGAGGGCGAGACGGTGCTCTACCAGGAAGAGATTCCGCAGATGGGAGGCTGACACGGTGGAGCATCTGATTGAACTGCGGGATGTGTATAAGATCTACCAGATGGGTGACGAGGCCGTGCACGCGCTGGACGGCATCAGCCTGACGGTGGATCCCGGGGAGTTCGTGGCCATTGTAGGCTCCTCTGGCTCCGGCAAGTCCACGGCCATGAACATCATCGGCTGTCTGGATGTACCCACCTCCGGCACTTACCATCTGGGCGGGCGGGACGTGTCCGCCATGAACGATGACCAGCAGGCCGAGATCCGAAACAAGATGCTGGGCTTCATTTTCCAGCAGTACAACCTGATTCCCAAGCTCACCGTGCAGGAAAATGTGGAGCTGCCGCTGCTGTACGCGGGCGTGGGCGCCCAGGAGCGACGGGCCCGGGCCGCGGAGGCGCTGGAGCGGGTGGGGCTTGCGGAAAAGCACCGCAATCTCCCCAGCCAACTCTCCGGCGGCCAGCAGCAGCGGGTGTCCATCGCCCGGGCACTGGCGGGGCATCCGTCGCTGATCCTGGCCGATGAGCCCACCGGTGCCCTGGATTCCCGCACGGGCCGGGAAGTGCTGGGCTTTTTGCAAAAGCTCAACCGGGAGGGGGATACCGTGGTGCTCATCACCCACGATAACTCCATCGCCGTCCGGGCCCGACGCATCGTGCGGCTCCAGGATGGGCGGATCATCTATGACGGGGACGCATCGGACCCCCGTGCGGTGGTGCGCTCGGACGAGGCGGGAGGGGAGGAACCGGCATGAATTTCACACAGTCGTTCAAGCTGGCGATCAAATCTCTGCGCACCAGCAAGATGCGCGCATTTCTCACTATGCTGGGCATCATCATCGGTGTGGGAGCCGTCATTATCATCATCTCTCTGGGAAACGGCCTCAAACGCATGGTGGATGAGCAGGTGGAACGAGTGGGCATCACGCAGGTTTACGCCTATACGTGGGGATTGGGTGATGGCACCACCGGCAATGTGTCTCCCGAGGAGATGTACGAATTGGTGGAGAGCCGCCCGGACCTGTTCGAGGGAATCACCCCCTGGGTGAGCGCCGGCCAGGGCATCCGCATTGGCGGCGAGGAATATCAAAAGACCGGCATTTACGGCGTCAGCGAGGCCATGTACCGGCCTTCCACCGGCACCACCCTGGACGGCGGCATACTGGCGCGGGGAAGGTATCTCCAGTATGTGGACGTGGCCACCCAGAGCAAGGTGTGCGTGGTGGGCGCCTATGTGGAACAAACTCTTCTGGGCGGCGACGCCCTGGGCAAGACTGTCTCCATCCAGGGAGTCCCTTACACGGTGGTGGGCGTGCTGGCCCAGAGCAGCGAGACCATATCCGAGGGCGGCAGCGACGACCGGCTCTATATCCCCTATCCCAATGCCATGCGCATCTCCGGCTCGTCCTACGTCTCCCTCTATCAGATCACGGCCGTGTCCCGGGACGCGGTGTCCCAGGCCCAGGCGGTGCTGACGGACTTCCTCCGGGATTTTTACCACGACACGGACGGAAGCCTGGTGTATAACGCCTACTATGTGCAGACCATGCTGGAGCAGGTGGAGCTTATCAACACCATGATGGGCGTTGCCATGATGGTGCTGGTGGCCATCGCCGCCATCTCCCTGCTGGTAGGCGGCATCGGCATCATGAACATCATGCTGGTGTCCGTGACCGAGCGGACCCGGGAGATCGGCATCCGAAAATCCCTGGGGGCCAGGCGGCGGGACATCCGCCGACAGTTCATCATCGAGGCGGGCACCACCTCCGCCATCGGCGGACTGCTGGGCATCGCCTTCGGGTGTCTGGTGGCCATGGGGGTGGGTACGCTCATCGGCGGCATGGTGGCCGCCCAGATGGGCGGCAATGCCGCCTTTTCGGCCACGCCCACCCTCTCCGCCGTGGCGGTGAGCTTTGGGGTGTCCGTGGGCATCGGCGTGCTGTTCGGGTATCTGCCGGCCAACAAGGCCGCCTGTCTCAACCCCATTGACGCTTTGCGCTATGAATGAAGAGAGAACCGGCAAACGCCGGTTCTCTCTTTTTGAGCGATTAAAAAAATCTGCCGCATCCAAACTTTTTTTGCCGCTCCATCGTCTGTCAGGCAGAAAGCACGAAAGGATATGAGCCTATGACGCATATCGCACAATCGGAACTGACTGCTTATCTGGTGGAAAATCAGGCGCGTTTTTACCGTTTGGCATACAGCTATCTCCATGACAGGGAAGAGGCCTTGGATGCAGTACAGACCGCTGTCTGCAAGGCACTGGAAAAGCAGGATGGCCTGAAAAACGCCGACGCCATGCGCACCTGGTTTTATCGGATTTTGGTCCATGTATGCACGGATCAGCTGCGCCGGCGAAAGCGCGTGGTGCTGGTGCCTCGGGAGGCCCTGGACACAGGCAGCTACGAAGACCCGCTTCCCGCCGACGGGACCCTTGCCCAGCGGGTGGAGGGACTGCCGCCGGAGGTGGCCACCATCGTCAAACTGCGGTTTTACGAGGATCTGTCCCTCAAGGAGATCAGCGCCGTGGTGGACTGCCCGCTGAGTACGGTGAAGACCCGCCTGTACACCGGATTAAAAAAACTTCGTATCGAACTGGAAGGAGCGCAGGAGAGATGAACGATTTCCGCACAGCCAAAGAGGCATATGAGAACATCCCCATTCCCGAGGAACTGAACGAACGGATACAGGCGGGAATCCGGCAGGGGAGCGAGGCTTACCGCCGCGCCCACCGCCGCCGGGCTCTGCGCCATACCCTGACCACGGCGGCCGCCTGCTTCGTGGTGGTCGTGGGTGCGCTGAACCTCTCGCCCACCGTGGCAGCGGCTGCTGCGGACGTGCCCGTTCTGGGGGGACTGTTCCGGGTTCTGACGGTCCGCAGCTATCAGGATACCAATGGCGACCGCACCGTGGAGGTGGAGCAGCCCGCAATAGAGGGCGGCGCCCTGGCCAGGCAGGCAACGGAGGAGATTCAGGAGCGGGTGGACGAGAAGATTGCCCAGGGCGAGGAACTGATTGCCCAGTACAAGGAGGCGTTTCTGGCCACCGGCGGCACAGAGGAGCAGTGGGAGGAAAAGAACAACACCGTCAGCGTCACCTATGACATCAAATCCCAGACTAGCACCACCGTCTCTTTCGTAGTGGACAGCTATGTCTCCATTGCCAGCGCCTACCAGGAGCAGGTATATTACAACCTGGATCTGGCATCGGACCGGGAGATCACCCTGGCCGATCTGCTGGGGGAGAACTGGGCGGAGATCTGCAATGAGAGCATCCGCATCCAGATGGCCGAAAGTGAAGATCCCTCCGTGTTTTTCCCGGAGGACATGGGCGGCTTTACCACGGTGGATGAGACCACATCCTTCTATATCAATGAAGCAGGCAACCCGGTGGTGGTGTTTCCCAAGTACACTGTGGCCATCGGCGCTCTGGGCAATGTGGAATTTGAGATTGTAAAATAGTGGAAAAGCTCTCCGGGCTGCCGGTCCGGGGAGCTTTTTTAGGGGTTGTGCCGGGGACGCGGGGGGTGTATGATAAGGAAAATTTGAAAATGGAGGATACCGCCATGAAGATTGCCCACAGTATCACGGATTTGATCGGCCATACGCCGCTGCTGGAGCTCTGCCGCTACGAGTCTGCCCATGGCCTGGAGGCCACGATCCTTGGAAAGCTGGAGCGGCAGAACCCCGCCGGCAGTGCCAAGGACCGGGTCGCCGCCGCCATGATCGACCAGGCGGAGCAAGCGGGACGTCTGGCGCCGGGCGGGACCATCATCGAGCCCACCTCCGGCAATACGGGCATCGGCCTTGCCGCCGTGGGGGCAGCTAAGGGCTACCGGGTGATCCTCACCATGCCGGACACCATGAGCGTGGAGCGGCGCAGCCTCATCGCCGCCTACGGCGCCCAGATTGTGCTCACGCCCGGCGCGGAGGGCATGGCGGGCGCTGTTGCGAAGGCAGAGGAACTGGCAGCCTCCATTCCCGGCAGCATCGTGGCCGGGCAGTTTGAAAATCCCGCCAATCCGGCAGCCCACATGGCCACCACCGGCCCGGAGATCTGGACCGACACGGACGGCCGGGTGGACATCTTTGTGGCGGGCGCCGGCACCGGCGGGACGCTTACCGGCGTGGGACGGTACCTGAAAAAGAAAAATCCCGCCGTGCGCATTGTGGCGGTGGAGCCGGCTTCCTCGCCTCTGCTGACGCAGGGATGGGCAGGCGCCCACGGGCTTCAGGGCATCGGCGCCAACTTCGTGCCGGAGAATCTGGACCGGTCGGTGCTGGACGAGATCATCCCCGTGACGGATGAGGACGCCTATGCTGCCGGGCGGGAGCTTGCCCGGCGGGAGGGCATCCTGGTGGGCATTACCTCCGGTGCGGCGGTCTGGGCGGCGGCGGAGCTTGCCCGGCGTCCGGAGAACCGGGGCAAAGTGATTGTGGCACTGCTGCCGGACAGCGGAGAGCGGTATTTGTCCACACCCATGTTCCAGGAGAAATGAAGAAAAAAAAGAGAGACGCCGCAAGGCGTCTCTCTTTTTTTAGAACGGGCTGGATCAGACAATGCCCTGGGCCAGCATGGCGTCGACGACCTTCTTGAAGCCGGCGATGTTGGCGCCGACCACCAGGTCTCCGGTCACGCCGCAGTCCTTGGAGGCATCGTAGATGTTGTGGAAAATGTGCTCCATGATGCTCTTGAGCTTGGCGTCCACTTCCTCGAACGTCCAGGAGTAACGCATGCTGTTCTGGCACATCTCCAGAGCGCTGGTGGCCACACCGCCGGCGTTGGCAGCCTTAGCGGGGGCAAACAGCAGCCCGGCCTCCTGGAACACCCGGATGGCCTCGGGACGGCAGGGCATGTTGGCACCTTCCGCCACAGCCATGGCGCCGTTTTTCACGATGGTCTTGGCGATGTCCTCGTCAATCTCGTTCTGGGTGGCGCAGGGCAGAGCGATGTCGCAGGGGATGGTCCAGATGCCCCGGAAGCCCTCGGTGTAGGTGCTGCCGGCGACCCGCTCGGCGTACTCCTTGATGCGGCCCCGGTGGCCCAGCTTGATGTCCTTGACCACATCCAGCTGGATGCCGTTGGGATCGTGGACAAAGCCGTTGGAGTCGCTGAGGGCCACTACCTTGGCACCCAGAGCCATGGCCTTCTCCGCGGCGAAGATGGCCACGTTGCCGCTGCCGGAAATGACCACGGTCTTGCCGGCAAAGCTGTCGTTCTTCATGCACTTGAGCATTTCGGCGGTCAGGTAGCAAAGGCCGTAGCCGGTGGCCTCGGTACGGGCCAGGGAGCCGCCGTAGGTCAGGCCCTTGCCGGTGAGGATGCCGGCCTCGTGGGCGTCGCGGATGCGGCGGTACTGGCCGAACAGGTAGCCGATCTCACGGGCACCCACGCCGATGTCGCCGGCGGGCACGTCGGTGAACTGGCCGATGTGGCGATAGAGCTCCGTCATGAAGCTCTGGCAAAAACGCATAACCTCGGCGTCGCTCTTGCCCTTGGGGTCGAAGTCGCTGCCGCCCTTGGCGCCGCCGATGGGCAGGCCGGTCAGGCTGTTTTTGAGGATCTGCTCAAAGCCCAGGAACTTCAGAATGGACAGATTGACGGTGGGATGGAACCGCAGACCGCCCTTATAGGGGCCGATGGCGGAGTTGAACTGGACACGATAGCCCCGGTTGACCTGCACCTTGCCCTGGTCGTCCACCCAGGGTACCCGGAAGGTCACCACGCGTTCGGGCTCCACAAAGGACTCGATGACGCCGTTGGCCTCGTACTCGGGGTGCTTATCCACAATGAGATCCAGGCTTTCCAGAACCTCAAGAACTGCCTGATGGAACTCTTTCTGGTCGGGGTCCCGGGTGACAACCTGGGAGTATACCCGCTGTAAATACTCGCTGTTCAACATAACCATTACCCCTTCTGTGTGTAGTTTTATGCGCATAAGATACCTTATTTAGAATAACGGATATGCCCGAGCTTACACAAGGTTTAAATTTCCTAAAATCACAAAAAGTTAAGCAATCGTTTTCCTCCAATTTTTACAAAAAAAAGAGGCCCTTGCCGCAGTGCGGACAAGGACACTCTTTTTTGTGCTTGAAAGGTGCACGTCACTGGGGGTCCATGGCCTGGCGCAATTTGTCGGTGACGGCGCCTTCAAAAATGCGGGTGGCGTGGCCGTGGAGGGTCTCCAGCCCGGCGGCGGAAAGGGTGCAGGGCACATTGCCGTTCATGGAAAGGTCCATGTCGAAGATGAACTTGACTTCCGGGTCCTGCGCCGCGCCGGGGGCGTTGTTTTTCACCCGGCCGGGACCTGCGTGGATCTTTGCCCGGCAGCTGGAGTCCAGCTGGAACAAAAGGTCGCTGGCGCAGTTGAGGAAGTTCTCCTCAATCACGTCCGGCTGGCACAGGGGACCCACATAGGCAGGGGAGATCAGCTCCGCCCACTTGGCCTTCTCCAGGCCCAGCTTGGAGCGGGTGAAGATGTTCACATACCGCAGGCCCACCCGCTGGAAATAGGCCGGCTGATAGATCTTGATAAAGGCGGCCAGAGGCTTGTCCAGGTGGCGGGCAAACTCCTCCCAGCCGGTGTAGTGCAGGGTGGAAAGCGCGATGAAATTCTCCGTGAGATTCAGCTTCCACTGGTTGTCGGCAGAGAGAAAGTTGTAGTTGGTGACGGGAGGCTGCTGCTCCACTTTGGGGGCCGCACCGGCAGCGGAGAGGGTAATCTTGGGCGGCGTTACGTCCTGACGGCGGACATACTGGGGAAATTCTGCGCGAATGGCCTCCTGAAAGGTGGCCGGCTCTACGGAATTGATGGAGAGAATGGTGGGAAACCGCAGCTGGCAGATGACCTCATGGGCCGGAGCGTTGCGGTAAATCGTGCGGGGATGTCCTGAAAACAGCATGGGGCATGCTCCTTTTCTATGGAATTATCCCCATTGTAGTCCGCCGGGCGGCAAAAGTCAAATCACAGGTAAAACCGGTGGCAGCCGATGGTGGTCAGGTAGGTGCGGTTGGCGTTGATCCAAGTGCCGGGAGAGAGGGCCGGTGCATAAAAATACAGCGCACCGTCCACGGAGGTCTCCCCGTCCAGCACCCGGGCGGCTGCCTCCAGGGACAGGTGATAGGGGTGGTTGTAGACGGTACCGTTTTCCACCGGCTCGAACTGCACGGCGTACTGGCGGTCAAAGACCACGCCGGCAATGGAGTCTGGGAACTGGCTACTTGCCACCCGGTTCAGAACTACGTTGCCCACGGCAATCTGGCCCTCCAGAGGCTCCCCCTGGCTCTCGGCACTGATGATGCGGCTGAGCCAGTAGTAGTCCACGGCGTTGTAGGCGGCGTCAGAAGAGGTCACGGCGGCGCCGGAGAGGTAGCCGTCCCACTCCACCTGAGCGCCCAGCAGCTCACCCACCAGCCGCAGCGGGACCACGGTGCGGCCCTGCTCCACGGACACCTTACCGCTGCGGCTGACACCGTCCAGCGTGATGGTGTCGGCGGTGGGATCGGCGGTAAGGCGGCGGTCACCGGAGACGGCTACTGCCGTCCGGGTACCGGCGTCCCAGGTGAGGGTCCAGCCGCCCAGCGTATCCAGCAGATTTCTCAGGGGCACATAGGTCACGCCCTGGCGTACAATGCCGCTCCAATCCAGAAGATGGCCGTCTATCTGGACGGGAACCGTGCGCTCTGTCCGGACGGTCTCCTCCGCCGGTGCGGCAGCAACCGCCTGGGCGGGCGTGGAGAGGAGCATAGCGGTCAAAAGACCGCAAAAAATACTTCGTTTCAAAAAAGTCACATCCTTTTTGCGGGATTTCAGAAGAAATCATACCGTTTTTTTTACTTCTGGGCAACCCACAAATCCTGGCAGCGACGGCAGAGACTGCCGGAGACCCTGCGCCGGTGAAAAAATAATCCCGCCTCCACATACATTGGAGACGGGAGAGGGGGACGGGCGGATGGACGCAATGGACTGGAGCAATGGTGTGTATGCCCTGGCGGTGGCCATGGCCCGGTGCATGACTCAGGAGGAGCTCTCCCGGGCGGCGCTGGTGCTGACCCAGCTGGGCACGACGTTGGGAACCATGGCGGCGCTGCGGGAGCTGGATGACCGGGAGAACAGCACGGACGAATAAACAGAGCGGGCAATCCTTGCCCGCTCTGTGGGGTTATTTTGCCAGTGCCGCAGCCAGGCGCTGTGCCACGGCATCCAGGAATTCTTCACTGGTGACAGTCCGGGTGGGGAAATCCGGATCGGCCAGGGCGGCCAGATCGCCGGTCATGACACCGGATTTCAGGGTATCCAGGGAGGCCTGTTCCAGGGCGTTGCCGAAGGACACCAGATCCTCCAGGCCGTCCAGCTCACCCCGGCGGCGCAATGCGCCGGACCAGGCGAAGATGGTGGCCATGGGGTTGGTGGAGGTCTTCTCTCCCTTGCGATAGCGGTAGTAGTGGCGGGTGACAGTGCCGTGGGAGGCCTCGAATTCCATGGTGCCGTCGGGGGCCACCAGCACGGAGGTCATCATGGCCAGGGACCCGAAGGCGGCGGCCACCATGTCGCTCATCACGTCGCCATCGTAGTTTTTCAGCGCCCAGATGAAGCCGCCCTTGGAGCGGATGACCCGGGCCACCGCGTCGTCGATGAGGGTGTAGAAATAGGTGAGGCCCAGCCGCTCAAACTCCGGCTTGTAGGTAGTCTCGTAGGCCTCCTCAAAAATCCGCTTGAACTCCCCGTCGTAGCCCTTGGCGATGGTGTCCTTGGTGGAAAACCACAGGTCCTGCTTCTGGGCAATGGCGTAGTTGAAACAGCTGTCGGCAAAGGCACGGATGCTCCGGGCGGTGTTGTGCTGAGCCTGGAACACAGCGGGCCCGTCCACGGCCTGGACCGTGAGGGAGGTTTCGCGGCCGCTCTGGCCCCGGAAAGTCAGCGTGGCGGTGCCGGGCTCCTCCGTCACCAGATCCACCGCCTTGTACATGTCGCCGTAGGCGTGGCGGGCAATGGTGATGGGAGCTTCCCAGGTGCGTACTGCCGGGTGGATGAAGGGCAGCAGGATGGGGGCGCGGAAGGCGGTGCCGTCCAGAATGGCGCGGATGGTGCCGTTGGGGCTCTTCCACATCTGCTTGAGCTGGGGGTACTCCTCCATCCGCTGGCGGTTGGGGGTGATGGTGGCGCACTTGACCGCCACGCCCAGACGGCGGGTGGCAAGGGCCGCATCCACGGTGACCTGGTCGTCTGTCTCGTTGCGGTGCAGCAATCCCAGGTCGTAATATTCCGTTTTCAGATCCACAAAGGGGAGAATCAGCTTTCCCTTGATCCATCCCCAGAGAATCCGGGTCATCTCGTCGCCGTCCATCTCCACCAGCGGCGTGGTCATTTGAATCTTTTCCATATCAGTCAGCCCTCTTTGCGTAGTAGTTCATGAGGCACCCGTCCAGCAGGATTTCCTTTTCCTCCGCGGTCAGACCCCGCACATGGAGCAGGAGGTCCGCCACGGTTCCGTCGGTACGGATCACCTTGGCGGGGATATTCTCCTTGCCGTCGGATACCGCCTCCCGGATGTGGGGGACGAACACGCAGTCGCCGCTCTCATAGGGGAAGGGGGTGCCGCTGTCCAGGGTGAATGGCAGCATGCCCCAGTTGATGCAGTTGGAACGGTAGCGTTTAGTGGCAAATTCGTAGCATATATTGGCCAATCCGCCCAAGACCTTCTGACAGGAGGCAGCCTGCTCCCGGGCGGAGCCATCGCCGGGCCGGTTGGCAAACACGCAGGAGCCGAACTGAGTCGTCTCCATCAGCGCCGCACCGTCGCCCACCTTGTCCAGGATCTCCAGGAGACGGGCGGGGGCGTCGCCGCTGCGCCGCCGGGCCTCCAGCTCTGCGGCCGCCTTGGCCCGGCCCACATAGGCCGGCTCCCGGCGGGAGAGGGTGAACTCCGCCAGG
>NZ_URDP01000024.1 GCF_900546705.1 uncultured Oscillibacter sp. | reverse complement strand
CAGCTTGTCCGACTTGAGAAGCAAAATGGGGTGCTGAGAAAACAGGCTGTCCGTGGGAAGAAGAAGTTCCTCTCCCCGGCACTGCACGTCCTCCAGCGTGACGGCCTGGTCCAGGGTGAAGCCGGCGGCCATGGTGCGCCGCAGGCTGTACATGGTGCCGCCGCAGCCTAAGCGTCGGCCGATGTCGTGGCACAGGGTGCGCACGTAGGTGCCCTTGGAGCACCGGCAGCGGAGCAGGTAGTCTGTCTCATTCACCTGTTCCACCAGCTCCAGCTGGTAGATGGTGACGCTGCGGGGCTTGCGCTCCACCTGCTGACCCTTCCGGGCCAGCTCGTAGAGCTTTTTTCCCTGGACCTTGATGGCCGAGTACATGGGCGGGATCTGCTGGATAGGGCCCCGGAAAGATTCCAGGGCCGCGGAGACGTCGGCGGCAGAGACGGCGACCGGGAACGTCTCCAGCACGCGGCCGGTGGTGTCCTCCGTGTCGGTCACCTGGCCCAGCCGCAGCCCGGCCAGATACTCCTTCTCTCCGTTTTCCGCAAACTCCACCGCCCGGGTGGCCTGTCCCACGAACACCGGCAGCACGCCGGTGGCCATGGGGTCCAGGGTACCGCCGTGGCCGATGCGCCGCTCTCCCAGGATGCCCCGGAGCTTGGCGCACACGTCCATGGACGTCCAGTCCGCCGGTTTATCGATGATGACGATGCCGTTTGGCATAGGGTGTCCTCACTTCACTTGGATTTGCCGGTCATCCGGCATAGTCGCCGGCCACCTGGGCCACGGCTGCCAATATCCGCGCCTTGGCCTCCTGCCAGGGGGCTTCCACCGTGCAGCCCGCGGCCGCGGCGTGTCCGCCGCCGCCCAGGAGACGGCAGGCCTCCGTAGCATTGACGCGGCTGCCGGTCCGCAGGGACATCTTCCACACGTCCGGCTTCAACTCCCGCATGGTGATGGCGCAGTCCACGCCCTGGATCTGGCCGCCCAGGGCGCTGAGGTCCTCGGCGTCGGACTCGGTGGCCTCAAACCGGGCCATAAGGGAAAGGGGCACGGACAGCACGGCAACCCGGTCGCGGTCATAGAACTCGCAGGCGCTCAGCATGGCGCCTTCCAGCTGCATGCGCTTGCGGCTCTTGGTGCGGAAGAACACCTTGTTCACCGTGTGATAGTCGATGCCGGTGCGCATGAGAGCCGCCGCCACCGCGTGGGTATTGGGCGTCGTGTTGCCGTAGGCAAAGCAGCCCGTGTCCGTGGAGACGGCTACATACAGAGGCAGGGCGATCTTGGGGGTGATGGGGCCCAGGCGGGAGAGGATGCTGTAGACCAGCTCGCCGCAGGCGGCCGCGTCCGCACGCAGGATGTTCTCCCGGCCGAAGTGCTCAAAGGAGGGGTGGTGGTCGATGGCAAGGTCAATGCGGCCTGCGTAGGGCAGGGCGTTTTCCGGCAGCAGGGCCGTGGTGGCCACGTCCGTGGAGACCACATGCTCCGGCACGAAGTCCGCCGGGGCCGTATAGGGGGCGAAATAGGGGGTGGTGGTCTCCGTCAGCTCCGGGTTATCCAGCAGATACGCCGTCTTGCCCAGAGCACGCAGGGCGGCGCACAGAGCCGCCGCGCAGCCCACTGTGTCCCCGTCCGGGCGCACGTGGGTGAGGATGAGCACCCGGTCCAGCCGCCGCAGCAGGGCTGCGGCCTCATCTACCGTCAGCATGCTTTACGCCTCCGTTTCCGGCGTGCCGTCTTCGGCGGCGCGCTCCTCGTCCTGACGCTCCACCTGGCGCAGTACCTCCAGAATGTGGGCGCCGTGGAGGATGGAGTCATCGGCGATGAATTGCAGCTGGGGCGTGTAGCGCAGCTGCAGCGCGCGTCCCAACTCCCGCCGCAGAAAGCCCGCGGCGGATTTGAGGCCCTGGAGCACGTCCTTTTCCTGGGACTTGTCCAGAACGGAGATATAGACCCGGGCGTAACGCAGATCGCCGGTGGTGTCCACCCGGGTGATGGAGACCATGCCGGTCTGGGACACACGGGGGTCCTTCAATCGGCGGAGCTGGTCGCTCAGCTCCCGCTGGATTTCTTCATTGATGCGGCCAATTCGATTGCTGGGCATGAATGGGCCTCCTTTCTCAGTTAAAAAGCAGGGGCGGCGGCGCTGGCGCCGCCGCCCTCAGATTCGGTTTGATGTTTCGCGTGGCCCATGGAGCCGTCCGCCTCAGCGGGGGATCTCCTCCATGGTATAGCCCTCGATGATGTCGCCTGCCCTGCAAAACCCTGTTTTGCAGGGGGACCCGGGGACCATCCTCGGCAGGCGGAGCCTGCCTGCGGCAAGGCTTTGGGCAGAGCCCAAAGCGCTTGGACCCGCTTGATGCGGGGCGCCGCCGTGCGGCGCAGGAAGGCGACGGGGAAGAGCGGATGTCACAGGCGCAGTGCCTTCAGCGGGGGATCTCCTCCATGGTATAGCCCTCGATGATGTCGCCTTCCTTGATGTCGTTGAACTTCTCCACGGTCATGCCGCACTCGTAGTTCTCCGCCACTTCCTTGGCGTCGTCCTTGAAGCGCTTCAAAGACGCCAGCTGGCCCTCGTGAATGACGATGCCGTCCCGCACCACACGCACGGAGCAGTTGCGGACGATCTTGCCGTCCTGGACATAGCAGCCGGCCACGGTGCCCACGCCGGAGACCTTGTAGGTCTGGCGGACCTCTGCGTGGCCCAGCACCACTTCCCGGTACTTGGGCGCCAGCATGCCCTTCATGGCGGCGGTGATCTCGTCGATGCAGTCATAGATGACCCGGTACATCCGCATATCCACGTTCTGACGGGCTGCGCCGTCCCGGGCGGCCGCGTCGGGCCGGACGTTGAAGCCCACGATGATGGCGCCGGAGGAGGCGGCCAGCATCACGTCGGACTCGCTGATGGCGCCCACGCCGCCGTGGATGACCCGGACGTTGACCTCGTCGTTGGAGAGCTTCTCCAAAGAGGCCTTCACGGCCTCCACGCTGCCCTGGACATCGGCCTTGACGATCAGGGGCAGCTCCTTGCGCTCGCCGGCCTGGATCTGGTCGAACAGATTCTCCAAAGAGACCTTCTGCACCGGCGCGGCGGCCTTGGCGCGGGCCTCGGCCTTGCGCTGTTCCACCAGCTCCCGGGCCATGCGCTCATCGGCCACGGCGAAGAAGGGACTGCCGGCCTCGGGGGCCTCGGACAGGCCCGCGATCTCCACGGGCACGGAGGGACCGGCCTGGGTCAGGCGGCCGCCCTTGTAGTCGGTCATGACGCGGATACGGCCCACGGCGGTGCCGGCGATGATGATATCGCCCTGCTTGAGGGTGCCGTTTTGCACCAGCAGCGTTGCCACGGGGCCCCGGCCCTTGTCCAGACGGGCCTCGATGACGGTGCCCTGGCCGGCACGGTTGGGGTTGGCCTTGAGCTCTTCCATCTCGGCGGTGAGGGTGACCATTTCCAGCAGGTTCTCAATGCCGATGTGCTTCTTGGCGGAAATCCGGCAGCAGATGGTCTCGCCGCCCCAGTCCTCGGGCACCAGGCCGTACTCGGTCAGCTGCTGGAGAACCCGGTCGGGGTTGGCCTCGGGCTTGTCGATCTTGTTGATGGCCACAATGATGGGGATGTTGGCCGCCTTGGCGTGGTTGATGGACTCCACCGTCTGGGGCATGATGCCGTCGTCGGCGGCCACCACCAAAATGGCGATATCCGTAATCATGGCGCCGCGGGCACGCATGGAGGTGAACGCCTCGTGGCCCGGGGTATCCAGGAAGGTGATGGGCTTGCCGTTCACCTGCACCTGGTAGGCACCGATGTGCTGGGTGATGCCGCCGGCCTCGCCGGAGGCAACGGAGGTATTGCGGATGGTGTCAAGCAGGGAGGTCTTGCCGTGGTCCACGTGGCCCATGACCACCACCACGGGGGCGCGGGGCACCAGGTCCTCGGGCTTATCCTCGTGGTCGTCGATGAGCTTTTCCTCGATGGTGACGGTGACTTCTTTTTCCACCTTGCAGCCCATCTCCTCGGCGATGATGGCGGCGGTGTCGAAGTCGATCAGCTGGCTCAAAGAGGCCATGACGCCGTTTTTCATCAGGCACTTGACTACCTCGGCGCCGGTCTTTTTCATGCGGGAGGCCAGTTCGCCCACGGAGATCTCGTCGGGAATCATCACCTTCACGGGGGCCTTCTTGGCGATCTCCAGCTGGAGACGGCGCATGCGCTCCGCCTCGTCCTGCTTGCGCTTGTTGGAGAAGGTCATGTTGCCCCGGCGCTGGTTGTTGGAGCGGATCTTCTCCTTGCCGCCCCGCTGCTGGCGCTGCATCCGGTCGGCCCGCTCGCCGCCCAGGGTCTCCAGCCGCTCGTCGTACTTGGCCAGGTTCACGTCGCCGCCCTTGCGGGTGTCCACGATCTTCTTCTGGGGAATCCGGGTGGCAGGCTGCGCGGGCTGCTGGGGCTTGGGTGCCGCTTTGCTGTCGGCGCTTTTGACTTCCTGCTTGCCCTCGGCCTTGGCGGGGGCGTTCTGGGTGCCCTTGTTCTCGGCCTTGGCGCCCTTGTCGGCGGATTTGGCGTCCTGCTTGCCCTCGGCCTTGGCGGCAGGCTTTTCCTGGTAGGCCTCGGCGAAGATGGACTGGATGTTGGCCACCTGATGATGCTGGGTCAGATAGTCGAAAATCACCGACAGCTCATGGTCGCTGAGGACCTGCATGTGGTTTTTGGGAGTCGTGGCGTACTTGGTCAGGATCTCCGTGATGGTCTTGGTGGGCAGGCCGAAATCCTTCGCCACCTCGTGCACTCTGTATTTTTCAATACCCAATAAAAACACCTCGTTATGCTCCAACCCGAGGGCTGGGGAAATTTTTACAAGTGACTGCGCTCTGGCAGGTCAGGATTCCTTCCTGCGGAAGGAGCCCTTGCCCTTTTTCACAGGGCGGCTGTGGGCGTAGGGATTTACGGCGCCCCGCTTTTTCCCGATGCCGGTACTCCTGGCGCCGCCTGTGCCCCATGTGCTGTGCCGGCGGCGCTGCGTGTCCCGGCCCTGGGGGCCGGACGCTCGCCCGGTGTCGTCCCGGCGCTTCCGGGACGGTCCGTCCTCCCGGCGGGGGGGACGGGGCGGGGCAGACGGCTTTTTGTCCTCATGACGGACGGCTTCGTCCGGATGGGGCTGGTGCTTTTCCGCCTCTTTCCGGGCTGCGTGCTCTTTGCGGCGCTCGGCGGCCCGGCGGGACTTGAGGTCCATTTTTGCGGCGATCTCCCCGTACTGTGCGGGGTCCATCTGGGCCAGACGATTGGCCAGCGCGCCGGCCAGGCCCAGGTCCGTCACCGCGGCCATGGCGGCACTGGCACGGCCCAGGGCCTGCCCCAGCTCCGCCTTGGTGGCAGGCAGCGTCACCAGCAGGCACTGGCCCTCCCGGGCAAAGCGGGCGGCCCGGCGCTTTGTGGGCTCCGATGCGTCTGAAGAGAGCACCAGCAGACGGATGGCGCACCCCTGGGCGGCGTCCGCCACAGGCTCCTCGCCCACCGCCAGGTGATTGCCCCGCAGGCAAAGGCCCAGCAGGGAGAGTATGGCTTTATTGTCCATCCGCACCTCCCAGTTCCGCCTCCATGGCGTCGTAGACCTCCGGCGGGATGGTCACCTCGAAGGCACGCTCCAGCGCCCGGGACTTGCGGGCCTTTTTCAGGCAGGCCACGTCGTGGCACACATAGGCGCCCCGGCCGGGCTTCTTGCCGCCGAAGTCCAGGGACACGGTGCCGTCGGGGGCTCGCACCACCCGGAGCAGGGACTTCTTGTCTTT
The DNA here is from genome assembly GCF_900546705.1 of uncultured Oscillibacter sp. GTDB lineage: Bacteria > Bacillota > Clostridia > Oscillospirales > Oscillospiraceae > Oscillibacter. Next base: position 24,485 of record NZ_URDP01000024.1, on the reverse strand, counting down.
CATTTCGCGGCAGCCCACACACTGCCGCTGGGGAATCTTTTTTGGCTTTGGCATGGTACAGGCCGCCTTTCAGGTTATTCTTCCACGGTGTCCGCGGTCTCGGGAGCTTCGGAAACGTCCTGCGCCGCGTCCGCAGAGTTCTCGGTAGCAGCGGGCTCTTCAGCGCCGGCGGGTTCCTCCTCAGGGTCCCGGTAGCTCTGGGGCTTGATGTCGATCTTGTAGCCGGTCAGACGGGCGGCCAGGCGGGCGTTCTGGCCCTCCTTGCCGATGGCCAGGGACAGCTGGTCGTCAGGCACCACGCAGCGGCAGGCCTTGCCCTCGTCCGCCATCCACACGTCCACCACGTCGGCGGGCGCCAGGGCGGCGGCAATGAACTGGGCGGGGTCTTCGCTCCACTTGATGATGTCGATCTTCTCGCCCCGGAGCTCTTCGACAATGGCGGCCACCCGCTGGCCCTTGGGGCCCACGCACGCGCCGATGGGGTCCACGTTCTCGTCGTTGGACCACACGGCCATCTTGGTGCGGCTGCCCGCCTCCCGGGCGATGGAGCGCACCTCCACGGTGCCGTCGTAGATCTCGGGGACTTCCAGCTCGAAAAGACGCTTCACAAGGCCCGGGTGGGTCCGGGAGATGAGCACCTGGGGACCCCGGGTGGACCGGCGGACCTCCACTACGTACACCTTCACGTGCATGCCCTCGGTCAGCTCCTCACCGGGCACCTGCTCGCCGGCCATGAGCAGCGCCTCCGTGGACTCGCTGCCGGTGCCGATGCGCAACGACACGTTGCCGTTGCGGGGATCGATGCGGGTGACCACGCCGGTGAGAATCTCGTGCTGTTTGGAGTTGAACTCGTCGTACACCATGCCCCGCTCGGCCTCCCGCAGGCCCTGGATGATGACCTGCTTGCCGTTGCCGGCGGCGATGCGGCCGAACTCCACGTTGTCCACGGGCAGGTTGATCACGTCGCCCACGTTGTAGCGGGCGGAGATGTGCTTGGCCTCGTCCACCAGAATCTCGTTGGCGGGGTCCACATAGTCCTCCTCCGCCACCACGTTCTTCTGCACGAACATCTTCAGGGTGTGATGGGCCTCGTCCACGTCCACAATGACGTTTTCCACGCCGTCGTGGTCCCGCTTGTAGGCGGTGGTCAGGGCCTGGATGATCTTATCCATCATGAAGGACTGGGGGATGCCCCGCTCCTTCTCCAGCAGTTCCAGCGCGGCGAAAATCTCCGCAGGGTTGAAGCCGACGGGCTCCTTTTGCTTTTTGCCTTTCATTCGTGATTCTCCTTTATTGATACGTCTTTTTCAAACGAATAGGAACGATTAAAATTCCACCCGCAGCCGCACCAGGGCCACGTCCTTTTTCTCAAAGGTCAGATCCTGGCTGCCCACGGTGACGGTGACGGCGCCGGTGGCCTCGTCATAGGACTTCAGGGTGCCGGCAAACTCCTTGCGGCCGTCCAGATTGCGGTAGAGCTTCACCAGCACGGGGCTGCCCAGAAAACGGGCAAAGTCCCCGGGGCGCTTGAGGGCCCGCTCGGCGCCGGCGGAGCCCACCTCCAGCGTATAGCTGCCCTCGATGGGGTCCAGCTCGTCGAGCAGGTCGCTGACCTTCCGGGAGACGGCCTCACAGTCCAGAATGTCCACGCCGCCCTCCTTGTCCAGCAGGATGCGCAGGTACCAGGTGCCCGCCTCCTTGACGTACTCCACGTCCCAGAGGGTGCAGCCCTGTTCGGCGATGGCGGGCGCGGCCAGCTCCGCGGTCAGGTCGGTGATCTTCTTCATGGGAGAGCCCCCTTTATTTTACAGAAATTACAAAATTTGACCGGCCAAAAAAGGCCAATAAAAAGAGCGGACCACTGGCCCACTCCACACACCTTACTCTTCTAACATACACACCATACCACAGACGTGGAGAAAGCGCAAGCCTTTTCTTGCAGTTTTCTATATTATATTGTGTAAAATCCAGCCGGGTATGCAGTGTGTGCATACCCGGCTGGATTTCAGCGGCGGCGCAGGGCCGCAATCAGGCAGGAGAGCAGGAACAAGATGAGGTTGGCGGCCACCACCGACGCGCCCACCGGCGTGGAGTACACGAAGGAGACGCCCAGCCCCGTGCAAAAGCACACCACCGACGTGACGCCGGCGCTGAGCACCACGCCCCGGAAGCTCTTGAACAGGCGCATGGCCGTCAGAGCGGGGAAGATAACCAGAGAGGAGATAAGCATGGCGCCCATCATCCGCATGCCCAGCACGATGGTCAGCGCCGTGAGGATGGACAGCAGGGTGTTGTAGCGGTCCACCTTCAGCCCCGTGGCCCGGGAGAAGTTTTCATCGAAGGTGATGGCGAAGAGCCGGTGGTAATAGAGGACGAACAGCACCAGCACGGCCACGGACAGCCCCACGGACAGCGCCACGTCCGCCTGCGTCATGGCCAGGACCGAGCCGAACATGTAGTTGTCCACGTCTGTGGTCATGCCGGTGGTCTGGGAGATGACGATGATGCCCACCGCCAGGGCCGACGCGCTCATGACGGCGATGGCCGCGTCGCTGTTCCAGCGGGGGTGGCTGGCCATGCGCAGCAGGAAGAACGCCGCCAGGATCACCACCGGAATGGAGAAGTACAGGGGCGTTACCCCCAGGGCCACGGCGATGGCCAGGGCACCGAAGGACACGTGGCTGAGGCCGTCGCCGATCATGGAGTAGCGCTTGAGCACCAGGGACACGCCCAGCAGCGCCGCGCACAGGCTCACCAGCACGCCGGCAATAAGGGCCCGCTGCATAAAGGGATACGAGAAGATCAGACTCAGGGACATCATTCCACCTCCCGGAAGCGCCGCCCCTGGGGGGAGGCCAGATACTCGGAAACAGAGCCGAGGAAGTAGCTGCTGCGGCCGATGTGCAGCACCGTGCGGGCGCTTTGCAATGCAGAGCGCAGGTCGTGGGTCACCATGACCACGGCCATGTGCTCTTTCTCGTTGAGATAGGCCAGGGTCTTGTAGAGGTCCTGGGCTGCCGCCGGGTCCAGCCCGGTGATGGGCTCATCGAGAATGAGCAGGGAGCTGGCGGCGCACAGTGCCCGGGCCAGAAGCACCCGCTGCTGCTGGCCGCCGGACAGGTCCCGGTAGCACTGGTCCTTCAGCTCCAGCACCCCCAGCTTGCCCATGTTCATGAGGGCCTGAGACTTCTGGGCGGCGGAGTAGAAAAAGCGGCTTTTTTTCTGGTTGAGACAGCCGGAGAGCACCACCTCGTACACGGTGGCGGGGAAGTCCCGCTGGGCCCGGGTCTGCTGGGGCAGGTACCCGATGGCGCCCCGCTGGAGCTCTGGCGAGCGGAGAATCCGGCCCGACTGGGGGGGCAGCAGCCCCAGAAGTCCCCGCAGCAGCGTGGACTTGCCGGAGCCGTTGTCGCCCACGATGCAAAGATAGTCCCCGGCCCGGATGGTCAGGTCCAGATGGGTCAGCACACTCTGGCCTTCGTAGCCCAGGGACACGTCCTGACAGACGATCAGCTCATTTGGTTCCATTGGCGTCCTCCTTGGCGGCGCAGACCTCGCAAAGGCCGGTGAACACCGTGCCCCGGGGGTCGATGCGGAAGTGATGCTCCTGCTCCAGATGGTCGTAGAGGGCCTGGAGATGGGAGCAGTCCAGGTGGCGGATGCGGCCGCAGCTGCTGCACTTGAGCAGTACGCAGTCCCGGGGGCCGCCCGCATGGTCGCACAGGTGGAAAAAGGCGCCCTCCGCCGTGTTGATCTTGTGCACCTGCCCGGCACAGGTAAGCTTTTCCAGCTGACGGTAGATGGTGGCCAGCCCCACGGGGCACCCCTCTTCCCGCAGCGCCTGGGCCAGCTCCGCCGCCGTCAGGGATTCCCCCTGCCGCTGCTCCAGGCACCGCAGCACCGCCTGCTGCTGTTTGGTGATATAGGACATGCTCTGCCTCCAATTTGAAAACGAAAATCATTTTCACATTATAAACAGACCGTGAAAAAAGTCAAGAGCGGTTGCAAAATTCCGGGAAATGGGGTATGGTAGACACAACAACGCCCGCCGCCGGACGGCAGGTGTAAGAGTAGGAGAGACAATATGAAAGTATCACTGGTCATCATGGCCGCGGGCCTGGGTTCCCGCTACGGCGGCAGTAAGCAGGTGGACGGCATCGGCCCCCACCATGAGATCCTGATGGAATACTCGATTTACGACGCCATCCGCGCAGGCTTCAACAAGATCGTGTTCATCATCAAGCCGGAGATGGAGGAGATGATGCACCGGCTGTGCGGAGATTATCTGGCCAAGAGAACCGCCCGGGACGGAAGCCCCGTGGAGGTGGCCTACGCTTTCCAGGATTTTTCCTCCGTGCCGGATTTCTATACGGTGCCGCCGGAGCGGACCAAGCCCTTCGGCACGGTCCACGCCCTGCTGTGCGCGGCGGATGTGGTCCACGAGCCCTGCTGCGTCATCAACGCCGACGACTATTACGGCATCGACGCCTACCGCACCATCTATGAAGAACTCATCCGCCTGCCTGAGAACGGGAAGGCCACCATGGTGGGCTACCTTTTGAAAAACACCGCCAGCCTTCACGGTACCGTCTCCCGGGGCGTTTGCACCGTGGACGGCGGCAAGCTCTGCTCCGTCCGGGAGGCGCTGAAGGTGCAGCTCTATCCCGACGGGACGCTGCGGGATCTGGCCCGGGACGAGTCATTGGACCCGGATACGGTGGTGTCCATGAACTTCTGGGGCTTCATGCCCAGTATCTTCCCGGCGCTCAAGGAGTATTTCGAGAATTTCCTGCGCAGCGACGCGGGAAAGGACCTGAAGTCCGAGTGTTTGCTGCCGGTGATGGTGGATCAGCAGATGAAGGAGGGGAAGCTGGAGGTGTCCGTCCTCCACTCCGCCGACAAGTGGTTCGGCATGACCTACCATGAGGACCGGGCCGTGGTGGCCCAGGAGCTCCAGAAGCTCCACGCGCGGGGCGACTACCCCGAAAGCCTCCGGGTGTGAGACGAATCATCCCACCATATGCCAGGCGTCCCCGGCTATGCCGGGGGCGCTTTTTTCACGTCCGGAATTGTTATCAATTGATACCGAATTTTCAATGTTTTGTTTCGACTTTTCCCGACAAAAACCGTCTAATAAAGTAAAGAGAAAATTTGCGGGAAGGGGCGCAGAACCATGAGACGAAGAAGAGTGAAGCGGCGGCGCGTACTGGGCAAGCTGCTGGGACTGGCGGTGCTGGCGGGGGTAATCTCCGTGCTTGCCGCAGGCAAGCTGCCGGCGGCGGCACTGCCGGAGGACGAGCCGCTGGAGGAGATTTTCCGGGAGCCGGTGCGGCTGCTGCTTCAGCTGGACGGGGAGATCACCGGAAAGGTCCAGACACCGGCCGATCAGGCGCCGTCGGTCCCTGACGGAGGCAAGACGGACGCCGGGGCCGGCCGGACACCGAAAATGCCGGAGCTTCCCGTGGAGGAGCCGGCCCAAACTTCCGGGGAGACTGCCCAAACGCCCAGAGCGGCGGCCGTACCGAAGATGCCGGAGCTGCCCGTGGAGGAGACACCCGATGTGGTGGTACCGGAGTCCGATCCGGTGGAGGCATCCTATTTTTCCGACACGGTGTTTCTGGGAGACTCCCGGACAGAGGGCCTTTACCTCTATGGAAAGATGACGGAGGGGAAGTTCCTCTACGCCGTGGGTGCCACGTCGGAGTCCGTGTTTACCAAGCGCACCCAGACCACGTCCAAGGGAAAGGTGCCCATGCTGGACGCCCTGGCGGACATGAACTGCGGAAAAGTGTACATTATGTTGGGCGTCAACGAGCTGGGCTGGCCCAGGACGGAGACGTTCCATGACCAGTACGGCAAGGTCATCGACCGGGTCCGCCAGGACCATCCGGACGCCACGGTGGTGATCCAGTCCCTGCTGCCCGTCAGCGCCGCCCAGGACGCCAAGGGCACCTACGTCAACAACCGCCGCATCCTGGAGTTCAACGATGTGCTCATGACACTGGCCCAGGAGAAGAACTGTCCGTATCTGAATGTGGCAGAGGCGGTGACGGGGGAGGACGGGTGCCTGCGTCCGGAGCTTACCTCCGACGGCGTCCACCTCAACACGGCGGGCTGCGCCCTGTGGCGGGACTATCTGATGTGCCACCCGATCCCGGACGCCCTCTGATGCAACGGGTATCTTCTTTACTTTTTTTACAGATTTGATCGCTCTCGTTCATGCAACATTACCGAAAAATCGGGGGAAAGTGACAATTACTTGACAAGAGGGCTAAAAACGGTATATATATACAGTGTACGAAAAATGCAATCCTCCCGGAGACGGGAGGAATGTATTTCCTTCGGTTTTGGAATGAAATTCCGCATAGCGGAATTTTGAAGGGCCGCAGGATGTACTGGGAGAAACGAGAAAAACGAGGAGGAAAATAGCCCATGATCATGCGATTTCTGAAAAAGATCCCCGCAGGTATGATGGTCGTGCCTATGCTGCTGGGCGCCGTCATCAATACCTTCATCCCTCAGGTAACCAACATTGGTTCCTTCACCACCGCCATCTTTACCAGTGCCGGTGCCAACACCGCCATCGGTATCCAGCTGTTCTGCCTGGGCACCACCCTGCAGTTCCGCCAGATGGGCGGCGTCATCAAGCGCGGCGGCGTGCTGCTGATTTCCAAGTTTATCATCGGCGCCGCCATCGGTATCGGCGTGGGCAAGCTCTTCGGGCCTGAGGGCCTGCTGGGCCTGAGCGCTCTGGCCATCATCTCCGCTGTCACCAACTCCAACGGCTCCGTGTACCTGGCTCTGATGAACAGCTACGGCGACACCGTCGACCAGGCGGCCATGCCTCTGCTGGCCATCAACGACGGTCCCATGCTGACCATGATCGCCATGGGCGCCGGCGGCCTGGCCGACATCCCCTTCATGGCTCTGGTTGCCGCCATCGGCCCCATCCTGGTGGGCATGATCCTGGGCAACATCGATAAGGACCTGTCTGACTTCCTGGCTCCTGCCGGCAGCATCCTGCTTCCCTTCGTGGGCTTCTGCCTGGGCTCCGGCATGAACCTGACCAACATCGTCAAGGGCGGCGCCCAGGGCATCCTGCTGGGCCTGATCACCTGCTTCATCGGCGGTGCCTTCATCGTCCTGTGCGACAAGTTTATCAGCCGTCGTCCCGGCTATGCCGGCTGGGCTGTTGCCACCACTGCCGGCAACGCCGTGGCCGTGCCTGCCGTGATCGCCGAAGCGGACCCCACCTGGCTGCCCTGGGCTGACGTGGCCACCTCTCAGGTTGCCGCTTCCGCCATCCTGACCGCCATTCTGGTGCCCATCATCACTTCCTGGTGGGCCAAGAAGTACGGCTGCCCCCAGTTCCCCAAGGACGAGGCACAGCGTGCCTTGTTTGAAAAGCAGGCTTAATTAGTCAATCTGAGGATCGAAAGGAGATACCCATTATGCTGAATGCCATGATCGTTGAGCCCCAGGACAACGTCATCGTTGCCATCGAGCCCATCAAGAAAGGCGACACCGTCACCTATATGTGCGCCGGTGAGGAGAAGAGCCTCACCGCGCTGGAGGATGTCACCATCTATCACAAGCTGGCCGCTTGCGACATCAAGAAGGGCGAGCCCATCAGCAAGTACGGTGAGCACATCGGCCTGGCTGCCCGCGACATCAAGAAGGGCGAGCATGTACATACCCACAACCTGGAAGAGCATCGTGAGAACCTGGATGCCAAGGGCTGAGAGAAGGAGGAAACGAGTATGAATTTCTACGGTTATAAGCGTCCCGACGGCCGCGTTGGCATCCGCAACAAGGTTCTGATCCTGCCTGCCAGCGTCTGCGCTTCCGATACCACCCGCATCATTGCCCAGCAGGTGGTCGGCGCCGTCACGTTCAACAATCAGCTGGGCTGCTCTCAGGTGGCACCCGACCAGCAGTACACCATGGACGTCATGGCCGGCTATGCCGCCAACCCCAACGTCTACGGCACCGTGGTCGTGTCCCTGGGCTGCGAGAACTGCCAGATGGATCTGGTGGTTGAGGCCATCAAGGAGCGCACCAACAAGCCCCTCAAGCAGGTCATCATCCAGGAGGCCGGCGGCACCCTGAAGGCCATCGATAAGGCTGTCCGCTATGCCAAGGAAATGGTCGCCGAGGCTTCCATGCTGCAGAAGGAAGAGTTCCCCATGTCCGAGCTGATCCTGGGCACTGAGTGCGGCGGTTCCGACCCCACCAGCGGCCTGGCTGCCAACCCCCTGATCGGCCAGCTCAGCGACCTGATCGTCAAGGAGGGCGGTACCTCCATCCTGTCCGAGACCACCGAGTTCATCGGCGCCGAGCACATCCTGGCCCGCCGTGCTGTCAACAAGGAGGTCCACGACCGGATCTATGAGATCGTCCATCGCTATGAGGCTGCTCTGCGCGTTGTGGGCGAGGAAGTCCGCGAGGGCAACCCCTCTCCGGGCAACAAGGCCGGCGGCCTGACCTCTCTGGAGGAGAAGTCTCTGGGCTGCATCCACAAGGGCGGCCACAGCCCCGTCAACGCCGTGTATGACTACGCCAAGCAGGTCGAGGCCAAGCAGGGCCTGGTCATCATGGACACCCCGGGCAACGATCCCTCCTCTGTGGCCGGCATGGTGGCCGGCGGTGCCCAGATCGTGGTGTTCTCCACCGGCCGCGGCACCCCCACCGGCAACCCCCTGGCTCCCGTTATCAAGATCACCGGCAACAAGCTGACCTTTGCCAACATGGAGGACAACATCGACGTGGATGCCTCCCCGCTGATCTATGGTACCAAGACCATGGAGGAGCTGGGCAACGAGCTGCTGAAGCTGACCCAGGAAGTGGCCTGCGGCAAGCAGACCAAGGCCGAGTCTCTGGGCTACACCGAGATGGCCATCGCCCGTGTGTGCAACTTCGTCTGATCTGCCCCTTTCCAACCGGACCCGCATTGCGGGTCCGGTTTTTTTCTTGGCCCCTATTGACAAACCGGGAAAAAGGAATATACTGGTGGAGCAAGCTTGAAAAAGCAAATTTTTGTGTTTCACAAATTCGGAATTTAATTCCGTATCGTGGAATAAGAGCGAACGACACGCGAGAAAGAGAGGAACATGTATATGAACGCAGCATATCTGACTCCTGCGATCACCCTGTTCAACGAGGACGGCACCCTGGATCTGGAGAGCCAGGAGAGACTGTTCAACAACCTGATCGAAAAAGGCGTGGACGGCATCCTGGTGGAGGGCAGCTCCAGCGAGTTTTTCGCCATGCCCATGGACCAGCGCCGGGAGATGGCCAAGTTCGCCATTGAGACGGTGGATCACCGGGTGAAGCTGATCATCGGCACCAGCCACATGGTGGCCGACGAGATTGTCAGCTTCTCCAACTACTGCCTGGATGCCGGCGCCGACGCCGTCATGATCCTGCCGCCTTACTACTTCCACTTCGGCGCTGAGGCCCTGCTGCAGTACTATGACCGGCTGGCCACCCAGATTCACGGCGATATCTACATCTACAACTTCCCCGACAACACCGGCTACACCATCCCCGCCGAGACGGTCCTGGCCCTGGCCAAGATTCATCCCAACATCGTGGGCATGAAAGACACCATCTCCGGCATGGACCACACCCGGGAGCTGATCAAGGTGGTCAAGGCCCACATCCCCAGCTTCGAGATCTACTCCGGCTTTGACGACAACTTCGCCCACAACGTGCTCGCCGGCGGCAACGGCTGCATCGGCGCCCTGAGCAACGTGGTGCCCGAGGTGTGCTCCGCCTGGGTGAAGGCCTTCCGGGAAAACGACCTGGAGGGCATCGCCAAGGGCCAGCAGACCATCGACCGGCTCATGGATCTCTACTCCATCCGCAGCCCCTTCCTGCCCGTCATCAAGGAGGCCTGCAAGCTCCGCGGCATTGCCGCCACCAGCGCCGGCACCTTCCCCATGCCCAACGCCACCGTGGAGGACGATGCCAAGATCCTGGAGCTGCTGCGCCGGGAGAACGTGCAGTAATTCCACAGATTTCCATAAACGGACCGGACCGCCAGCGGCGGTCCGGTTTTTTTGCGTGGAAGCGGAGCCCATCAAAACATGTAGAAAATTCGGGCGTATTTCTATGAAAGTTTCCGATTTACAAACGGCGCCGGATTTGCGATGATAGTCATCGTGCCGTCACGCCGGAAAAAGCGGGACGGAAGTGATAAAAGCAACACTGAACACGAGATCTTGTGTGCTACAATAGATCCAACACAAAATAAGAGACAACACGGAAGTACGGAGGGAACATATGACAGTCATCAAACGAAACGGCGCAGAGGTGGATTTCGACATTGAAAAGATCGTTTCCGCTGTGTCCAAAGCCAACGACAGCGTGGGGGAGGAGGCCCGCCTGACGCCGCTGCAGATCCGGCGGATCGCGGAATTTGTGGAGCTCAGCTGCCTGAAGATGAACCGCGCTCCCTCCGTGGAGGAGATCCAGGATCTGGTGGAGTATCAGATCATGGCCCACGGCGCCTATGAGGTGGCCAAGCACTACGTGACCTACCGCTATACCCGCTCCCTGGTCCGCCGCAGCAACACCACCGACGAGAAGATCCTCAGCCTCATTGAGTGCTGCAACGAGGAGGCCAAGCAGGAAAACTCCAACAAAAACCCGGTGGTCAACTCCACCCAGCGGGACTATATGGCCGGTGAGGTCTCCCGCGACCTGAGCGAGCGTCTGCTGCTGCCGCCGGACATTGTGGAGGCTCACAAGGAGGGCATCATCCACTTCCACGACTCCGATTACTATGCCCAGCACATGCACAACTGCGACCTGGTGAACCTGGAGGACATGCTGCAAAACGGCACCGTCATCACCGGCACCCTCATCGAGCGGCCCCACAGCTTCTCCACCGCCTGCAACATCGCCACCCAGATCATCGCCCAGGTGGCCTCAAACCAGTACGGCGGTCAGTCCATCTCCCTGGCCCACCTGGCGCCCTTTGTGGACGTGAGCCGCAAGAAGATCCGCAAGATCGTGGAGCAGGAGATGGAGACCCTGGGCATCCGGCCCGGCGAGGAGAAAATCCGGGAGCTGGTGGAAACCCGCCTGCGGGACGAGGTGCGCCGGGGGGTGCAGACCATCCAGTACCAGGTGCTCACGCTGCTGACCACCAACGGACAGGCTCCCTTCGTCACCGTGTTCATGTATCTGGGCGAGGCCAAGAACGACCAGGAGCGCCGGGACCTGGCCCTCATCATCGAGGAGACTCTGGAGCAGCGCTACCAGGGCGTCAAGAACGAGGACGGCGTGTGGATCACCCCCGCCTTCCCCAAGCTCATTTATGTGCTGGAGGAGGACAACATCCACGAGGATTCTCCTTACTATTATCTCACGAAGCTGGCCGCCAAGTGCACGGCCCGGCGGATGGTTCCCGACTACATCTCTGCCAAGAAGATGCTGGAGCTCAAGGGCGACGTGTACACCTGCATGGGCTGCCGCTCCTTCCTGACCCCGGACCGGTTCACCGACGCGGGCATCGGCAATATCGCAAACGCCGGCAACTACGAGCCCGGCAAGCACAAGTACTACGGCCGGTTCAACCAGGGCGTGGTGACCATCAACCTCCCCGACGTGGCTCTTAGTTCCGGCGGGGACATGGAAAAGTTCTGGTCCATCTTCGATGAGCGGCTGGAGCTGTGCCACCGGGCGCTGCTGTGCCGCCATGAGCGGCTCAAGGGCACCCTCTCCGACGTGGCCCCGATCCTGTGGCAGTACGGCGCCTGCGCTCGTCTGAAAAAGGGCGAGACCATCGACGAGCTTTTGTACCACGGCTACTCCACCATCTCCCTGGGTTACGCGGGCCTCTACGAGTGCGTCAAGTACATGACCGGCAAGAGCCACACGGACCCGGAGGCCACCCCCTTCGCCCTCCATGTCATGCAGCACATGAACGACGCGTGCAAGAAGTGGAAGGAGGAGAGCGACATCGACTTCTCCCTTTACGGCACGCCCCTGGAGTCCACTACCTACAAGTTCGCCAAGTGCCTCCAGCGCCGCTTCGGCGTTATTCCCGGCATCACGGACAAGGGCTACATCACCAACAGCTACCACGTCCATGTGACCGAGGAGATCAACGCCTTCGACAAGCTCAAGTTCGAGGCCCAGTTCCAGCACCTCTCTCCCGGCGGCGCCATCAGCTACGTGGAGGTGCCCGACATGCAGAACAACCTGGAGGCGGTGCTCCAGGTGATGAAGTTCATCTACGACAACATCATCTACGCCGAGCTCAACACCAAGAGCGACTACTGCCAGGTGTGCGGCTGGGACGGGGAGATCCAGATCGTGGAGGAAAACGGCAAGCTCATCTGGAAGTGCCCCAAGTGCGGCAACACCGACCAGGACAAGATGAATGTGGCCCGGCGGACCTGCGGTTACATCGGCACCCAGTTCTGGAACCAGGGCCGCACCCAGGAGATCCGGGACCGGGTACTGCACCTTTAAACTCACTCCAGGGGGGACGGTGTCCCCCCTGGATACGCAAGGACCGCAGCGCCGGGCGCCGCAGTCCTTGCGATACCCCCTCGCCCGCTCACGGAGCAGGCGGCTGTGGCCGCAGCGGCCACAGGCATCGGTGTGCCGTGCAGGCGCAGGTCCTGCCCGGCACGGATACTTCCGGGGCGCGGGTCCCCGGGAAAAATGATTTCAATAATTTGACCCTGTCAGGAGAGTTGGGCGGAAGGAGAGAGGCGCCATGTATTACGGAGAGATCAAAAACTGCGACATCGCCAATGGCGAGGGCGTGCGGGTGACGCTGTTTGTGTCTGGCTGCACCAACCGCTGCAAAAACTGCTTCCAGCCCCAGACCTGGGCCTTTGACTACGGCACGCCCTTTACCGAGAAGACGGAGGAGGAGCTTTTGAAGCTGCTGGCCCCGTCCTATATCAACGGACTGACGCTGCTGGGAGGCGAGCCCTTTGAGCCGGAGAACCAGCGGTGCCTGGTGCCGTTTTTGCACCGGGTCCGGGAGGCGTATCCCGCCAAGACCATCTGGAGCTACACGGGCTTTACCTATGAAGATCTCCTCCGGGACGGTAGCCACCCCCGCTGCGAGGTCACCGACGAGATGCTCTCGCTGCTGGACGTGCTGGTGGACGGCCGGTTCGTGGAGGAACTCAAGGACATCTCCCTGCGGTTCCGGGGCAGCTCCAACCAGCGCCTGATCGACCTGAACGCCACCCGCAAGGCAGGGGAGGTGCGTCTGGTGCCGGAGGTACGCCGGTAACAGGCGGAGAATCAAACAAAAAAGCGGAGAGGCTTTTGCCTCTCCGCTTTTTTTGTACTCAGAGCGTCTGGGTATAGCCCTTGTTGTTGGTCAGGGCCTCCAGTACCTGATAGCGCTCCATGTCGAAGGTCTTGGTCATCTGCAGGGCCTCCTCCATCTCCAGGTTGACGATGCGGCCGTCCTGGGTGGCGATGACGCAGTTGCCCCGGTTCTGGACCAGCGCCTGCACCGCCTCGTAGCCCATGCGGCTGGCGGTCTCCCGGTCCCGGGCACTGGGGGAGCCGCCCCGCTGGATGTGGCCCAGCACCGTCACCCGGGGATCGATGCCGATCTCCTGGTGGATGCGCTTGCCGATCTCCACGGCGCTGCCGGCGCCCTCGGCTACCACGATCATGTAGTGGGTGGAGCCGGAGAGCCGGGCCCGGCGGATCTTCTCCACAATGTCCCGGTCAAAGTCCGTCTCCCGCTCCGGGATCAGCACGGCGGTGGCGCCCACGGAGATGCCCACGTACAAAGCCAGGTACCCTGCGTGGCGGCCCATGACCTCCACCACGGAGCAGCGCTCGTGGGACTGCATGGTGTCCCGCAGCTTGTCGATGCACTCGATGGCGGTATTGCAGGCGGTGTCGAAGCCGATGGTGTAGTGGGAGCAGCCGATGTCGTTGTCGATGGTGGCGGGGATGCCCACCACCTGCAAGGCGTGGCCGTCTGCTGCGGCCTGGCGGGAAAGGGCCAGGGCGCCCCGGAACGTGCCGTCGCCGCCGATGGCCACGATGCCGTCCAGCCCCAGCAGCTTGCAGGTGGCCAGGGCCTTGGCCCGGCCGCTCTCCTCCATGAACTCCTCACTGCGGGCGGTGTAGAGCATGGTGCCGCCTTTGTCGATGATGTGGCTGACGCTGGACGCATCCATGTGCATGAAGTCGCTGTTGATGAGGCCGTTCCAGCCCCGGCGGATGCCGATGCAGTCGATGCCCTCTCCGATGGCGGAGCGCACCACCGCGCGGACGGCGGCATTCATGCCGGGGGCGTCTCCGCCGCTGGTGAGAATGCCGATACGCTTGACCTGTTTTTCCATATGTATCCTCCAGATTCCATTCCGGCGGAAGCCGGCAGACAGTTAACCGATTACCCCGAATATACCGCCGGGAGGGAGACTCTGTCAAGCGTCAGATCCCGTTTGGGGGAAACCTTGTGGAAAACGATTAACTTTCCCGGAACACAGTATTAAAAATGACGAATCCGTCATCCGCAGTACTCGATCTTCAGCCCGGTGCGGCTTTGCACTGCGTCCCAGCGCCCGTCCACAGGCTCGTCGGTGATGATGCGGTCGATGAGCTCCAGGCTGCCGAAGAGCACGTTGGCGCTGGGACCGAACTTGGTGTGATCCATCAGCAAAATCCGCTCCTGGGCGTGGAGCAGCATCCCCTCCCGCACCTTGGCCTCGTTGAGGTGGTTGTCGGACATACCCTGCTCCGGGGTGATTTTGGGGCAGCTGATGAAGGCCCGGTCAGCATGGTAGCCGGAGAGAATATCCGTGGTGTGGTAGCCGGTAAAGGAGGAGGTGCGCCGGCGAAAAGTCCCCCCCAGACACACCAGGTTGATGTTGGACAGCCGCTCGCTGCAAAGCTCGCAGATCAAAAGGGAGTTGGTAATGACGGTCACATTGTATTTGGCGTCCACCAGCGTCCGGGCAAGCTCCAGACAGGTGGTGGAGGAGTCCAGCATAATGACGTCGTTTTCCCGGACGTACTGAAAGGCACACCGGGCCATCCGGGACTTGATGTCCTGAAAGTAAATTTTCCGAAGCTTGGTGGGGTAGCTCTTGTCGTATTTTTCCATGAGGTAGGCGCCGCCGTGGGTGCGGGTGAGCTTGCCGCTGGCCTCCAGCTCCCGCAGATCCCGGCGGATGGTCTCCTCACTGCAATGGAGCTGCTGGCTCAATGCGGGGATCAGCACGCTCCCGTTTTTGGCCAGCTCCTGCTCAATGGCGGTCTGGCGGTCAATTTTCAGCATAATGCCGCATCCTTTCCGGTTGTTGGTTTCAGTATAGAGTACTATTTTGGAAAAAGCAAATAAATTCCGCGTGCAGTCAACAAAAAACCACAAATTCATGTGAAAATTACGCAAAAATGCCTAATCTATGTTGGAGAGTATAGCGAAAATTAGCAATTAGAACAAAAATTGCGTTGAAAAATGTTCATATCTGTTGTAAAATTTGGACATATCCAAAGTGCAGAAATCGGGAAGGGAGGGAGTGCTCCGGCGGCGGCCCTGGGGGGCTGCGGGCCGGCTGTGTGGAACTGTTCAAAATCGCGCAATAGAAAGGAGATTGTTATGGAGAATAACAAGAAAAAGGGTAATTTCCTAGGCCTGATGCCTCTGCTGATCTTCATCGCACTGTACATCATCTCCACCATCCTGACGAAGGACGCCGGCACCATGCCGCTGAACGTGGGCATTCTCATTGCCATCATCTTCGCGTTTGCATTCTGCGTGGCCAAAAAGGAGAAGGAAAAGCTCAATTTTGACGGGTTCGTCACCATGTTCTGCAAGGGCGGCGGCGACGACACCCTGATTTTGATGTTCTTTATCTTCCTGGAAGCCGGTATCTTCTACAGCGTGGCCGGCGGCATGGGCGCCGTCAGCTCCGTGTCCAACCTGGGCTTGAAGCTGCTGCCCGCCAACATGGTGCTGCCCGGACTGTTCCTCATCGGCTGCGTGCTGAGCTTCTCCATGGGCACTTCCATGGGCACGGTCACCACGCTGATGCCCATCGGCATCGAGATCGCCAACAAGACCGGCATGAACATGGCGCTGGTGTGCGGCGTTGTGGTGGGCGGCGCCATGTTCGGCGACAACATGTCCTTCATCTCCGATACCACCATCGCCGCCACCCGTACCCAGGAGGTGGAAATGAAGGATAAGTTCAAGGCCAACTTCCTGATGGTCCTGCCGGCACTGGTCATTACCATCGTGCTGCTGATCTTCCAGTCCGTTTCCACCGAGCTCGACGAGAGCGCCCTGACCTGGGACTTCGTCCAGCTGCTGCCCTACATCCTGGTCATTGTGCTCTCCCTGATCGGCGTGCACGTCATGCTGGCCATGGGCGCTGCCATCCTCACCGGACTGGTGGTGGGTCTGGCCCAGGGCAACTTCACCTTTGTCTCCGCCCTGACCATCGTGGGCGACGGCATCAAGTCCATGGAGGACACCGCTGTCATCGCCGTCATGGTGGGCGGCCTGGTGGCCCTGATGACCTACCTGGGCGGCATTGACTGGCTGCTCAACAAGCTGACCTCCAGCGTCAAGGGTGCCAAGGGCGCCGAGCTGTCCATCGCCGCGCTGGTGACGCTGCTGGATCTGGCCACCACCAACAACACCATCTCCATCATCACCGCCGGCCCCATTGCCAAGGACATCTCCGATCAGTACGGTGTCTCCCGCGTGCGCACCGCCAGCATTCTGGACCTGTTCTCCTCCGCCGGCAACGGCATCTGCCCCTGGGCGGGTCAGATCCTGGCTGCCTCCGGTCTTGCGGGCGTGTCCACGCTGTCCATCGTGCCCTATTGCTGGTACAGCATGCTGATGTTCGTCTTCGGCGTGGTGTTCATCCTGCTGGGCTGGCCCAAGGCCGTGGTCAACAGCACCAAGGGCCGGGTTGCCAAATAAGCGGCATCAATTGTATACTATAGGCATCCGGCCCTGAGCCGGAGCGCAGAAGGAGGGGGAAACTGGGCGTGCCGGTCCCCTCTCCTTTTTGCCCCAAAAACCATATGGCGCCGGAAGGCGCGTGGAGGAGTAACATGTCTGATTTCAATACGTTCTTTTTGATGAAGCCCGAGGATGTTCAGCGGTATGTGGTGGAAGTACTCCACCGGTTTGACCCGGAGGAGGAGACGGAGTGCCGGGAGATCGGCGACGGAAACATCAACTATGTCTTCCAGGTCCGCTCCTGCAAAGACGGCCGCTCCGTGATCGTCAAGCAGGCGGACAAGCTCCTGCGCTCTTCCGGCCGGCCTCTGGATATCTACCGCAACAAGATCGAGGCCGAGACGCTGAAGCTGGAGTCCTCTCTGGCGCCCAGCTTCATCCCGGAGGTCTACTACTACGACGAGACCATGGCGGCGCTGTCCATGGAGGATATCTCCGCCTATAAGAACCTGCGCAAGGAGCTGGCGGCGGGCCGGGTCTACGGCCACCTGGCGGAAAACCTCTCCGCGTTTTTGGCCCAGTCCCTGCTGCCTACCACGGACCTTGTGATGGACCGGCGGGAGAAGAAGGAGCGGGTGAAGTTCTTCACCAACCCGGAGCTGTGCGACATCACCGAGGATCTGGTACTCACGGAGCCCTACTACGACTATAAGGGCCGCAACATCCTCACGGCGGGCAACGAGGACTTTGTGCGCACCTTCCTCTATGAGGACGCGGACCTCCACGCCCAGGTGGGACTGCTGCGCAACAACTTCATGAACAACGCCCAGGCCCTCATCCACGGGGACCTGCACTCCGGTTCCATCTTCGCAAACGAGCAGGGCGTCAAGATCATTGACCCGGAATTTGCCTTTTACGGCCCCATGGGCTATGATATTGGCAATGTCATCGGCAACCTGTTCTTCTCCTGGGCCAACAAGGCGTTCACCGGCGCCGGGGCGGAGCAGACGCAGGCGGTGCGCGGCCTGATCGCCGGGCTGTGCGACCGGACGGCGGAGAAGCTGTCTGAGAAGTACGACGAGATCGTCACCTTCCCCCTCTACCGGACGGAGGGCTTCAAGAAGGCGTATCTGGACGGCGTCATGGCCGACTCCTATGGCTACGCCGGTACGGAGATCATCCGCCGGGTGGTGGGCGACTCCAAGGTCATGGAGGTTACCTCCGTCACCGATCCCGCTCAGCGCATCCCCATGGAGCGGGCCCTCATCAAGATGGGCATCTTTCTCATCAAGCACCGTGCCGGCGGCCTTACCGGCGAGGCGGTGGTCCGGGCCTTTGACAGCATCCTGGCGTAAGATTTAAGGAGGATATTACAACATGGTACGTATGGACAACGACATGCCCTTTTTGCTGCAGTACGAAAATGTGGCATGGTACGACAACGGCAAGGTGCGGATTCTGGACCGCCGGGTCTATCCCACGGAGGTGCGGTTCGTGGACTGCTTCACCTATCAGGAGGTGGTCCAGGCCATCGCCGACATGGTGACCCAGAGCGCCGGCCCCTACACCGCCGTGGGCATGGGCATGGCCCTGGCCGCCTGGCAGGTGCGGGACAAGAGCGAGAGCGAGCAGAACGCCTTTTTGCAGCAGGCGGCCTATGACCTGGCCCACGCCCGTCCCACTACCGCCAACCGCTACGGTCAGATCACCTACCGCTGCGCCGATCTTGCCGCCAAGGCTCTTTCCGAGGGCAAGGACCCCATCGAGGCCATCGTGGAGAGCACGGTGGAGTCTCTCAACCGCCGCTACAGCACCATGCAGATCGTGGGCGACAACCTGGCGTCCCTGATTCCCCAGGGAGGCACCATTCTGACCCAGTGCTTCGGCGAGACCATCATCGGCACCGTCATGCGGGCGGCCCGCAAGCAGAACAAGGACTTCAAGGTGTTCTGCGCCGAGACCCGTCCCTATCTCCAGGGCGCCCGGCTCACCTCCAGCTGCTTTGCCCAGATGGGCTTCGACACCACCGTCATCACCGACAACATGGTGGCCTATTCCATGGAGCGGGAGCACATCGACCTCTTTACCTCCGCCGCCGACTCCATCGCCCGGGACGGCCACATCGCCAACAAGATCGGCACGTTCCAGATCGCCATCCTGGCCAAGTACTTCGGCATCCCCTACTATGTCACCGGCGTGCCCGACAAGGACAAGCACACCAAGGACGACATCGTCATCGAGATGCGCGACCCCAGCCAGGTGCTCAGCTACCGCGGCATCCCCAACACCGTCGAGGGCGTCAAGGCCATCTATCCCTCCTTCGACGTGGTGCCGCCCCACCTGATCTCCGGTGTGGTCACCGACAAGGGCGTGTATGTGCCCTATGTGCTGGACCACTACTTTGATTCCAACGTGAAAGAATTCTATTAAGTCCATTGTCCGCGCCTGCGGCGCGGAGCCATTGCATTGAAGGAGGAGAGTTCAATGAAGGTCTATGTGCGTGCGCCCTATGCCCCCGACTGCCTCAAGGAGCTGGAGACCATGTTTGATGAGGTGGTCTACGAGCCCTGGACGGTGACAGGAGAGCGCTATTATGAAGATGAGATGCTGGAAAACCTCCTGCGGGTACAGCCCGACGCCCTGATCACCGAGCTGGACCGGGTGACGGAGAAGGTGCTCGCCGGCTACGACAAGCTCCAATTCATCGGCGACTGCCGGGGCACCCCCGCCAACCTTCAGGTGGATGCGTGCACCAAGGCGGGCGTCCCCATCTTGTGCACCCCCGGCCGCAACACCCAGGCCGTGGCCGAGATGGTGGTGGGATTGCTGCTGACGGTCATGCGCAAGACCATCCCCGCGGTCCAATGGGTCAAGGACGGCAAGTGGGTGCCCGGCACCACGCCCTACTATCTGTGGATGGGCAACGAGCTCCAGGGCAAGAAGGTGGGCTTCGTGGGCTTCGGCGCCATCAGCCACGCCGTGGCCAAGATCCTGGACGGCTTTGAGTGCCAGATCAGCTTCTATGATCCCTTCCTGCCCGGCGACCAGGGCCACTACCGCAAGACCTCCCTGGAGGAGATCTTCTCCGAAAGCGACATCGTCACGCTGCATCTGCCGGTGACCGACTCCACCCGGGGCATGATTACCGAGCCGCTGCTGCGGTCCATGAAGAAGACCGCCCTGTTCGTCAACGCCGCCCGCTCCGCCATCGTGGACTACGCGGCGCTGGAGAAGGTGCTGCGGGAGGAGGCCATCGCCGGCGCCATCATCGATGTGCTGGACACGGAGCCCCCCACGGAGAAGGATCTGACCATCGCCCAGTGCCCCAATGTGCTGCTCACGCCCCACATCTGCGGCGCTACCTACGAGGTCACCGACCATCAGTCCCGCATCCTCAACGACCGCATCAAAAAGTGGCTGGCCGGCGAGGATCTGGAAAAGGTGGTCTACAACCGGGACGTGCTGGGTAAGTGACCATGAAGCACTATCTCATGGTGGACCTGGGCACCGGGAACACCCGGGTGGCCCTGGTCAACAGCGCCGGGAGCATCCTGGGCATCCGCACCTACACCAACACCTATCACCGGGATGACGCCTATGAGGACGCCCAGTATTTCCTGCCCCGGGAGTGGGCGCCCCAGATCATGGAGGGGTGCCGGGCGCTGTGCGCCGAGCACCCGGATGTGGTGATCGACGCCGTGTCCTCCGCCGGCGCCCGCCAGAGCTTTGTGCTGGTGGACCGGGAGGGAGAGGCATTCTGCGGCCTGCCCAACATCGATAACCGGGGTCGGGCCTATATGGCCCGGGTGCCCGATCACCAGGAGATCTACCGGCTTAGTGGCAAGTGGGCCACGGAGGACTTCGGCGCGGCCAAGCTGTTGGGCTTGCGGAAGGTGTATCCGGAGATGTATGATAGGATCGACCGGGTGCTGAGCATCAGCGAGTGGATCGCCTGGATGTTCACCGGCCGGGCCGTTATGGAGTACTCCCAGGCCTGCGAGACCCAGCTCTACGATATCGGCCGGAGGACCTGGTCCCAGGAGCTGTGTGAAAAGTACGGCCTGGACCTGGAGATCCTGCCGCCTCTGGCGGCGGCAGGCACCGTGGTGGGGCCCGTGCTGCCGCAGCTGCAGCAGGAACTGCACATGGCGGACGGAGCCGTGTTCATCCTGGGCGGCGCCGATACCCAGGTGGCCCTGCGGCAGACGGGCATCGGCCCCGGCGACATTGCCGTGGTGTCCGGCACCACTTCGCCGGTGGTGACGGAGATGGACCGCCTCTTCTACGACCACGATCAGCGGGTGTGGACGGACGCGGGCCTTGGCGGAAAGAATTACCAGGTGGAGATGAACCCCGGCGTCACGGGGCTCAACTACCAGCGCTTCCGGGAGAACCTGTATGCCGACTGGTCTTACGGAGATCTGGAGGAGGCCTACGAGAAAAAGACCTCCTTTGCCTGCACGGCGTCCTTTTCCTCGCTGCTCTTCTATGAGCGGCGCTCCCTGCGCCGGGGCGGATTCTTCATGAACTCCCCCATGGACGCGGGCGTGGACCGGCTGGATTTCATCTGGGCGGTGCTGGCGGATATCGCCTGCTCCATCTATGAACAGCTCCAGGCCCTGGCCCGGCTTACCGGCAACACCGGCAGCTGCATCCTGGGCTGCGGCGGCGGGTTCCAGTCCCGGGCGCTGTGCCACATGCTGGCGGATCTTTCCGGCAGGGAGGTACGGCTGCGGCCGGGCTTCTCCCAGGCCACCGTCCTGGGCCTGGTGGATATCTGCAACGGCTGCCTGGGCCAGCCGGGAACAAAAGAGGAGGGGGAGGGAGACCTGTGCTTCGCTCCCCGGTCCGGCCAGCTGATTCACCGCTACTATCCGGTATGGCTGGAAAACCGCAACCGGGCCAACAACGCCTGAGAAGCGGATTCGGAAAACCAAGACAATCTACAATAAAATTATCAGGAGGAATCAACTATGTTGATGCAGGAAGAAAGAGAACTGGTCGTTGAGTACGGCAAGAAGATGAGCGCCGCCCGCCTGAGCACCGGCACCAGCGGCAACATCAGCATTTACAACGCCGAAAAGGGCCTGATGGCCATCAGCCCCTCCGGCATGGACTACTTCTCCACCACCCCGGAGGATGTGGTCATTACCGACCTGGAGGCCAATATCGTCGACGGCGCCCGTAAGCCCTCCAGCGAGTGGGCCCTGCACACCACGTTCTATAAGCATAAGCCCCATGCCCGCGCCGTGGTGCACACCCACTCCATGTACTGCACTACCTTCGCCGTGCTGGGTCAGCCCATCCGTGCCGTCCACTATGTGATCGGCGACGCCGGCGTGGCCACCGTGCCCTGCGCTCCCTACCGGACCTTCGGCACCGTGGAGCTGGCGGAGGCCGCCATGGAGGTGTGCGGCGAGAGCGACGCCGTGCTGCTGGGCAACCACGGCCTGGTGGTGTGCGGCAAGGACATCAAGAGCGCCTACAGCCTGGCCTGCAACATGGAGTACATCGCCGAACTCCAGTACCGGGCCATGTGCATCGGCCAGCCCAACGTCCTCACCGACGAGCAGATGGCCGTGGTCATGGAGAAGTTCAAGTCCTACGGCCAGCCCGGCGCCAAGAAGACCGGTTATTGATCGGGGCGCGCGGCTATGAACTCCTTTGATTTTTACAGCCCTACCTATTTCGTCTTCGGCCGTGACCGGGAGACGGAGGCGGGCGCCTATGTGAAAAAGTTCGGCGGCAGCCGGGTGCTGGTGCTCTACGGCGGCCAGTCCGCCAAGCGCTCCGGCCTCCTGGACCGGGTGAATGAATCCCTGCGCTCGGCGGGCCTTGCCTGCGTGGAGCTGGGCGGCATCAAGCCCAATCCCAAGAGCGACCTGGTCTATGAGGGCATCGAGCTGTGCCGCCGGGAACAGGTGGACTTTTTGCTGGCAGTGGGCGGCGGCAGCGTCATCGACACGGCCAAGGCCATCGCCGCCGGCGCTGTGTACGACGGGGACTTCTGGGACTTCTTCTCCGGCAAGGTGCCGGAGAAAGCCCTGCCTGTGGGCACCGTGCTGACCATTGCCGCCTCCGGCAGCGAGGGCTCCCCGGACGCCATCATCACCAAGGCCGACACCCTGGAGAAAAATGCGGCGGAGGCCGACTGCCTGCGTCCCCGCTTCTCCATCCTCAACCCCGCCCTCACCGAGAGCCTGCCGCCCTATCAGACGGCCTGCGGCGTCACGGATATCATGGCCCATGCCTTTGAGCGCTACTTCACCAACACGCCGGACGTGGAGACCACGGACCGGCTGCTGGAGGGCGTGCTGCTGGCCATGCTCCACGAGGGACGCCGGGTCATGGAAGACCCTCACAACTACGAGGCCCGGGCCAACATCATGTGGGCCGGCATGGTCTGCCACAACGATGTGATGGGCGTGGGCCGCAAGCAGGACTGGAACAGCCACCATCTCGAGCACGTGCTCTCCGCCCTCTACGACTGCGCCCACGGCGCGGGCCTGGCGGTCATCATGCCCGCCTGGATGCGCTACTGCGTGGAGCACGGCGGCGAAAAGCGCTTTGCCCAGATGGCCGTGCGGGTGTTCGGCTGCCAGATGGACTTCGACGATCCCAAGCGCACCGCCATGGAGGGCGTGAACGCCTTCCGGGCGTTCTTGAAGGAACTGGGCATGCCCCTGACCTTTGCCGAGATCGGCGCCAAGGCGGAGGATATCCCCAAGCTGGTGGAGATGAACCACATCGGTGACGGCGTCACCGGCGGCTACATCGGCCTGGACCGGGCTGCCCACCAGGAGATTTATGAAATCGCCGCAGGCATGCGGGATTGATAAAACCAAAAGCATTCTCAGGAAAGAAGGAACCCTACCCATGAACACAGAAAAGAAGTTGGGCTTTGCCACCCGTCAGATCCACGCCGGCAAGATGAAGAACGCCGCCGGCTCTTTGTGCGATCCCATCTACCAGACCTCCACCTTCGAATTTGAGACCGTGGAGCAGGGCGGCGCCCGTTTTGCCGGCCAGGAGAGCGGCTACATCTACTCCCGCCTGGGCAACCCCACCGTTGCCACGCTGGAGGCCAAGGTGGCCGAGCTGGAAAACGGCGAGGCCGCTCTGGCTACCGCTTCCGGCATGGGCGCCATCTCCACCGCCATCTGGTCCAGTGTGGAGGGCGGTGACGAGATCGTGGCCAGCGACACCCTGTACGGCTGCACCTTCGCCCTGCTCAACCACGGCATCAGCAAGTTCGGCGTCAAGGCCCATCTGGTGGATATGACCGACATGGCCGCCCTGAAGGCCGCCCTGAACGAGAAGACCAAGGTGGTCTATCTGGAGACCCCCTGCAACCCCACGCTGAAGATCGTGGACATTGCCGCCGTCGCCAAGACCGCCCATGACTACAACCCCGCCATCAAGGTCGTGGTGGACAACACCTTCTGCACGCCCTACCTGCAGCGTCCCCTGGACCTGGGCGCCGATGTGGTGGTCCACAGCGCTACCAAGTATTTGAACGGCCACGGCGACGTCATCGCGGGTGTGGTCGTCGGCAAGACGGACTTCATCA
>NZ_URDP01000023.1 GCF_900546705.1 uncultured Oscillibacter sp. | reverse complement strand
GTGATTCCCAAGGAGATCCGCCGCACTATGCGGATCCGGGAAGGGGACCCGCTGGAGATCTACACCAGCCGGGACGGCGAGGTGATTTTTAAAAAATACTCCCTGCTGGGCGGCGTGGAGGATTTTGCCGTGGAGCTGTGCGAGACCATGAGCCGCTCCACCGGCGAGATTTGCGCCGTTACGGACCGGGACACCATCATCGCCGTGGCCGGCGGCGGGAAGCGGGAGCTTTTGGGCAAACGCATTTCCCCGGAGCTGGAGCAGGTGATGGAGGGCCGCAAAATCTACCGCCGGGAGGACCAGGAAGAGGCCATGCCGGTGGCGGACGGGGCAGACAAGCTCCGGGTGCAGGTGGCTGCCCCCATTCTGGCGGAGGGCGATCTGCTGGGACTGGTGCTGTTTGTGGGCGGCGAGGGCGCGCCTGCGGCGGACGAGCCGGTCTACAAGCTGGCCCAGACCATCGCGGCTTTTTTGGGCCGCCATATGGAAAGCTGAGTACGCATACCACGATCCGTAGCCGGACGCCATCAGGCGTCCGGCTTTTCCATCATGGGACGGGCTGCCGGGCCGTATGCTGATAGCATCACAGCAAAGGGGGCCGATGACCTTGGAACAGACACTGAAAGAACTGAGTGCGTGCCTCTGGGGCGCACCGCTTCTGGGATTGCTTCTGGGAACAGGCGTGTGGCTGACGGTGCGCACCCGCTTTCTTGCCTGGCGGAATCTGCCGGGTGCCTGTGCCCTGCTTGCAAGTCCCGGCGCCAGGTACGACGGACAGGGGGGGATCTCGCCCCTGTCCGCGCTGATGACGGCACTCTCGTCCACCCTGGGCACCGGGAACATCGTGGGGGTGGCCACCGCGCTGACTGCCGGAGGCCCCGGGGCGCTGGTGTGGATGGAGCTGGCCGCCCTGTTCGGGCTGACCGCCAAATTCGGCGAGTGCGCCCTGGCGGTGCGGTTCCGCCGCAGGGGAGAGCGGCGGGGCGGACCTATGGTGACGATGGCCCGGGGCCTGCGTCCCCGCCTGCTGGGGCGGGCCATGGGGGCGGCGTTTGCCCTGTTTGCCGTGGGGGCCTCCTTCGGAATCGGCAACATGACCCAGACCAACGCCATGGCGTCCGCGCTGGAGGCTGCGTTTTCCGTCCCGCCGTGGGTGACGGGTGCTGTCGCCGCCGTGCTGACGCTGGGCATTGTCCGGGGCGGCATCGGACGTATTTCCGCGGTATCAGGGTGGCTGGTGCCGCTGATGGCGGGGGGATACCTGCTGGGAACGCTGGCGGTGATCGCCGGGCACATCCAGACGCTGCCCAATGCCGTCGGGCAGATGCTTCGCCAGGCTCTGGGGCCGGAGGCATTTGTGGGCGGCACTGCCGGGGCCGCCATTCGCTACGGGGTGGCCCGGGGGGTGTTTTCCAATGAGTCCGGCATGGGGTCGGCGGCCATCACCGCGGCGGCGGCCGACGGGGACTGCCCGGCGCTCCACGGGTACATCAACATGGTGGGTGCGTTTTTCGATACCTGCGTGGTCTGTACACTGACGGGTCTTGCCATCTGCTGTTCGGGGGTGCTGGAGGGCGGCGCCGACGGCGCGGCGCTGACCATCCTGGCCTTTGAGAGCGTACTGGGACACTGGGGCGGGGGACTGGTGGCCGTGTGCGTGGCGCTGTTTTCCTTTTCCTCCGTGCTGGGCTGGGCGTACCAGGGAGAGACGGCACTGACCTATCTGACCGGAAACCGGGGCACAGGCCTTTACCGCCTGGCGTTTTCCCTGGCGGCGGGGATCGGTGCCGTGGCCCGGCTGGAGACCGTGTTTGCCTTTTCCGACGTGTGCAACGCGCTCATGGCGATTCCGAATCTATTGTGTCTGCTGGCCCTCTCCGGGACGGTGCGGCGGGAGATGGAGGCCTTTGAACCCGCGTTTGCCCGGCGGGGGACAGCACTGCAAAGCCAGTAAATTTTTGGGGATGCGGTTGCATTTTTGCAATTTGATGGTAAGATAAGGACGTTGAAAAATTATAGCAAAGGACTTGATACCATGACAAAAATCGACATTATCTCCGGCTTTTTGGGCGCCGGCAAGACCACGCTCATCAAAAAGCTGCTGGCGGAGGCGTTCCAGGGGGAAAAGCTGGTGCTCATTGAAAACGAGTTCGGTGAGATCAGCATCGACGGCGGCTTTTTGAAAGAATCCGGTGTGGAGATCTCCGAGATGTCCTCCGGCTGCATCTGCTGCTCTTTGGTGGGCGACTTCGGCAAGGCTCTGCGGGAGGTGGAAGAGCAGTTCCACCCTGACCGCATCCTCATCGAACCCTCCGGCGTGGGCAAGCTCAGCGATGTGATCGTGGCCGTGCAGAACACGGTGGCGGATGTGCCCACCATGGCCCTCAACAGCTTTGTCACCGTGGCCGACGCCACCAAGGTCAAGGTCTACATGAAGAACTTCGGCGAGTTCTACAACAACCAGATCGAATCCGCCGGCGCCATCATCCTCTCCCGGACCCAGAAGCTGACCCAGGAGAAGCTGGAGGCCGCCGTGGCCATGCTGCGTGAGAAGAACCCCACTGCCGCTATCCTTACCACGCCCTGGGATAACCTGCCCGGCAGCGTCATCCTTTCCGCCATGGAGAAGGTGTCCCTGGCCGATGAACTGCTGGCCAAGATGCGCGCCGAGCACGAGGCCGAGGAGGCAGAGCACGAACACGAGCATCACCACGACCACGATCATGATGAACACGAGCATCACCACGACCACGATCATGATGAGCACGAGCACCACCATGACCACGAACATGATGAGCACGAGCACCATCATGACCACGACCACGAGTGCGACGATCCCAACTGCTCCTGCCACCACCATGACCACGATCATGATGAGCACGAGCACCATCATGACCACGACCACGAGTGTGACGATCCCAACTGCTCCTGCCACCACCATCACCACCACGCCGATGAGGTGTTCACCTCCTGGGGCGCCGAGACGCCCCGGCTGTTCACCCGCGCCGAGCTGGAGAACATTCTCACGGAGCTGGATACCGGCGCCTACGGCAAGATCCTGCGGGCCAAGGGCATCGTAAACGGCACCGAGGGCTGGCTGGAGTTCGACTATGTGCCCGAGGAGCACGATCTGCGTGACGGCCACGCGGACTACACGGGCCGCCTGTGCGTCATCGGCGCGGAGCTGGACGAGGGCAAGCTGAAGACCCTCTTTGGCCTGTAAAACGAAGAAAGGGACCAAGATGGATATTCCTGTTTACCTGGTTGCCGGCTTTCTGGACGGCGGCAAGACCAATTTTATCAACGGCATCCTGGAAGACGGCTTTGCCCGTCAGGACAAGACGCTGCTCCTTTGCTGCGAAGAAGGCGAGGAGGAATATGAGAAAAATGCCCTGGATAACGTGACGGTGGTGACCATCGAGAACGAGGAGGACCTCAAGTGCTCCTACCTCAAGGAGCTGGAAAAGCAATACCGGCCCAAGCAGGTGCTCATCGAGTACAACGGCATGTGGCAGATGGAGCGGCTTTACAGAGAGGTGCTGCCGGCCAACTGGGTGCTCTACCAGATCATGACTTTTGTCCAGGCGTCCACCTTTGAGATGTACGCCAAGAACATGGGCCAGCTGATGATGGAGAAGATCACCAACGCGGACATGCTGGTGTTCAACCGGTGCACGCCGGAACTGCGGGACGCCCTGCGCAAGCGGAACCTGAGAATGGTGAACCGCCGGGCGGACATCTATCTGGAGATGGAGGACGGCACCAGCGAGGATTACCTCACCGGCGATGAGTGCCCCTTCGATCTTACCCAGGACATCATCGACATTCCCGATGACGACTACGGCGTGTGGTATGTGGACGTGATGGACCACCCGGACCGCTACGACGGCAAGCTGGTGCACATGAAGCTGGTCATGTGCCACTCCAAGAAGTATCCCGGCATCCACTGCCCCGGGCGCTTTGCCATGGTGTGCTGCGAAAACGACATCACCTTTTACGGCCTGATCGCCCGGGGTGAGGGACTGGACCAGTACAACAACCGGGATTGGATTGAAGTGACTGCCCGCATGTCCGTGGAGGAGCACAAGGCCTACAAGGGAAAGGGCCCGGTGATGAACGTGCTCTCCATTGCCCCCTGTAAAAAGCCCAGCCAGGAAGTGGTCACGTTCTGACGCGGCCTGCGTTTCAGACAATAAAAAAGCACCCCCGGATCATTCCGGGGGTGCTTCTTTTTGAACCTTGCGGGTGTTCAGAGGGACTTTTTGGACTCCCACTTGCTCACGCAGATGGAGCAGGCGATGTCGCCGGTGACATTGAGGCAGGTACGGCCCATGTCGAAGAGGCGATCCACGGCCACGATCAGGCCGATATAGTCCACGGGGATGCTGATGGCTTCCAGCACCATAGCCAGCATGATCATGCCCGCGCCGGAGACACCGGCAGTGCCGATGGAGGCCAGCGTGGCGGTGACCACCACCAGCACCATCTGGCCCAGCGTCAGTTCCATGCCGGAGCAGGCGGCCAGGAACACGGTGGCGACGCACTGATAGATGGCGGTGCCGTCCATGTTGACGGTGGCACCCAGGGGCAGCACGAAGGCGGCCACGTCACGGTCGGCGCCCATGTTCTCTGCGCACTCCTTGGAGACAGGCAGCGTGGCGGCGGAGGAGGTGGTGGTGAAGGCGAACATCATGGCCGCAGCCGCGCCCTTGAAAAAGCGCAGGGGGCTCATGCCGGCAAACATCTTGGCGGAGAAGGAGTACACCACCACGGCGTGGAGAATATAGCCGATATAGGCGCAGCCCAGCACCAGAGCCAGGGAGCCCAGAATCTCGGCACCCTGGTTGGCCACTACCCAGGACATATAGGTGAACACGCCGATGGGGCTCAGGGCGATGATGAACTCCATGAGCCGGTTGATGACCTCATTGAAGGAGGACACCAGATCCCGGCACAGCTTGCCCTTCTCGCCAGCAGCCATGATGGCGCCGCCGAAGAACAGGGCAATCACGATGACCTGAAGCATATTGGCGGTGCGGAAGGCCTCCCACATGTTGGAGGGGAAGATGCCCACCAGGGTGGACATGAAGCCGCCGAACTCCGCAGCTTCATAGGTGGCGCTGCCCAGTTCGCCGCTCAGGTCGGGGAAGAGACCGGCGCCGTGGAAGGCATTGGCCAGAGCCAGACCGATGACGCAGGCGATGGCGGTGGTGCACAGGAAATACAGCACGGTCTTCCAGCCCACGGCGCCCACCTTCTTCATGTCGTCCATGGACAAGATGCCGTCGATCATGGAGATGAGCACCACGGGGACCACGATGAACTTCAGCAGGTTGACAAAGATATCGCCGAAAGGCTTGAGGTAGTCGGTGGTGATGTCCTTGAGGCCGGTGCTTCCCAGCAACACACCCACAACGATGCCCAGAATCAGGGCCAGCAGGATCTGAAGGGGAAGGCTGATTTTCTTCTTTTTCATAGATTCACCTCAGTCTCAGATTTTGTCTGCTTCGTCAATTTATACGAAACATATGCACAAATTGAGGCTATTATAGCAAAAAAACAAGGAGGTGTAAAGCAAGGCGCAAAGAAACTGTCAGATTTGTGAATAATTTGTAAAGAACCGGCCGCAGGTCGGGCAAAACGCCAAACTGCGGCCGGTTTTTCAGCGGGAACGGGTGGGATATCCGCAAAAGCGGATGGCGGCCCGGGCGATTTCCTCCGTGGGGTCCACAGTGGCGACGGGGGGATGCAGGGCAGCGGCCGCCAGGGGAAGCTCTGTGCAGCCGAGAATGAAGTAGTCCGCCTGGGGCATCCCAGTCAGGACGGAGAAGAACGTGTCCCGGTACTCCTCCGGGGGACGCCCGGCCTTGACACCGTTGTAAATGACCTCCATCAGGGCGTCCTGGGCGGCTTCATCCGGTGCGGTCCAGGCCACGCCCTGGGTATCCAGCGCCTGCTGGTAAATGCCGGCGGCCAGGGTGCCCCGGGTGGCAAGGATGCCTGCCGTTTTGCCGGGGAACCGCTCTGCGCAGGTGCGGGCGGTGACAGCGGGCATGCTGAGAAAGGGAGTGTCCGTCAGCGCCTGGAGTCGGGGGAGAAAGTAATGGGCGGTGTTGCAGGGCATGATGATGCAGGAGGCGCCGCAGGAGACCAGCTTGCGCAGGGAGTCCGCCATCTGGGGCACGGGATCGGCTCCGCCGGAGAGAATGGCCGCCGTGCGGTCGGGAATGGCGGGGTTGTCGTCCACGTAGACCCGGACGTGGTCGCCGTCCTTTTCCGCGTCTGTCAGCAGGACAATTTTCTGCAATAAATCTGCGGTGGCCAGAGGGCCCATACCGCCGAGAATTCCAATGGACTTTTTCATCATATCCTCCTCAGCTCCAAAATTCCGGGAACAGCAGCTCGCTGCCCACCTTGATAGTCAGCAGGATCAAAACCAGAATCACGGTGGGCCGGACGATCCGGCTGCCGTTTTTGATGGCCAGACCGGCGCCCAGATAGTGCCCGGCAATGGAGGCCAGGGCAGAGATCAGACCCACATGGATATACACATAGCCGGAGACCAGGGAGGTGAACAGGCTTCCCAGGTTGGACGAGAGATTGATGACCTTCACACCGCCGGCGGCGTGGCGGGTGTCCAGCTTGGCCAGGCGGATGAAGACGATCATCAAAAAGGTGCCGGTGCCGGGGCCGTAATAGCCGTCGTAGCCGCCGATAATAAATGAGGCCGTCCACACAATGGCCGCTTGGGCGGCAAAGGAGATGTCCCCGGGCTCATCCGGCCAGCTGCGGTTGCGCAGCGTCACCACCGCCACCACAGGCAGAACCACCAAAAGGAGGTACTTGAGCACCTTGTCCGGCGTGTGGAGCTGGAGCCAGGTGCCGCACATGGAGCCGGTGAGGGCAAAGGCGATGGAGGGGGCAAACAGCTTCCAGCGGACGTAGCCCTGGCGGATGAACCGGGCGGTGGAAAAGATGGTGCCGATGCCCGAGGAGAGCTTGTTGGTGCCCAGGGCGTAGTAGGTGGGAATGTTGTGGAACGCCATCAGGTAGGTGGGCACGGAGATGATTCCGCCGCCGCCGGCAATGGCATCCATAAAGGACGCCAGAAATACGCCCACGCAGATCAGCAGCACCACCCACAAAGGGAAACCGTCCACAGTGACGGAAAACAATGAGAACACAGAATTCAACCGGGGCACCTGCCTTTATCAGTTCTTACAAAATCCGGGTTATTATACCAGCCGCAGACAGGAAAAGCAAGGCGGCGGGGGAATATGCACAGAGGGGGGATTTGCGTCAAGAGCAGGTAAAATTTAGATGTTTTTCAGTGAAAAATGCCAAATTATTGCAGAATATACACAAAAAACCAAAAAAATGACCTAAGAAAAATAGTCAATTACTCCAAAAAGCGCTGCGCTTTTTCGACAGGAGCGTCCTTGACGGTATTTCCTGGAAGAAGTATAATATACACAATATATAGTGGAAGATCATCTGTTAAATATACCCAGGAAAACAATCCCGACCCGTCCGCCGGGCGGCAGATCGGGGAGAGGAGCAAAACCATGGCAATCAAAAAAGAGGCGGAGCGTTATCACGCAGGCCAGATGACCGACGGCTGGCACTGGTTCGGCGCCCACCCGCTGGAAAGACGGGGCAAAGCAGGCTGGATGTTCCGGGTCTGGGCCCCTCACGCCAAGAGCGTCTCCGTGGTGGGCGACTTCAATGACTGGAACCCCAAGGCTAACCGGCTCACCCGCAAGGGCGAGGAGTGGGAGGGCTTTATCCCCGGACTCAAGGAGTACACCTCCTATAAATATGCGGTTACCGGGCCGGATGGTCAGGTGCGCATGAAGGCAGATCCCTACGGCTTCCATACGGAGACCCGGCCCGCCACCGCCAGCAAGCTCTATGACATTCGGGGCTTCCGCTGGACGGACAGCGCCTTTCGGGAAAGGCTGGCCAAGCATCCGGTCTATCAATCCCCGCTGAATATCTACGAGGTGCATCTGGGCTCGTGGAAAAGACGGGACAACGGCGATTTTATCGACTATCGGGACCTTGCCAAGGACCTGGCGGCCTATGTCAAGGACATGGGCTATACGGCCATTGAGCTGCTTCCAGTGACGGAGCATCCCCTGGATGACTCCTGGGGTTATCAGTGCACCGGGTATTTCGCCCCCACCTCCCGCTTCGGAACCCCCAAGGACTTCATGTGGTTTGTCAACCACATGCATAAAAACGGCATCTCCGTCATTCTGGACTGGGTGCCTGCCCACTTCTGCAAGGACGCCCAGGGCCTCTACGAGTTTGACGGCACCTGCTGCTATGAGTACAGCGACCCCAACAAGTGGGAGCACGCCAGCTGGGGCACCCGGGTCTTTGACTACGGCCGGCCGGAGGTGAAGAGCTTCCTGTTCTCCTCTGCCCGGTTCTGGCTGGAGGAGTACCACATCGACGGACTGCGGGTGGACGCGGTGGCGTCCATGCTGTATCTGGACTATGACCGTCAGGGCGGCCCCTGGACGCCCAACAAGTACGGCGGCCACGAGAATCTGGAGGCCATCGATTTTCTGCGCGAGCTCAACACCATGGCCTTTTCGTTCAATCCCAACGTACTGATGATCGCTGAGGAGTCCACTGCCTGGCCCATGGTCAGCCGTCCCGCCGACGTGGGAGGCCTGGGCTTCAACCTCAAGTGGAACATGGGCTGGATGAACGACATGTGCCACTATCTGAAAATGGACCCCTGGTTCCGCCAGGACCACCACAAGGACATCACCTTCTCCATGATGTACGCATTTTCGGAGAACTTCGTGCTGCCCATCTCCCACGATGAAGTGGTACATATGAAGGGCTCTGTGGTGGGGAAAATGCCCGGCGACTACGAAAACCAGCTGCGCTGCCTGAAGGGCTTTTACGCCTACCTGCTGGCCCATCCGGGCAAAAAGCTTTTGTTCATGGGCGCGGAAATCGGCCAGTGGCACGAATGGGACTCGGACGGCCAGCTGGACTGGTATCTGCTGGAGCAGCCCGAGAACCAGAAGATTCACCGCTTCTTCAAGGAGATCAACGCCTTTTATAAAAAAGAGCCTGCCCTTTGGGAGATCGATTTTGACTGGGAGGGCTTCGAGTGGCTGGTCAGCGACGACAACCACAACAACGTAGTGGTGTTTTTGCGGAAGGACCGCAAAGGCCGCGACCTGCTGTGCGCGATCAACTTCTCGCCAAACACCTATGAGAACTACCGGATGGGCGTGCCTGCCCACCGGCGGTATGTGCCCGTGTTCAACACGGATGCGGAGATCTACGGCGGCGCCGGTTTCGGCGATACCGAGCCGGTGCAGGTGGAGGCCATTCCCTCCCACGGCCGGGAGCACTCTGCGGCGATCCGGATTCCGGCATTCGGCGCGGTGTTCCTGCGGGGAGAGGGGACATTCCCCAAGCCCAGGAAGAAAAGTAAGGCAAAGGAGCTGGAGAAAACATGAAAAAAGAATGTATCGCCATGTTGCTGGCCGGCGGCCAGGGCAGCAGACTCTACGTCCTGACCGGCGAAATGGCGAAGCCGGCGGTTCCCTTCGGCGGAAAGTACCGCATCATCGACTTCCCGCTTTCCAACTGCACCAATTCCGGCATTGATACGGTGGGTGTTTTGACCCAGTATCGCCCCCTGGAGCTCAACAGCTACATCGGCAGCGGTCAGCCCTGGGACCTGGACGGCTCCACCGGCGGCGTCCACATTCTGCCGCCCTATATGGGCAGCAAGGGCGGCACCTGGTACAAGGGCACGGCCAACGCCATCTATCAGAACATCGGTTTTATCGACCTCTACGATCCCGACTATGTGGTGATTCTCTCCGGCGACCATATCTATAAAATGGACTACTCCAAGATGGTGGAGCGTCACAAGGAGGCAAACGCCGCCTGCACCATCTCCGTCATGGAGGTGCCCTGGTCCGAGGCGCCCCGCTTCGGCATCATGAGCGTGGATGACCAGGATATGATCACGGAGTTTGCCGAAAAGCCCAAGGAGCCCAAGAGCAACCTGGCATCCATGGGCATCTATGTGTTCTCCTGGAAAACCCTGCGCAAGTACTTAACGGAGGACGAGGCCGATCCCACTTCCGAAAATGACTTCGGCAAGAACGTCATCCCTGCCATGCTGCGCAACGGTGAGCGCATGGCGGCCTATCGCTTTGTGGGCTACTGGAAGGACGTGGGGACGCTGGAATCCCTCTGGGACGCCAACATGGATATGCTCTCTCCCGAGTCCGGTCTGGACCTGCTGGATGAGTCCTGGCCCATCTACGCCCGCTCTGTCAATGCGCCGCCGGCGTACCTTGGCAGCGACAGCCAGGTGACCCACAGCGCCATCAACCGCGGCAGTGAGCTGGAGGGCACCGTGGAAAACTCTGTCCTGGCGCCCAATGTGAAGGTGAGCAAGGGCGCCCGCGTCAGCTACTCCGTGCTGATGCCCGGAACGGAAGTCAAGGCCGGCGCTGTGGTGGAGTACGCCATTTTGGGTGAGAACTGCTCCATCGGTGAGGGCTGCCACGTGGGCGGCACGCCGGAGAGCACGGCCCCCGCTCCCTGGGGGCTGACGGTGCTGGCACCTGAGTGCGTGCTGGCCGACGGCAGGGAGGTTCGTCCCGGTGTCATGCTGGGCCGCAATGGTGAGGAGGTGTCCAAATGAACGGAATGCATGGTATCATCTTTTCGTATGAAAAGCGCAACGACCTGCGGGAACTGACGGAGATCCGTTCTGCCGCCTCCATTCCCTTCGGCGGCCGTTACCGGGCGGTAGACTTTGCCCTGTCCAATCTGGTCAACGCCGGCGTGACGGATGTGGGCGTGGTGCTCCACGGCCGCTATCAGAGCATGCTGGATCATCTGGGCACCGGCAAGGTGTGGGATCTTTCCCGCAAGCGGGGCGGTCTGCGCATTCTGCCTCCGTTCAACTATCAGCGCAACTGGGGTGTGCTGCCCTTCCGGGGCAAGATGGAGGCTCTGGCCGGTGTGCGCAGCTATCTGGACACCATCCGTCAGGACTATGTGGCCCTCATGGACGGCGATCTGGTGGTGAACCTGCCCCTGTCCGAAGTGTACGAGTCCCACATCAAGTCCGGCGCGGACATTACTGTGGTCTGCGGGGACGACAGCTTTGCCACCGAGGACGGCACCTACTTTGAAAAGGATGCCGACGGCCGCGTCACGGAGGTACTCTACAACCTGCACCGTCCCCGGGGCTACCGGGGCCTGGAGGTGTACATCATCTCCACGGCCATGCTCAAGGACCTGGTGGACGAGTGCGCCGCCAAGGACCAGTTCAGCTGGCGGCGGGACGTGCTGCGGGCCAAGAAGGACGAACTGAATCTGCGCTGCTACATCTGGAAGGGCTTCGCCGCCCAGATCCGCTCTGTCCAGGAGTACTATGACCGGAGCATGCAGCTGCTGGACCCGGCCATTCGTGCGGATCTGTTCTGCGCCCAGCGGCCTGTCCGGGCCAAGGGAGCCGACAAGTCCTCCACCTATCTTGGCTCGGAGGGCCGGTGCGTCAACTCCCTGGTGGCAGACGGCTGCCGCATCGAGGGTACGGTGGAAAACTCCATCCTGTTCCCCGGCGTGGTGGTGGAGGCCGGCGCCGTGGTGCGCAACTGCGTGCTGTTCAAGGAGGACATGATCCGGCACAACGCCCAGCTTGCCTACATCATTGCCGACAAGAATGTGGAGGTGCTGGCGGACCGCACGCTGATGGGGCATGCCACCTATCCCATTGTGCTGGCCAAGGGCAGCGTCGTGTAAGTGTGGAGAGGGGGGACGCCGTCCCCCCTTTTCTCGGGAGCGGCAAGATTGCCGGAGCCCGAAAGCCGTGTTTTTGCGGTGGGGGAGGGCAGCCTCCCCGCCCTCTTTTGTGTGAAGAGGGAAAAGGAAAGGAGAATACGATATCATGAAAATTCTGTATGCAACCAGCGAGGCGGTTCCGTTTTGTAAAACCGGAGGACTTGCGGATGTGGCCGGATCTCTGCCGCCGGCGCTGGCGGCAGAGGGTGCCGAGGTGGCGGTGATATTGCCGCTGTATCAGCGGGTGCGGGAGCGCTTCGGCGATCAGCTGACCTATCTTTGCTATGACTATGTGGATCTTGCCTGGCGGCACAGCTACTGCGGTCTGTTCTCCATGGAAAAGGACGGTGTGACTTGGTATTTCCTGGATAATGAGCAGTATTTCAACCGCCCCGAGCTCTATGGCTACATGGATGACGGCGAGCGGTTCGGCTTCTTCTCCCGGGCCGTGGTACGGATGCTGCCGCACCTGTGCTTCTGGCCGGAGGTCATCCACTGCAACGACTGGCAGACAGCCCTCATCCCCATTTACCTCAAGGACGACGGTGTCCGGGAGGACCGTTTCCGCAGCATCCGCACTACGCTGACCATCCACAATATCGAGTATCAGGGCCGGTACAGCAAGGATACCCTGGGGGATCTGTTCGGCCTGGATCACGGCTGGGCGGACGACGGCACCATCCTGATGGACGGGGACGTGAATCTGCTCAAGGGCGCCATTTTGTGTGCCGATGCCGTCAACGCCGTCTCTCCCACCTATGCCAATGAGCTGAAAATGGCCTACTTCGCCCACCGGCTGGACGGCATTATGCGCCAGTGCGGCTATAAGCTCTCCGGCGTGCTCAACGGCATCGATATGGCCCGGTATGATCCCTCCACGGACAGCCACATCGCCCAGCACTACTCCAAGGAGGATATGAGCGGCAAGGACGTGTGCAAGGCCGCGCTGCAGCGGCTGCTGGGACTGCGGGAGGAGCCCTATGTGCCCATTGTGGGCATTGTCAGCCGTCTGGTTTCCCACAAGGGGCTGGACTTGATTTGCGAGGTGCTCCATGATATGATGGAACTCCCCCTGCAGCTGGTGGTGCTGGGCAAGGGCGACCGCAAGTATGAGGAGTTCTTCCGCTGGGCCGCGGAGCAGTATCCCGGCCGTATGGCTGTCCGTCTGGACTACAATGAGGACCTTTCCATGGCCATCTACGCCGGTGCGGATCTGTTCCTCATGCCCTCCAAGAGTGAACCCTGCGGATTGAGCCAGATGATCGCCATGCGTTACGGCACGGTGCCCATTGTCCGGGAGACCGGCGGATTGAAGGATACGGTGCAGCCCTATGAGGCCTGGCGGGACGCCGGCACCGGTTTCACCTTTGCCAATTATGCCAGCAGTGATATGCTGTATGTGATCCGGGAAGCCGTGTATCTCTACAAGGATTATCCCGACGCTTTCGGCCGTCTGCGTCAGCGGGCCATGTCCTGCGACTTCAGCTGGAAGCGCAGCGCCGGGGAGTACCTGCGGATCTACGCCGGCATCACCGGCCAGCCCTGGCCTCCTGTGAAAGCTGCTCCCGTGGAGGAAACGTACGTTGAGACTGCCCCTGTGGAGGAAGCGCCCGTTGAGGCTGCTCCCGCAGAGGAAGCGCCCGTGGAGGAAGCACCTGTTGAGACTGCCCCCGCAGAGGAAGCGCCCGTGGAGGAAGCACCTGTTGAGACTGCCCCCGTGGAGGAAGCGCCCGTGGAGGAAGCGCACGTTGAGACTGCCCCCGTGGAAGAGGCTCCCGCTGAGGCTACTCCCGTAGAGGAAGCGCCCGTGGAGGAGGCTCCCGCAGAGGCTGCCCCCGTGGAGGAAGCGCCCGCAGAGGCCGTTCCCGCAGAGGCTGCCCCCGTGGAGGAGGCTCCCGCAGAGACTGTCCTTGCAGAGGAGAAGGCGGCCGCGAAGAAGGCGCCTGCCCGCAAGCGGACTACCTCCCGGAAGACGGCGAAGAAGCCTGCTGCCAAGTCCGGCAGAAAGACAGCTGCCGCCAAGAAAGAAACCACAAAGAAAGGGCCCGCCGCGAAGACGAAGCAGAATACGGCGGAGTAAGGAAGGCACATGATACCGTTTACGAAACAATCCCTCAAAAGTGCCCTGACCGCAAAGCTGATGCTCAACTTCGGCAAGACGCCGGAGGAGGCCACGGATCAGGAGATGATGAAGGCCAGCGCCCTGGTGCTGCGGGACGTGATGGCTATCCGGGGCGTGGAGTCCAACAAGGAAACCCGTAGAGAGCATAAAAAGCAGGTGCACTACCTGTCTCTGGAGTTTTTGATGGGCCGCAGCCTCATGAAGAATGCGTATAACCTGGAAGTGCTGCCCCAGCTGAAAGAGGCGCTGGAGGAGCTTGGCTTCAAGGCTGCCGACATTTTCGAACTGGAGCCCGACGCGGGCCTGGGCAACGGCGGCCTGGGCCGCCTGGCCGCCTGCTACCTGGACTCCATGACCACGCTGGAGATTCCCGCCACTGGGTACTCCATTTGCTATGAACTGGGTATTTTCAAGCAGAAGATTGTGGAGGGCCAGCAGGTGGAACTGCCGGACAACTGGAAGGACCTGGGCGCGGCCTGGCTGCTGCCCAAGCCCGAGGAGGCCCAGAGAGTCCAGTTCGGCGGCACGCTGCGGGAATTCTGGGATGACGGACACCTGCATATCATCAATGAGAACGCCACCACCGTGCTGGCGGTTCCCTGCGACATGGTGGTGGCCGGCTACGGCACCGAGCATGTGAACACCCTGCGGCTGTGGGATGCCCGCTCCACCAAGCCGGTGGATATGTCACTGTTCTCCCGGGGCGAGTACCTGAAGGCGGCGGAGGAGGAAGCCATGGCGGCCACCATCGCCAAGGTGCTCTATCCCGAGGACAATCACTATGAGGGCAAGTCCCTGCGGCTCAAGCAGCAGTATTTCTTTGTCTCCGCCACCGTGCAGTCCATTGCCACCAAGCATCTGGATACCTATGGCACGCTGCGCAACTTCCATGAGAAAAATGTCATCCAGATCAACGATACCCACCCGGCCCTGGTGATCCCGGAGCTGATGCGAATCTTCATCGACGAGGCAGGCATGGACTGGGATGAGGCGTGGTATATCACCACCCACTCCGTGGCCTACACCAACCATACGGTCCTGGCCGAGGCCCTGGAGCGGTGGCCCCAGTCCCTGGTGCAGCAGCTGCTGCCCCGGATCTGGCAGATCATCGTGGAGATCTCCAACCGCTGGCAGCGGAAGGTGGAGGACTTCTACCACGACGGCAACAAAACCCAGGCCATGGCCATTGTCTGGGGCGGAGAGGTCCGCATGGCCAATCTGTGCATCGCCGGCGGCATGGCTGTCAACGGCGTCAGCAGCCTCCACTCGGAGATCCTGCGCAGGAACGTGTTCCGGGACGCCTACGGTATGGAGCCGCAGAAGTTCCAGAACGTCACCAACGGCATCGACCACCGTCGCTGGCTCAGCGAGATCAACCCGGGACTGGACGCTCTGGTACGGGAGCTGACCGGCGGGGACGACTATCTTCTCAAGCCCCTGACGCTCAAGAAGCTGGATCGCTATGCCGACGACAAGGCCGTGCTGGAACGCCTGGCGGACATCAAGAAGGCCAATAAGGAGGCCTTTGCGGCCTATGCCAAAAAGATCCAGGGCGTGGTGCTGGACCCCAACGCCATTTTTGACGTGCAGGTCAAGCGTCTGCATGAGTACAAGCGGCAGCTTCTGAACGTGCTGCACATCATTTCCCTGTATCAGGATCTCCAGGACAATCCCAACGCCATTACCCAGCCCCATACGTTCCTGTTCGGCGCCAAGGCGGCACCGGGCTACGCGGTGGCCAAGCGAATCATCCGCCTCATCAACTCCCTGGCCGACCAGATTGAACATGATCCCATCTGCAAGGATAAACTGCAGGTGGTGTTCCTGGAGAACTACCGGGTGTCCCTGGCGGAAAAGCTCATGCCGGCCAGTGAGGTCAGCCAGCAGATCTCCACCGCCGGCAAGGAGGCCAGCGGCACCGGCAACATGAAGTTCATGATGAACGGCGCGCTGACTGTGGGCACCCTGGACGGCGCCAATGTGGAGATGCACCAGGTGCTGGGAGACGAGAACATGTTCCTCTTCGGCCTCCATGCCGACGAGGTTGAGCGGACCAAGCGGGAGGGGTATGTGCCTCAGCGGCTCTACAGCCGGGACGACCGCCTGCGCCGCTGCCTGGACGCCCTGCGCACCGGGTTCCGGGACGGCGTCAGCTACGACGATTTGTATCAGCGGCTGCTGTTCGGGGCAGGCGGGAGCCCTGCGGACGAGTACTTGCTCCTGGCGGACTTCGAGTCTTACCGGGAGGCGGAGCGCCGCATGGTGGAGACCTATGCCGACCCGGTGAAGTGGAACCGCATGAGTCTGCACAACATTGCCCGCAGCGGTATTTTCGCTGCAGACCGGGCTGTGGCTGAGTATGCGGACAACATCTGGCATGTGCCTCACAAATAAACTTGTCTGCAAACGGAGGACGGAGCATTGCTCCGTCCTCCACCTTTTTCCAGCCTGCGAAAATAAAAAAACAGAGGACAGGGGAGTCCCTGTCCTCTGTTTCAGCGATCTTTGCTCAGACCCAGCAAATAGTCTGTGCTGACGCCATAATACTTGCTCAATGTGATCAGATGGTGGATCGGAAGCTCGTTGGCGCCCCGCTCATATCGGGCGTACATCGTTTGGGAAGTCCCCAGAACTTCCGCAATCTGCGTTTGCGTCTTGTCAGCGTCTTCCCGCAAGTCTCGCAAAATGCGAACATAATCCATTCCGTTCACTTCTCATCCCCCCAGTTCCCGCGTCCGCTTTTTCTAGAAAACAATTTAACATAAAATTGCCAAACAGAGGTAACAGAATACATAATTTTACTACAATTAGACGATAAATTTACTGAAAAACAGGAAAAAATTGCCGAATTGTCAAAAAATTTACTATTTATCGGACTTTCTGCAAATTTCCGTAAATTTCCGTATTTTTCCTTCGCAAAAACGGAATTTACGGCTCTACTTTACAAGGAGAAAGTTTGCGGATATAATAGCAGTAATATGGATTTTTGCATGTATTTTGCACCAGATAAATGAAAAAGAGGAATGAGTATGGAATATACACAAGGTGTCCGGTTTGACAGCCTCGGTCTGTCGCCGGAAATGATGCGGGCCATTGCCCAGCGGGGACTCGAGGTATCCACGCCGGTTCAGGCCGGGTGCATTCCGCCCATGCTGGCCTGGCAGGATGTGATTGCCAAGGCGCCTACCGGGACGGGAAAGACGTTTGCCTACGGCATCCCCATTGTGGAGCATATCGACCCGGAGGATGAGAGCGTGCAGGCGGTTGTCCTGGCGCCCACCCGGGAGCTGGCCATCCAGATTACAGGTGAGCTGCGGGACATTGCCGCCTATAAGCCGGGGGTCCGCAGTGTGTGCCTGTACGGCGGACAGCCCATCGGCAGGCAGATCGAGACGCTGAAAAAGCGGCCCCAGATTGTGGTGGCTACGCCCGGACGCCTCAGCGATCATATGAAGCGCCGCACCGTCCGGGTGGAGACGGCCCAGACCGTGGTGCTGGACGAGGCGGACCGGATGCTGGACATGGGCTTTATCCACGATGTGACCCGCCTGCTGGACCGGATGAACAAGCGCAAAAATCTGGGACTGTTCTCTGCTACCATCT
Source organism: uncultured Oscillibacter sp. (assembly GCF_900546705.1). Classification (GTDB taxonomy): domain Bacteria; phylum Bacillota; class Clostridia; order Oscillospirales; family Oscillospiraceae; genus Oscillibacter. The sequence continues at coordinate 14,018 of NZ_URDP01000023.1, read as the reverse complement.
CCCGGGAGGTCATGGACATTGCATGGGTCTACCAGCGGGACGCGGCGGAGGTCACCGTCCGGGAGGACGAGCAGAACAAACCGGACATCAAGCAGTTCCGCATGGAAGTGCCCCAGAATGAAAAGGCGGATGCCATTGCCCGGATTCTGGAGGAGACCGGCTTTGACCGCTGCATGGCTTTCTGCAACACCAAGGGCTCCACGGAACGGATCACGAAGTTTTTGCAGATGCGGGGCATCGACGCCCAGTGCATCCACGGGGATATCCCCCAGAAGCGGCGGGAGCAGGTGATGGATCTGTTCCGCCAGGGAAAGCTGCGGGTGTTCGTCTCCACGGACGTGGCGGCCCGGGGCATCGATGTGGACGATGTGGATATCGTGTTCAACTGCGACGTGCCCGATGAAAACCAGGACTATGTTCATCGGATCGGCCGCACGGGCCGTGCCAAGCGGCAGGGCGTGGCAGTGACGTTTGTGTCGGATTATCCCGCGAAAATGCGGATTGACGACATTGCCCAAAAGACCCGGAATGTGATCACCCCGGTCAAATTCGGACCGGATGGTAAGCTCACTACGGTAGACTGAGTAAAAAACCCCGCGGGCCAGGCTGCTGCCTGGCCCGCGGGATTTTTATCATTCTTCCAGAGGAAGCAGGTTTTCCTCCGTCTCAGGATCGAACAGGTGGATAAGGTCCCCCCGGAAGGTGAAGTGCACCTGCGTGCCGTAGGGGATGCCGCCCTTGTGATCGGCGGACAGCTCCGTAGTGGGGATCCGCAGCACCACGTCCCGGCCGCCGGCGCTGACGTGGAGATGGATCTCGCTGCCCATCATCTCGCTGACATCCACGCTGCCGGTCAGGCAGTGGGGACCTGCGGAATCTGCAAAGGAAATATGCTCAGGCCGAATGCCGATGGTCACGGCCTTGGAGGGGATTCCCTTGGCCTTCAGGCGGGCCTGGGCCTCGGGAGCCAGTTCCATGGTGGCGTCCATGACCTTGACAGAATAGTGATCTCCATCGGCCACCAGCTGGCCGTCGAAGAAGTTCATCTGAGGCATGCCGATGAATCCGGCCACAAAAATGTTGGAGGGATGGTCAAACACCTGCTGCGGCGTACCGATCTGCTGAATGAAGCCGTCCTTCATAATCACAATCCGGTCGCCCAGGGTCATGGCCTCCGTCTGGTCATGGGTAACATAAATAAAGGTGGTATCAATGCGCTGGCGCAGCTTGATAATCTCTGCGCGCATCTGGTTACGGAGTTTGGCGTCCAGGTTGCTGAGGGGCTCATCCATCAAAAACACCTGGGGGTTGCGGACAATGGCGCGGCCGATGGCCACGCGCTGCCGCTGGCCGCCGGACAGAGCCTTGGGCTTGCGGTCCAGATACTGGGTAATGTCCAGAATCTCCGCAGCTTCCCGTACCTTTTTGTCGATCTCATCCTTGGGAACCTTGCGCAGCTTCAGAGCAAAGGCCATGTTCTCATAAACAGTCATATGGGGGTAGAGCGCATAGTTCTGGAACACCATGGCGATATCACGGTCCTTGGGCTCCACGTCGTTCATGCGCTTGCCGCCGATCAGCAGGTCGCCCTCGGAGATTTCTTCCAGACCGGCCACCATACGCAGCGTGGTGGATTTGCCGCAGCCGGAGGGGCCCACCAGAACGATGAACTCCTTGTCCGCAATTTCCAGGTTGAAATCGTGGACTGCGGTCACCTTGTTGTCGTAGATCTTCTTGATGCCTTTGAGAGAAACAGTTGCCATATGTACGGCCGTAAAAGCTGTGCCTCCGCACAAGCTTCCTCACGCCGGGAGAGCGAAACTCCCGGTGCATTACGACAGGTCTCCACACTGCCGCACCGCCGGCCAGGCGGATGGGGATCTCCTCCTTTTTTATGGCTGACCAGCCGCTATTGAAATGGAGTAGCGGGGGCCGCCTGAATGAAAAATTTGGGGGAACCGATGCAGGTTGTCGCTGCCGGCGCACAGCACAGAGGCCCTGGGCAGCAGCAAGGCGGACGACAGGATGACGCATAGACGCCTATTCTGCCTTCAAAACAAATCCTCATAGTAATATTCTCTCCTTTTCGGCCGGTTGTCAATAAAAATTTTAGTTAAATTTTACAACGTCGTGGCGCAGCGCCTTTTGAAGCCAACCGGCATGATCTGAAAAACCACAGCCGGTATCCCGGAGGGGCCTGGGCCCTATGGGATTCAGCATAACAGACGGAATGTGAATAAACCCTTAATTTTGTAATTTTTTGTTACTTTTTGCGCGGGGAATCTTTACAAGCAGCTGAAAACTCTTTATAATGCTTCTGTTACGTAAACCCAGGGGCTGCCGCGGCGGTGCCCTATTTTTCTTTCACTATATTATTAAGGAGAACGTACATGAAGCTTTGGAAGCGATGGAGCGCCGCGCTGTTGATGCTGGCGCTGTGTATGGGCCTGCTGGCAGGCTGCACGCAGGAGGAGGTCCGGCCCGGGCTGTCCGTGTGTGTGGGGGATGAGCCGGAGACGCTGGACCCCATCTATGCCACGGCGGAGGGGGACCAGACCATCCTGGTGCATCTTTATGAAAATCTGATGCGGGTGACGGTGGATGTCTCCGGCGGCACGACGGTGACGGGCGGCATGGCCAAGAGCTACTCCCAGGAGAGCAATGCAGACGGTACTGTTACATGGACGTTCCGGCTGCGCAATGCCAAGTGGTCCGACGGCAAAGCGGTGACGGCGGATGATTTTGTCTATGCCTGGCGGCGGCTGGCGGACCCGGCCAGCGGCTCCCCCTATGCCTCCATTTTGTCGGTGGTGGCGGGATACGATCAGGTGCGTAAGACGGGGGACACGTCGCTGCTGCAGGTCAGCGCCAAAAATGACAGCACGCTGGAAGTGGTACTGGGGGGCAACTACGACTGGTTCTTGACCGAGGTGTGCACCTCTCCTGCCACCAGCCCCCTTCGGGAGGATGTGGTGACCACTCTGCGGGATGAAGCGGTGGAGCGCAACCGCGCGGCAGAGGAGGAAACGGGCCAGGAGGGAACGGAGCGGTGGTGGTCCCAGCCGGAGAAGCTGGTGGCCAACGGACCGTATATGCCGGGGACTTATACGCCCGGTGAGTCGCTGACCCTGACGGAGAACAGCGACTACTACGGCAACCTCACCGGTCCCGGAGAACTGAAGTTCTGCTTTGCGGAAAACGCGGAACAGGCACAGGCTCTCTACGAGGACAAAACCGTGGATCTGGTCTGGCCGCTGACGGATGAGGAGATTGAGCGTCAGGTGGAGACGAATCCCCTGACGGAGCTGGGGACCTATACGGTGCTGTTCAACTGCAACCAGTCGGTATTTGCCGACCAGCAGGTGCGCCAGGCGCTGGTGATGGCTATTGACCGCAACGCAGTGGCGGAGGCGGCCGGAATCACCGCCATCCCGGCGGAGGGGCTGGTGCCTCCCGGCGTTCCCGGGGAGGGTGACGACGATTTCCGAACAGACGCCGAACTGCTGGACAACGATCCGGATAGCTATGGCGAGCGGTGCGACCTTGCCCGGCAGACTCTGGAGCAGGCGGGCTATGACAGCGGCGCCTATCTGGGACAGCTGGAGTATCTCTACGTGGACACGCCGGAAAACGCGGCCGTGGCACAGGAGCTTGCCCGCCAGTGGAGCCAGGTGCTGCATGTGACCGTCACGCCGGTGGCAGTCAGCGGCAGTGAGCTGCGCACTGCTCTGCGGGAGGGGAACTATACCCTGGCGGGGCTGGATCTGAAGGCCGTGGGCAACGACGCCGAGTGCTTTTTGAAGCAGTGGACATCCGGCCGGGAGAGCAATGTGGTGGGCTATGAGAACAGCGCCTACGATACGCTTTTGTCCATTATCGCCAAGGCTGACGACGGCGCAGCCCGGATGGGATGCCTCCATGATGCGGAGGTACTGCTGCTGGACGATGCCGCGCTGACGCCCCTGTATACCCGGTACACTGCCTGGGCCCTGCGGGAGACGCTCACCGGCGCGTGCCGGGATGCGCGGGGGTGGTTCTGCCTGTCCGGCGTGACGGAAAGAACAACCTGAAAATAGTGTAAAAGGCCGCTTTGCAGAAAGTAAAGCGGCCTTTTTTGCAATATTTCAGAAAGAAAGAAGTTTCCATAATCCGGGAGGGGAGTTTTGTTACGGCTGTGTTACAAAAGCGGAAATCCCCTTGAAATTCAGATTTGGATTTGCTATCATGCATCATGAACAAACGAGTGGTCACCCGGCAGCCCGGCGCAGATACAGGACCGGCTAGCCACGGTATGTGTGCCGTGAAGACGGGGGTTCCCCTTGGATGTTCAACTTCAATGCCGGAAGGACCCAGGCAAAGCGGAGGGGTCGGCCGAAGCGGTCAGCATGCGGCGGCTGGTTCCAAAGGACCGTCCAAAGTCCCGACGGTAAATTCAAAAGGAGGAAAAAACCCCATGAAGAAGTTCCTTTCTCTGGCTCTGGCTCTGGTTATGACCATGTCTCTGGTCACCATCAGCGCCGGCGCCAAGGACTTCACTGACAGCAGCAAGATCACCTATTCTGATGCTGTCGACGTGATGTCCACCATCAAGGTTGTTGACGGCTACACTGCCGGCGACTTCCGTCCCACCAACACCCTGACCCGTGGCGCGGCTGCCAAGATCATCTGCAACATGATCCTGGGCCCCACCACCGCTGGCGCTCTGCCCACCTCCGTGGCTCCCTTTAAGGATGTCCCCGCTGGCAGCACCTTCGCTGGCTACATTGCCTACTGCTCTCAGCAGAAGATCATCAACGGCTATGCTGACGGCACCTTCCGTCCCTCCGGCACCCTGAACGGCTATGCCTTCATGAAGATGCTGCTGGGCGCTCTGGGCTATGACGGCTCCGTTGAGGGCTTCACCGGTGCCAACTGGTCCGTGAACGTGGCTAAGCTGGCTGTCGGCATCGGCCTGGACGACGGTCTGACCGAGGGCTTCAACGGCTCCAAGGCTGTCACCCGTGAAGAGGCTTGCCTGTATGCCTTCAACACCCTGCAGGCTGACATGGTCGAGTACTCCACCACTGGTTCTTCCATCACCGTGGGCGGCGTCGAGATCGTGACCAACCCCTCCAAGGCTGAGCCTGTCACCACCACCTCCAAGTCCGCTACCATCAAGGACGAGACCGCTGACTCTGACAACAAGGTCTACACCGTTCAGTTCGGCGAGCGTTACTTCAAGGATCTGGAGAAGGACAGCAACGCTTATGACGACTTCGGCCGTCCCGCTGCTCAGTGGTCCTATGACGACAAGGAGATCTGCGTCATCGCTGACGAGGCTGATGCTACCTACACCAAGACCGTTGCCGAAGAGGATATCTACGGCGATCTGAACCTGAAGAAGAGCGAAGAGTTCAAGGTCTATGTGGATGGCAAGTACCAGGGCGATGATAAGACGGTTACCATCCATGATAAGGACGAGGATGTCGCGAAGAGCGGCAACGGCGTTCTGGTTGAGGTCTATAAGGACGATGCCCGCATCGTTGTGATCAACACCTACATCGGCGAGGTCGATGACGTTGACACCAACAAGAACGACGAGCGCATTGTCACTGTTGACGGCAAGGACTTCGTGACCGAGGAGTTCGAAGAGGACGATATGGTTCTCTACACCGTTGGCGGCAAGGACAGCGACAAGATCCAGACCATGGTGCCCGCTGAGAAGCTGACCGGCGAGCTGACCAAGATCTCTGGCAGCAAGTACACCATCGACGGCACTGTTTACGAGAAGTCTGCTTCCGTGGACGAGCAGGTCGATGCCGTTTCTCCCAAGGCTGACGTTGACTTCTACCTGGATTCCTATGGCTACCTCCTGAAGATGGAGGAGGCTGACGGCGAGGTCGCTGTTGACAAGCTGGCCTATGTTGAGGATTCCGGCAACTCCCGCGGCACCGGCTGGGCTCGCCTGATCATGGCTGACGGCTCTGCCAAGACCGTTGACACCACTGAGAAGTATGCTACCGGCGCCATGAACGGCAAGGTCGTTTCCTTCAAGGTTCAGGACAACGGCGAGTACAAGCTGGACGAGAAGAAGGGCGCGAACTTCGTCTCTGATACCGGCGTGTCCTTCGAGAAGGGCAAGACCTACATGGGCAATGTGAAGCTGGACTCCAAGACCGTGTTCGTTTACATGGTCGCCGATAAGGCTGGCGACAACGCCGATGTTGAGTACAAGGTCTACACCGGCTACAAGTCTGCTCCCAGCTTCACCTCCGCTACCGTGAAGGGCTACAAGGCTGCCAGCAAGACTGCCGCTTCCGTGGTGTTCGTGAGTGTTGTGAAGGATCAGCTGCACAGCTCTTCTGCTGACCTGACCTTCCTGGCTTCCAAGGATGATCTGAAGGTCACCTATGAGGAAGAGATGTCCTACTATGAGTTCCAGGCTGTCGTGGACGGCAAGATCACCACTGTGAAGATCGACGCTGACGTGTTCGATGGCACTCCCGCTCTGATCGACGGCGCTATCATCCTGAACCAGGTGTCCTATGACTCCGACAATCTGGGTGACGGCGGCAAGACGGTCGCGATTGGCACCAATCCCACTGCGGCTGACGCCGATTCCAAGGATGTCTTCCAGGCTACTTCTTCCAAGAAGGAGTCCAACGGCGTTCTGACCTTCGACGGCTACACCCTGGCTTACACCGACAATGTGAAGGTCTTCTTCATCGACGGTGATAAGATCACCGAGGGCGACATTGGCGACATCCGCGAGGATGGCGGCGACAAGGATCCCTATGGCAACATCTACTACACGCTGGATGACGGCGATGTGAACCTGGTTGTCATCGAGAAGAACTAATCGTCTTCCCAATATCAAAAACACACTTGTGTTGAGATAGGCAAGACCCCGTACCGCAAGGTACGGGGTCTTGTTTTGCACTTTTCAGAGAAAGACGCCCCGGCAGACTCCGATTCCGGAGCCCGCCGGGGCGTTTGATCTTCTGCTCTATGCCGGAGAATGTTACAGCTTGGTGGAATAAGTTCCGGTGCGATCCATTTCCACGATGCCCTCCACGCCGCAGCGCACCATGCTCTCCACGGCCTCCCGGGTATAGAATGCCATGTGCTGGGTCATGATCACATTGCGGAACTGATGGAGATAGAACCAGTTGCGGTTGGTCAGAATGTCCGTCCGGTGGTCGCCGTGGACGATGCCCTCTTCGCCCTCCACGGTGTCCATGCCCAATGCACCGATCTTCTGGGTCTCGATGCCCTCCACCAGGGCGTCAATATCCGTCAGACCGCCCCGGGCGCAGTTGATGAGGATCACGCCGTCTTTCATCTTGGCAATGGCTTTCCGGTCGATGATGTGCCGGGTGGCGTCGGTCAGCGGCATGTGCAGGGTGATGATGTCGCAGGTGCGCAGCAGCGTATCCAGATCCGTATATTGGGCATAGGGCCGCGCTGCCGGGTTTTCGTGCCGGGACCAGGCCAGCAGACGGCAGCCGAAGCCACTGAGCTCCCGAAGCACCTGGACGCCGATACGGCCGGTTCCCATGACACCTACGGTCATGCTCTGCATGTCCCGACCCTGGAGACCCTCCAGAGAAAAATCGTTTACCTGTCCCCGCCACATGGCCTGCTTGTACTGGCGCAGGCACATGAGCATCATCATCACGGTGAAATCCGCCACGCCATTGGGGGGATAGGAGGCATTGCATACCTGGAGCCCCAGTTCATGGGCTGCGGCCAGGTCAATATGGTTGCTGCCGATGGTACGGGTAGACAGGCATCGGACCCCCAGGGCCCGGTACCGCTCCAGCAGCGGCCGGTCGATGCGGCCCTGCCCCAGAATGGTCACGCCGGCACAGCCGGAAACCAGGCCTGCGTTGGCCAGTGTAGGGACCAGGGAGCTGGTGGTAATGTCCACATGATAGGCAGCGGCGGCCCTGGAAAAGGCCGCCGTCTCATCTTTGCGCACTTCGTAGGCAAAAATTTTCATAGAGATCCTCCGTCAGTTGGAAAAGCCTCAGATTCCCAGCAGGGCAGAGGCAACCTGAAAGTAAATCAGCAGAGAGATGGAGTCCACAATGGTGGAAATGAACGGAGAGGCCATGACCGCCGGGTCGAAGCCCAGCTTCTCGGCCAGCAGCGGCAACGAGCAGCCCACCAGCTTGGCGCACAGCACCGTCCCCACCAGAGTGACGCATACCACCAGCGCCACCATGGGCGTCACGGAGGGATTTTGCAGCAACCAGCGGTCCACGATCATCATTTTGACAAAGTTGGCGCAGGCAAGGCAGATGCCGCAGCAAAAGGCCACCCGGAATTCCTTCCAAAGCACCTGAAACACGTCGGAAAACCGCACCTCTCCCAGAGACAGGGCTCGGATGATGGCCGTGGACGCCTGGGTGCCGCTGTTGCCGCCGGTACCGGAGAGCATGGGCACAAAGGAGGTGAGAATGGCGCAGGACATGAGGGCACCTTCGAAGTGAGTGAGAATGATGCCGGTAAAGGTGGCCGAGAGCATCAGCACCAGCAGCCAGGGGGTACGGGCCTTCCAGGTCTCCAGCACGCCGGTTTTCAGGTAGGGCTTGTCCGAGGGCAGGATAGCGGCCATCTTCTCGATATCCTCCGTGGCCTCTTCCTGCAAAACGTCCATGGCGTCGTCTACGGTGACGATGCCCACCAGCCGGTTTTCCGTGTCCACCACCGGCAGTGCCAGAAAGTCGTATTTGCTCAGGGCCCGGGCGGTGGACTCCTGATCGTCCAGCGTTTGGACGCAGATGAAGTTCCGCTCCATAATGTCCCCGATGATATCGTCTTCTTCTGCCAGCAACAGCGTTCGGATGGACAGCACCCCGATCAGATGGCGCTGCTCGTCGATGACGTAGCAGATGTTGATGGTTTCCTTGTCCGGGCCGGTGCGGCGGATCCGCTTGAGGGCGTCCTCCACGGTCATGTTCTCTTTCAGATCCACGAATTCCGTGGTCATGATACTGCCGGTGGAGTCGTCCGGGTATTTGAGGATCTCGTTGATGCTCTTGCGCATTTCCGGGTCCGAGTGGCGCAGAATCCGCTTGACCACGTTGGCTGGCATTTCCTCCACGATGTCCACCGTATCGTCCAGGTACAGCTCGTCCAGCACTTCCTTGAGCTCCGTGTTGGAAAAGCTCTGAATCAGAAGTTCCTGCTGGTCACTGTCCAGCTCCACGAACACCTCTGCCGCCAGCTCCTTGGGCAGCAGACGGAATACCAGCGGCACTTTCTCCTCCAGATCGCCGCACAGCGCAGCAATATCTGCGGCCTCCATGGGAAGCAGGAGATCGCGCAGGGGAGCGTATTGTTTTCGGGAGAGCAAATCCTCAATTTTCTCCAACAGCTCTTCCCGTTCTTCTTCCAGCTCAAGCACGCCGTGCGTCCTCCCTTCCGCAGTATCTCAAAATGAAAATAAGTTCCCCGTCCGACCATCCCGGTACGAACAGGGGAACTGCCAGTGGGAACTTCTATCCCGCAACCGTTCAAGCTTTAGCTTCACAAGGCGGTGAAATCGCGTTAGATGATACCTTCTTGTTCGATAGCATCTGTTCAGACCAACTTGTGATGTTTCCATCAGTTTGCGGCAGCGATCCGTATCCCTGCGGTAGCCTTACCTACCGGATTTTCTGCGTAATTTACAAAATTTCTCTTCTTATCTTATGACAAAAGCAGGAGCCTGTCAAGGCGGCCGCAGGCCTGCGGCGGAATTTTACAAAGGTGCTCTCCCCTTGTGGAGCAGTGTGGGCCGTGCTATAATAAAACATTCAGGAATGCATCTGCGGACAGAGGGGAGGCGAGCCGTTTTGGGGATTCACGACGGCCACAGGGAAAAGATGCGGGGACGGTTCCTCCGGGGCGGACTGGACGCGTTTGCCGACCATGAAGCGCTGGAGCTGCTGCTGTATTACGCCATCCCTCGCCGGGATACCAACCCGGTGGCGCATGCCCTGATGGAGCGATATGGCTCCCTGGCCGCGGTGCTGTCCGCTCCGGTGGAGGATTTGCAGAAGGTGGAGGGAATCGGCGAGAGCGCAGCCGTGCTGCTGGCGCTGGTTGCCCCGATTTACCGGCGAGCCCGGCTGGCAGAAGTCCAGCAAGAGCAGATCCTCAACTCCTCGGAGAAGGCCGGGGCCTATCTGGTGGAGCGATTTGCCGGAGAGAAGCACGAGGTGGTCTACGCCCTGTGCCTGGACCGCAAGGGCAAGCTCATCGCCTGCAAGCGGCTGGGGGAGGGGGACATGGCCTCCGCGGGGCTGGACATCCGGCGCCTTCTGGAGGCGGCGCTGCTGACCTCCGCCAGTGCGGTGATTCTCTCCCACAATCACCCCAGCGGCGTGGCGCTGCCCTCGCAGGATGATTTCATTGCCACGGAGCGGGCCAAGGCCGCCCTGGAGAGCATTGGCGTACAGCTGGCGGACCATATTATCGCCGCCGACGGGGACTTTGTCTCCATGGCGGACAGCGGCTATCTGGGATAGCTGCAGTACTCTAATATAGAACATTTGTTTGCCATTTCCTGCGGACTGTGGTAAAATAACAACGGATACTGCCATTTTGCAGCTGCGCGGCAGCGGAAAGGAATGCCATGCCAGATTTTAAAGTGGTTTCTGAATATGAGCCCTCCGGCGATCAGCCCAAGGCCATTGCCGCCCTGGCGGAGGGGATCGAAAACGGGCTGAAGGAGCAGGTGCTGCTGGGCGTTACCGGCTCCGGCAAGACCTTTACCATGGCCAAGGTCATCGAGGCCGTCCAGCGGCCCACGCTGGTGCTGGCCCACAACAAGACCCTGGCGGCTCAGCTGTGCGCGGAGTTCAAGGAGTTTTTCCCCAACAATGCCGTGGAGTATTTTGTCTCCTACTACGATTATTATCAGCCCGAGGCCTATATCCCCCATACGGATACCTATATTGCCAAGGACGCCGCCACCAATGAGGAGATCGACCGTCTGCGCCTGAGTGCCACCTGTGCCCTGCTGGAGCGGCGGGACGTGATCGTGGTGTCCTCCGTCTCCTGCATCTACGGCCTGGGTGAGCCGGACGACTTTGCCCAGATGGTGGTGTCGCTGCGGGTGGGAGCTCAGTGGGACCGGGACGAGCTGCTGCGCCGCCTGGTGGAGATCCGCTACGAGCGAAACGACGTGGCGTTTCAGCGCAATATGTTCCGGGTGCGGGGAGACACAGTGGAGCTGTACCCGGCCTACTATAAGGACCACGCCATCCGGGTGGAGTTCTTCGGGGACGAGATCGACCGCATCAGCGACTTCAACCCGGTTACCGGTGCAGTGAACCGGCACCTCAACCACATCGCCATCTACCCCGCCAGCCACTATGTCACCACCAAGGAGAAGATGGACAAGGCCATCGGCCAGATCCGCGAGGAGCTGGAGCAGCAGGTGAAGGTATTCACCGACAACAACCAGCTGGTGGAGGCCCAGCGCATCCGCCAGCGGACGGAGTACGACATGGAGATGATGGCGGAGCTGGGCTACTGCTCCGGCATCGAGAACTACTCCCGCATCATCTCCGACCGCCCGGCGGGCTCTGCACCCATGACGCTGCTGGACTTCTTCCCGGACGACTTCTTGCTGTTCGTGGACGAGAGCCACGTGACGCTGCCCCAGGTGCGGGCCATGTACAACGGCGACCGGGCCCGGAAGGACTCCCTGGTGAAGTACGGCTTCCGACTGCCCTGCGCTTACGATAACCGTCCCCTGAAATTTGAGGAGTTTGAAGAGCGCATCGGCCAGGCGGTGTTTGTATCGGCCACTCCCGGCCCCTATGAGCGGGAGCGGGCGGACCAGGTGGTGGAGCAGGTCATCCGTCCCACAGGACTGCTGGACCCGAAGGTGGAGGTGCGTCCGGTGACGGGGCAGATCGACGACCTCATGGAGGAGATCCGCACCCGTGCCGCCCGGAACGAGCGGGTGCTGGTGACGACCCTTACCAAGAAAATGGCGGAGGACCTGACGGAATACCTGAAAAACGCAGAGATCCGGGTGCGGTACATGCACTCGGATGTGCAGACCATTGAACGCATGGAGATCATCCGGGACCTGCGGTTGGGCGAGTTTGACGTTCTGGTGGGCATTAACCTGCTGCGGGAGGGATTGGATCTGCCGGAGGTGAGTCTGGTGGCCATCCTGGATGCGGACAAGGAAGGCTTTTTGCGTTCGGAGACGTCCCTCATCCAGACCATCGGCCGGGCGGCCCGCAATGCCGACGGTCTGGTGGTCATGTACGCTGATGAGATCACGCCCTCCATGCGGGCGGCCATTGATGAGACGGAGCGCCGCCGGAAAATTCAGAACGATTATAACCAGGCCCACGGCATCGTGCCCAAGACCATCATCAAGAGCGTGCGGGAGGTGCTGGAGATCTCCCACACGGCGGAGGAGGAGTCCGGCAAGGGCCGGAAGAAGCGCAAGCTCAGCGACCAGGAGCGCGCCGCGGAGATTGCCCGCCTGGAGAAGGAAATGAAGGAAGCCAGCAAGATGCTGGAATTCGAGTATGCCGCGGTGCTGCGAGACCGGATCATCGAGCTGCGGGGCGAGGCGTGAGCCTGCCCGACGCGTTTACGGAATAAGGAGAATCACAATGGCAAAGCATAAGGAAGAAAAGACCAATGTTATGCGGATTCTGGATCAGAAGAAGATCCCCTATACCGCGCGGTTTTACGAGGAGGGCGAGGGCCCCGAGGGCGTGCGGGACTACGGCGTCCATGTTGCTCAGGCTCTTGGCCAGGACCCGGCCCGGGGCTTCAAGACCCTGGTGGCCCGGGGTGCTTCCAAGGGCATCTATGTCTTTGAGGTGCCGGTGGCGGAGAGCCTGGACCTGAAAAAGGCCGCCCGGGCAGTGGGGGAGAAGTCCATCGAGCTTTTGCACGTGGCGGAGATCAATGCTGTTACCGGCTACATCCGGGGCGGGTGCAGCCCTGTGGGTATGAAGAAGCAGTATCCCACCGTGTTCCACGAGAGCGCCCTGGACTACGACACCATTTACATCTCCGCCGGAAAGATCGGCGCTCAGGTGGAGCTGGCCCCCGGGGATTTGCTGGGACTGCTGCGGGCGAGCACAGCGGACCTCATCGTCCGGCAGGACTGACCCGGGGGACAGTCAGACATCAATCATAAGGAGCAGCTATGCAGGATAAGATCATCGTCAAGGGCGCCCGGGCCAACAACCTGAAAAACATCGACGTCACCATCCCCCGGGACAAGCTGGTGGTGATGACGGGCCTTTCCGGCTCAGGAAAATCTTCTCTGGCCTTCGACACCATCTACGCCGAGGGCCAGCGGCGGTATGTGGAGAGCCTTTCTTCCTACGCCCGCATGTTCCTGGGCCAGATGGACAAGCCGGATGTGGACTACATCGAGGGCCTCTCTCCAGCCATCTCCATCGACCAGAAGACCACCAGCAAGAACCCCCGCTCCACCGTGGGCACCGTCACGGAAATCTACGACTACCTGCGCCTTCTGTGGGCCCGGGTGGGCACGCCCCACTGCCCCAAGTGCGGCAAGGTCATCCGCCAGCAGACCATCGACCAGATCATCGACCAGGTGATGGCCCTGCCGGAGGGTACCCGTATCCAGGTGATGGCACCGGTGATCCGGGGCAAGAAGGGCGAGCACGCCAAGGTGTTCGACGATGCCAAGCGCTCCGGCTATGTCCGGGTGCGGGTGGACGGCAACCTCTATGAGCTGGATGAGGAGATCAAGCTGGAAAAGAATAAAAAGCACTCCATCGAGGTCATCGTGGACCGTCTTATCATCCGGCCGGACATCCAGCAGCGTCTCACCGACAGCGTGGAGACCGCCTCGGCCCTCTCCGGCGGATTGGTGGTGGTGAACCTGCTGCGGGAGGACCGGGATTTGATGTTCTCCCAGAACTACGCCTGCGAGGACTGCGGCATCTCCATGGAGGAGCTGACGCCCCGCATGTTCTCCTTCAACAACCCCTTCGGTGCCTGCCCCACCTGCACGGGCCTGGGCAGCCAGCTGAAGG
>NZ_URDP01000022.1 GCF_900546705.1 uncultured Oscillibacter sp. | reverse complement strand
TGGAGACCACCGTCACCCGTGCCAAGGAGATCAAGCCCCTGGCTGAGAAGATGATTACCCTCGGCAAGAAGAGCGACCTGGCTGCCTACCGGCAGGCCATGAGCTTCATCACCCGTGAAGACGTGTGCAAGAAGCTGTTCAAGGAGATCGCTCCCAGCTATGCCGAGCGCAACGGCGGCTATACCCGCATCGTGCGCACCGGCGTTCGCCGCGGTGATGCCGCGGAGACCGCGATCATCGAGCTGGTGAAATAATCAAACCACAGCTGTGGAAAACGCCCCTGTCTGAGAAATCAGACAGAGGCGTTTTTTTGCGTCGGAACAGCAGCGCTTTACAAAAATCAAATACAATATGGAAATTATAGACTATAATATACAAATTGTATTTAAAAATACGCCAGATAAGACATGTCTGGGCGCAGTGATCTCCTGACTTTTCCACGGAAACTCTTTTTTCTTCCGCACAAACTAAACGGGAGAATGGAGGCGAAGAGATGGGAAAGCGTTGGGCGTTTCTGGCGCTGTGTCTTTTGACGGTGGTTGCCGTGCGAACCGCACAGACTGCTGCGCAGATGGTGGACGGTCCGGCGGAGATCCCCGCACAGACTCACTACGTGGCGTTGACGTTTGATGACGGGCCGCAGCCGGATACGACGGCGCGGCTGCTGGACGGCCTGCGGCGCCGGGGAGCCAGCGCCACGTTTTTCCTGGTGGGGGAGCGGGCGGCATCCTATCCGGATCTGGTGCGGCGTATGAAGGCGGAGGGACACCAGGTGGGCAGCCATACCTGGAGCCACACACGGCTGCAAGGAGCCGCCGCAGAGACGATTCTCACAGAGACGGGCCGTGCCCAGGCACAGCTGGAACAAATCCTGGGGGAGGGGCAGTACTGGCTGCGGCCGCCCTACGGACTTCTGGACGAGGGGGAGCGGGCGCTGCTGGACATGCCGCTGGTAAAGTGGTCGGTGGACCCCAGGGACTGGGAGAGCCGCA
The DNA here is from genome assembly GCF_900546705.1 of uncultured Oscillibacter sp. Lineage (GTDB taxonomy): Bacteria > Bacillota > Clostridia > Oscillospirales > Oscillospiraceae > Oscillibacter. The sequence goes on along the minus strand of NZ_URDP01000022.1, from coordinate 32,330 downwards.
ACACAGGGATGGTGGTGGACGCGGTTCTGGATACCATCCAGGACAATTCCATCGTTTTGCTGCATGATATTTATCCCTCGTCGGTGGAGGCGGCATTGCAGATTATTGATATCCTCACGCCTCAGGGATACCGGTTTGTGACGGTGGAAGAGCTGTTGGCGCTCAACGGCGTGGAGCCGCAGCCTGGGGTGTTGTACCGTACAGGAACGGGATAAAAAAGACGCCTGCCGTCTGGCAGGCGTCTTTTGCTGTATGGGATTACAGAACCAGGAGAATGAACGTCAGGATCAGGAACACGGCGCCCACCCACTTGGTGGCACGGGCCAGCTTGGCATCCATGGTCTTGGCCTTGTTCTTGGCCAGGAAGGAGTCCGCCACACCGCCGATGGAGCCGGACAGACCCGCGCTCTTGCCGGACTGGAACAAAACCACCAGAATGACCGCAAGACCGCACAGCAGCTGCAGGATCGTGATTACCAGAGTCAAAGTGTTCATAGGAAAACCTCCACCATTGATCATGCAAAGGCATGAATTGTCATTTCACAGAACACTATACTACCATAGTTGTCCCAGCATTTCAAGGGTTTTGGTCAAAAAAGAGGGGGAAAATCCGGCGCAGAAACGGCATGACCGCCCATGGAATTTAAGGAAATTCTTCCGGAAATATGGTGGAACAAACGTTGCATTATTGTTAAATCTGTGATACACTTCTTTCATAGATATCAGCACCGGTGGAAGAAGGAGGCGCCTATGGCGGAGCTTTCCAAAATGCAGCAGAAGATCTATGCGTATATCGTGTCCTGTATCCGGGAGCAGGGGTATCCGCCCTCCGTCCGGGAGATTGGAGAGGCTGTGGGTCTGAAGTCTCCTTCTACGGTTCATTTCCATCTCAAGCATCTGGAGGAGGCCGGCGTGATTGCCAAGGGCGCGGGAAAGGGACGTGCCATCACGTTGACTGCACCGCCGGTACCGGAGGACCGGGTGCCCATTGTGGGCAACGTGGCCGCCGGCAGCCCCATTTTGGCGGAGGAATGCATTGAGGACTATCTGACCTTTGACACAGGCGGGCGGAATGACGAGTATTTTGCGCTGCGGGTGCGGGGCGAGTCCATGCTGGGCGCCGGAATTCTGCCGGGGGACTTGGTGGTGGTGCGCCGCCAGCCCACCGCCAACAACGGAGAGATCGTGGTGGCGCTTCTGGAGGACGAGGCCACGGTCAAGCGGTTTTCCCGGAGAAACGGACGGGTATGGCTGCTGCCGGAAAATGAAGCTTACAGTCCCATTGACGGCACTCATGCCCAGATTCTGGGCAAGGTGGCCGCAGTGGTGCGCAGATACTGAAATCCGATAATCCGATTGGATGGGGCACGGCTCCCGGAGCCGTGCTCTTTTTTTCCCTCCGAGGATGGAGAGAACCCGAAAAAAGAGAGAGGGGATCTGAAATGAGTCCGCGGCTTCGCATGTACAATGTGGAATTTGGGGACGCTTTTTTGCTGCTGGGCAGGCGGGAGCACCTGCTGGTGGACCTGGGAAGCATTGACGGGCGGGTGGATTTCGACCCGATCCGGGACGACATCCGTGCCGCGTGCAGCGGGGCGACGCTGTCGCTGCTGCTGACGCATTTCCACAAGGACCACTGGTCCGGACTGCGGAATCAGCCGTCAGCACACAGCCTGCCGCCCATCCGGACAGTGTACCTGCCGGACATTTTCGGACTGCGGGTGCCCGGCAGACAGGATGCGCTGGTGGACAGCCTGCTGGGGGAGCTGCTGGAGGCGGTGATTCTGGACCGGGCGCCGGAGTTTACCCTGGCAGAACTGCTGCGGCAGATACTGCCGGCTGTGGGCGGCCGGGTTTCGCTTTTGCGGCGGGGCGTCCGGTTTACGCTGGATGACACGGATTATGAGGTGCTGTGGCCGCGGCTGGAGCCAAAGGATATCACCCGGAGACGGCGGGCGGCGTTTCTGCGCTTCCTGGAGCAGCTGGAGCGCCGTGTGGAGGGCCCGCCGGAGGAGGGAGTATGGTATACCGTCAATGCCTTGGCAGACGTGCTGCTGCGGGATTTTGCGGCGCGGATGGACTTGCCCCGGCAGCTGGAGCTTTTTTCGGAGCAGGGCCCGGATTATCAGGTGCTCTATCGCCAGGCAGCTCTGCTGGTCCGTCAGCTGCGCCTTGCCTATGTGTCGGACGCGGAGCTCCGCCGGGGAATGCACTACTATGCCCGGACGCTTCAGGAGGACTGGAACAAGGTCAGCCTGGTGTTTCATAACTGCATGCCCTGTCCGGAGGGGACGGTGCTGATGACGGGAGACGTGCCGGGACGGGTACTGCGGCGGCAGGCGGACGGCAGGTACGGGCCGCCTTTTTTCCGGGATGATTACCGGATCATCAAGGCACCTCACCATGGAACGGACTCTCACTTTTGCGACCGGCTTCCGCCGTGTGAGTTTCTGTGCATCAGCAACGGCGGAGGAAACAGCCGTTTTCAGAAGATCTCCCGGAGCTATGAGGGGGTGTACGGGGTTCTGGGGCGCCGGACGGCGCTCCACTGCACCAATGACCGCTGTGAGTATTCCGCAGGTGGATTTCCCTGCCCCGGGGCAGGGGGCTGCGGCCAGAGCAGCACAGACATCTGAAAAAACCGGATGCCCTTTTGGGCATCCGGTTTTTTTTGCAGGGAACGGTTTTTACTTGGCAGCAGCCTGCTTCTTGGCGAATTCCTTCTCCTCGGGAGTACGCAGCAGACCGAACTGAATGGTGATGCAGGTGAAAATGATCAGCGCGAACATGTAGAAGGAGTAGGGCAGGATATCCAGCGGCGTGCAGCCGGCCAGCTCCGTGACAATGAGGATGCCGCCGTCGTGGGGCATCAGGGCCAGGAAGGCGCAGGCGAAGATATCCACCAGGCTGGCAAGGCGCTTGGGGGCGATGCCGTACTTGCCGCCGATCTCCTTGGCGATGGGGCAGGTGACGATGATGCCGATGGTGTTGTTGACCAGAGCGGCGGAGAGCACGCCGGACAGCAGGCCGATGCCGTACTCGGCGCCGCGGCGGCTGCGGATCTTGGAGGTGATAGCGGCAACCAGCCACTCCACACCGCCGTAGTAGCGGACCAGACCGATGATGCCGGAGATGAGCACGGCCACGATGCTGATGGAGAACATGTCGCTCATACCGCTGCCGATGCCCTGGACCCACTCGAAGAAGCCCACGGTGCCCTGGGCGATGCCGATGACGCCGGTCATCAGGATGCCGATGAACAGGACCACAGCCACGTTGATGCCCATGAGGGCGGTGATGAGAACCACGATATAGGGCAGAACCTGAATCACGCTGTAAGCGCCGGCCTCGATGCTGCCGGAGCCGTGGCCGCCCAGAACCGCATAGAGCACGATGGCAATGATGGCGGCGGGCAGGGCCATGAAGAAGTTCATGCGGAACTTGTCCCGCATCTCAGAGCCGCAGCCCTGAGCGGCGGAGATGGTGGTGTCGGAAATCATGGACAGGTTGTCGCCGAAGTAGGAGCCGCCAATGACTGCGGCGCCCACGATGGCGGCGTTCAGGCCGGCACCCTGGGCCACACCGATGGCCACGGGAGCCATGGCGGCGATGGTGCCCATGGAGGTACCGATGGCGGTGGAGATGAAGCAGCACATCAAGAACACGCCGGGGATCAGCAGGGAAACGGGGATGAAGTGCAGAGCCATGTTGATGACGGAGTCCTTGCCGCCCATGGTGGCTGCGGCACCCTGGAAGCCGCCGGCCATCAGATAGATCAGTACGATCATCATAACGCCGGAGTTGCCCATGCTCTGGCAGAATACATCCAGCTTCTCACTGACCTTGACCTTGGGTGCCAGCAGCAGTGCCACGGCCACGCCGGCCAGCAGCGCCACGTGGCGGGGGAACTGTCCGAAGGGGTCCTCGGCCCCCGTCAGCGTAAAGGTGATGCCACATCCGACGTACAGAGCCAGGAACACGATCAGGGGCAAAAACGCGGCGGCGCCAAGTTTCTTTTGGTTTTCCATCTTGCTTTCTCCTCTCTTTATACGCTCTTGTCTATCTGGTTCAGCGGCTGTGAACCGCCTGTTCCATTTGAGTCAGGGCCTTTTCGATGACGCTGCGGGGGCAGGCGGCGTTGAGACGCAGGAAGCCGGAGCCGCCGAATCCGAAGTCGGGACCCTCGCCGAAGGCCACACCGGCCTTCTCCACGCAGAACTTCTTCAGGGTGTCGTCGTCCATGCCCAGCGCCCGGGCGTCCACCCAGTTGAGATAGGTGGCCTCAGGGGTGTTGGGCTTGAGCTCCGGCAGGCGCTCGGCGCAGAAGGAGCGGATGAAGCGCATGTTGTCGCTCAGATAGACCAGCAGCTCTTCCAGCCAGTCCTCGCCGTGGTTGTAGGCCTCCATGGTGGCCACCAGGGAGAAGCAGTTGTTCCGGGCAATGTCCATCCGCTTGAGCTCCGCCACGTAGGCGTCCTTCTTGGCCTCGTCGTTGAAGACGATGGTGGAGGACTGGAGGCCCGCCAGGTTGAAGGTCTTGCTGGGGGCGATGCAGGTGGTGGTGATGGCGGCAATCTCCGGAGAGACGGAGGCCATGCAGGTGTGCTTGTGGCCGTCGAGCATCAGGTCGGAGTGGATCTCGTCGGAGAGGATCTCCACGCCGTACTTGACGCAGATATCGCCCACCTGCTTGAGCTCTTCCCGGGTCCAGCAGCGGCCCACGGGGTTGTGGGGATTGCAGAGGATGAAGTACTTGGCGCCGTCCTTGGCCTTAGCTTCGAAGTCCTCCAGATCCATGGTGTAGTAGCCGTTTTCATCCCGCTTCAGGGGGCTGACCACCAGCTGGCGGCCGGTGTTGTTGACCACGTCTGCGAAGGGATGATAGACGGGCTGCTGGATGAGCACCTTGTCGCCGGGCTGGGTAAACATGGTGAGGATCATCCGCATGCCGGGGACCACACCGGGGGCAAAGGCCATTTTGGCGATATCCGGCAGCCAGCCATTGCGCTTTTGCTGCCAGGCGGCGATGGCCTCAAAGTATTTGGGGGTGCGCCAGGTGTAGCCGAAGATGCCCTGGTCGGCCCGCTGCTTGATGGCTTCCACAATGCACGGAGCCGTCCGGAAGTCCATGTCCGCAATCCACAGCGGGATCACGTTGTTGGTGCCGTAATGCAGCTCCGCCTCCTGGAACTTGGCCGCATAGTTATTGGAGCGATCCACGATTTCATCAAAGTTGTAAGACATGCTTTAATCCTCCTCATCATGTGACGCGTGGCTTGTTGTCTAAATATAAAGCAAAATATATGCCAAAACAGGGAAACGTTAATAATTTGTTAAAGCTTGCCGATTTCAATAGAGAAAAGACAACAGGATGCACAAGATTATTGGGAAGTTTTCTCAAGAAAACTGGATAAAACGAGAAAATAATTGGGTGAACTATTTTAACTTCACCCAATTGTTTAACCTATTTGCAAGAGAGTTGCTGTAACAGCTGCTGTCCTGCCTGGGTCAGCCGGCTGCCGCCGCGGCCACGGGACACGGAAACCAGTCCCAGGCCGTGGAGTGTGCGGAGAATGTCGCGGATCTCCTGCTCTGTCAGCAAAAGACCCTGTTCCCGGGCCTGGCGGAGCAGTGTGCCCCGCCCTATGCCGCAGCCTGCCCGGCCCATGGCGCACACCAGAAAGGTGAAAGCCTCTTCCCGACCCTGGGCGGCCCGCTGGAAGTCCGGCGTTCCGCCGGATGGGGAAGGGGCTGCCGGACGAGGCGCGGCGGCTTCCAGCATATAGGAGGGAAGATCCTCCGCCTCCACTATGTCTTTGCCCAGCATGGAGAGGTATTCCACCAGATTTGCCAGCTCCCGCACGTTGCCCTCCCAGGGATAAGCCCGCAGCACCGCCTGGGCATCGGGGGAGAACTGGTAGGAGGTTCCGTTTTTTTCCATCAGATGGCGGGCGATCAAAAAAAGGTCGTCTCCCCGCTCCCGCAGAGGCGGGATGGCAATGGGCAGGGTGTTGAGCCGGTAATAGAGATCCTTGCGGAACATACCCTGGTGTACCAGTTCCAGGATGTCTTCATTGGAGGCGGCGATAATCCGCACATCCGTTGGGATGATGCGGTTGCCGCCTACCCGCATGAACTCCTTCTCCTGCAGTACCCGCAGCAGCTTGATCTGCAAAGTCTGGCTCATGCCCTCGATCTCATCGAGAAACAGAGTGCCCCGGTGGGCGTATTCAAAAAGGCCCAGCTTTCCGCCTTTTTTGGCGCCGGTGAAGGCGCCCTCGTCATAGCCGAACAGCTCACTTTCCAGCAGTGTCTCCGAAAGGGCGGCACAGTTGATGGCCACAAAGGGCATGTCGCGGCGGCGGGAGGCATTGTGGATGGAGTGGGCAAAGAGCTCCTTGCCGGTACCGCTTTCACCGGTGAGCAGGATGGCCGACTCCGTGCGGGCCATCCGGGCGGCAATCTGCTTGGTGCGCAGCATGATGTCGCTCTGACCGATGATATCGTCAAAGACGTACTTGGACTGATACCCCCGGTGATAGAGCTGGAGGCGGAACTGGTGCTGCCGGTTTTCCTCCTCCGTAAAGCGCTGGAGCAGTACGAAACAGCCGATGGTTTCATCCTGCCAGTTGATGGGGGCGGTGGAGAGATTGATGTAGGTATCTCCCAGCTGGATCAGGCGGGAGGCCTTCTGACACCGGTCGCTCTCTGTCAGCTGCCGGTCCAGGTCCCGGCAGGCAAAGGTCAGTGACTGGCCAATGGCATCCTTTCTGTGCAGGCCCAGCATGGACTCGGCCACGGAGTTGAGAGCGAAGATCAGTCCGTCCCGGTCCACGCCCAGAATACCGGTTTCCAGGGCCCCCATCAGAATGTCCAGATAGGTTTCCGTCTTCAAATTGGCGCTCCAGAGGGAGGCAAGACTTTGACCCGGATCGGCCAGGGAGGCGGCGTAGGTACGGAACTCCTGGCTTTTGGGAAACCAGGTAAACCCCAGGGCCAGGGCGATCTCCATCAGGGTGTTTGCGGAAAAGACCCGGGGTCCCAGATCCAGCACCCGCAGCGCCGTGGGCGGGACATAGCGGCTCTCTCCGGGGGTGATGGCCAGCTCCACGTCCGGCGGGTAGCTGGAGCCGGGATAGACAGGGGTGAACTCGATCTGGGTAATGCCCAGTCGGTTGAGCTCGGCAATGCTCTCAATGGACATTTCCACGCTGAGGTTGACCAGCATGGCCCGGGTGCCCCGGGGCAGCTGGCGGAGGGTATCGATCTCCTTTTTAAAAAAGGTGATGGTGGGGGAGACGACTTTCCGCTCCGGCGGGATGGTGTTCATCACCTGGCTGAATGCGTCGGTGGAGGTAGCGGCGACAATGTAGAGATCCGCGTCGGTGCTCATGGAGGAAAAGTCGTCCTCCTCCACGCTGAACAGCTCCAGGGAGATGTTGGAGCCGAAAAATTCATACAGCCACTGGGCGTATGTGGGACAGGTGGAGGCCGCCTGGGTCACCAGAACCAGTTTTTTCACCATGCATCGGCTCCTTCCGTAAAAATATTGCTTTATTATAGCAGTTTTTCCACAATGACGCAAGAAAGACAGCCCTGGGGCGCCTGCCGCGGCAGGCGCCCCAGGGTATCAGTTGACTGTATTGATGGGTTTTCCGGAGAGAAATGCCCGCAGGTTCTCCGCGGTGCAGTCCATGATGCGCTGACGGCTCTCCCGGGAGCCCCAGGCGATGTGGGGCGTGATGATGCAGTTTTTGGCCTTCAGCAGGGGATTGTCGCCCCGGATGGGCTCGGAGGACACGCTGTCCACCGCCGCGGCATAGACTTTGCCGCTGTTAAGGGCGTCTGCCAGATCCTGCTCCACCACCAGGCCGCCCCGGGCCGTGTTGAGCAGAATCACACCGTCTTTCATTCGGGCAATGGTCTCCCGGTTGATCATCCCTGCGGTCTCAGGAAACAGCGGGCAGTGGAGGGCAATCACATCCGAGGAGGAGAGTACCGTGTCCAGGTCGGTGTATTGGGCGATGGCGCGGCCTTCCTCCGTGGGATGGGAGCCGGTGGCCAGCACCTTCATGCCCAGGGCCCGGGCAATGCGGCCGGTGGCCTGGCCGATGCGGCCGAAGCCGATGATGCCCATGGTTTTTCCGTCCAGCTCGATGAGCGGGTAGTCCCAGTAGCAAAAGTCCGGGCAGCGTTCCCACTTGCCGGCGTAGACCGTATCGCTGTGATGGGCCACGTGGTGGCAAATCTCCAGCAGCAGCGCGATGGTGTACTGCCCCACAGCGGCGGTGCCGTAAGAGGGAACGTTGGAGACGGGAATCCCCTTTTCCCGGGCATAGGCCACGTCCACCACGTTGTATCCGGTGGCGAGAATGGCGATATAGCGTATGGCGGGACACGCGTCCAGGATTTCCCTGGTCAGCGGTGTCTTGTTGGTGATGACGATCTCCGCGTCGCCGATGCGGGAGATAATCTCGGATCGATCCGTGCGGGAGGTGCGGTCATAGACGGTCAGGTGACCGAACTGTTCCAGAGCGTTCCAGCTCAGATCCCCGGGGTTTTCTGTATATCCGTCCAGAATCACAATATTCATGCGGCAGGCTCTCCTTTGTAAAATGCGCGGCACACCTATCCGGCGGTACACGCTATTTGTTAGGATACCATGCCGGACCGGAAATCGCAAGGTCAGGATTTGGGGCGGGCGGCGGAGCTGCCGGAGCGGTGGACGGGGGTGGCCGTCTCCTCCATCAGGGCATGCAGTTTTTCCAGCGCCCGCTTTTCGATCCGGGAGACATAGGACCGGGAGATACCGAAGGACGCGGCCACTTCCCGCTGCGTCAGGGGGAGCGTTCCGCCCAGACCGTAGCGCAGGCGGATGATCTCGGCCTCCCGGGCCGTCAGGTGATCCCGCACCAGCCGGTGCAGCTCCCGGGCGCTGTCCCGGTCGTGCAGGTCGTCAAGCATGGTGTCGTCCACGCCCACCACGTCCAGAAGCTGCAGGGCGTTGCCGTCCTGATCGGAGTCGATGGCGTCCGACAAGGAGACCTCTCCCTGGAGCTTTTTCTGACTGCGGAAGTACATGAGAATTTCATTTTCGATGCACCGTGCGGCATAGGTGGCCAGACGGGCCCCTTTTTCCGGATTGAAGCTGGTGATTCCCTTGATGAGCCCGATGGTCCCGATGGAGATCAGATCCTCCTGGTCACTGCTCTGGGTGTAGTATTTCTTGATAATGTGGGCCACCAGACGCAGATTCCGCTCAATCAGAATGTCCCGGGCTTCCTGATCCCCGTTGGCGTAGCGCTGGAGATATTCCCGCTCTTCCGCCGCGGACAGAGGCTTGGGGAACGAACCGCCGCCGGACAGGCGCAGGGAAAAGAGCAGGGTATTGGCAAACAGCAAAAGCGCGGCTGTGAACATGGGCATCCCTCCGGGAAGAGACTATGCAGGCAGGGGAAGTCCTCATACGAAAAAGACGGGCTGTCCGGCAGAGAAAACCTGTGGTATAGTGTGGTGGGAGGAAAACGTATGGCTTACTATGTGTATATCCTTTCGTGTGCGGACGGAACGCTGTATACCGGCAGTACCAACGACGTGGCAAGGCGGCTGAAGGCGCACCAGAGCGGCAGCGGCGCCAAGTATACCCGCAGCCGGCTGCCCGTGGAGCTGGCATATGCGGAAGAGGCTGCGGACAAGGGGGCGGCGCTGCGGCGGGAGGCAGCCATCAAGAAGCTGACCCGGGCCCGGAAGCTGGCGCTGATTGCGTCAAATCCGGCGGGCCCGGTTCCGCCCGGACCATAAAAAAGAGACACCCGAAGGTGTCTCTTTTTTATTTTTGCAGGTGGATGGTACAGGAGGAGAACTGGTAGAAGGGGTTGGACATGGTGGGCTGAAGCCCGTCTACCACGCCGTCCTGCACCAGCACGGAGGTGGATTTGAAGCAGATGGGAATCAGAGGGCAGACGGTCTGGAGATGGGTGCACAGAGAGTGCATGGAGGTTTTGCGGTCGCTGGCTGCGGCAAAGGAGGTCAGCAGGGCGTCCGTCTGGGCATTGGACCATCCGCCGAAGTTCAGCGAACCGCCGGTGCCCAGCAGGGCGGAGAGGTTCCAGTCCGCCGTCAGCCGCACTTCACCATAGTAGAGGTCGAACTGTCCTGCGGAGAGCGCTGCGGTATACTCTGACCAGGGCAGCGCCCGGACTTCCACCTGCAGGTCAAAGGCGGAGAGGGCCTGGGCAATGGCGGTGGCAGCGGAGACCTTGAAGCTGTTTTCGCTGTTGACCAGCAGCGTTACCGTACGGGTGGAGCCGGAGTTGTAGCCCGCCTGTGCCATGGCCTGGGCAAAGGCGTCGTAGGAATAGGTTTGCTCCAGATCTGTGGGGTAGAGGGATGTGACAGGGGATACCGGAAACTGAGTGGCGGTGCCGTGGCCGGAGAGAAAGGCACTGATGATGGAGTCCCGGTTGATGCCCAGGGAGAGCGCGCAGCGCAGTGCCTGATTATCAAAGGGCGCTTTTTTGGTGTTGAAGCCGATATAGTGCAGCACCGTGGTGTCCGCGTCCTGGAAGTGGATGCTGCCGGTGACGCTGACGGGCTCCGTGCCAATGAGATCGGCAGTAATGAGCTGCACGTCGTGGGAGGTGAACTGATAGAGCATGGTATCCCGGTCGGCAGCGGCCGAGAGGGAGATGGTGTCCACCGGCAGGGCGGCGCCGCCCCACCAGTGAGAGTTGAGGCTCAAGCGGGCGCCCTGGTCATCGCTGACGAAGGCATAGGGGCCGGTTCCCACAGGCACCAGCGAGGATTCCGTCCCGGCCTTGACGATGGGAATGTCCAGCAGGGCAGCAAAGCCCGTGTTGGCCTTGCTCAGTACAATGGTGACCGTCCCCTGGCCGGCGGTGATGGAAGACACCTGGGCCAGCCGGGCACTGTACCGGGCGGAGGATCTGGCCCGCTGGAGCGTCTGGACTACATCCTGGGCAGTGAGGGCACTGCCGTCGGAGAAGAGGACGCCGGTGCGAAGGGTGAACACATAGGTGAAGGTGGCCGGATCATAGGTGTAGCCGGAGCAAAGGGACTCCTGGGGTTCCAGGGCGGTGTCCAGCTGGAAAAGCCCCTCGTACAAAAGTCCGCCCACTACCTGCTGCATCCCGTCCGGACAGGTGACGGGGTCCAGGGTCTGGCCGGAAAGATAAGGCAGGGAGAAGCTGGTGGGCAGGGCGGCGGGAGACTCCTGCTCGGTCTGGTCCCCCAACTCCTCCAGGAGGGTCTGGCTGGTATCCGGCTCCTCCACATCCTGCCAGCATCCGCTCAGCGTCAGTGTCAGCACCAGGGCGGTGCACAGGGCAAAAAACCGTGTTTTCATAAACACCTCATTCATTTGGACAAGATCCCAGGGCAATCATGGCACATTGAAGTCCCCGGGCCTGCCCCATTTTCCGGTGGGACCAGAAGAGCTCCGGGTGGCAGGCGGTGCAAAGGCCGCACAGGTCCACATGCTCTGCGCGTACGCCGGCGCGCAGCAGCCACTGCCGGTTGAGCCCGGCCAGGTCCACATGCCATTTTGCCCCCTGACGGCGCAGAAAGGGCGCGGCGTCAGGGCCCAGAGCGGCGGTCATGGCGGCGGGAACGTCGGCATCGGTTTCAAAGCAGCACGGGCCGATGCACGGGCCCACGGCGGCCAGAAGCTCCGCAGGGTTCGTGCCGAAGTGGGATTCCATGGCCCGCACGGTCTTCTCCACGATGCCGCCGGCGCAGCCCCGCCAGCCTGCGTGCAGAGCACCGGCGGCCTGGTGGACGGGATCATAGAGCAGCAAGATGCCGCAGTCGGCGGAGAACACCGTCAGCGCCAGGGAGGGCTCCTGGGTGATAAGGGCGTCGGCCGTATAGTCCCGGGGCTGCATCAGCCCCTTGCCGGCGTCCGCGGCAGTGCACAGGCGGACGGTGGTCTCGTGTACCTGCTGGCTCAGCACGGTGCACTTCGGGTCCACGGCGATGGCACCGCAGAAGCGGCGGTAGTTTTCCCACAGCTGTTCGGGCGTGTCTCCACGCCCCGGTCCCAGGTTCAGCGTGTCCCGGGGCGGCGCGGAGACACCTCCCTGCCGGGTGGAAAAACCATGGCGAACGCCGGAGAGCAGGGGAGAGGTCAGATAGACGAGGCCGTCCCGGGTGTGAGTCAGAAAAGACATGAAATCCTCCTAATCAGTGTCATCATGCTCCGGCCTTTTCATTGGGGCGCAGGAGAAAGAGGCGCGCCCCCTGCCCTCCGGCAGGAGAACAGGGAGCGCGTACAGCTATTTTTCAATGGGCGGCAATCAGTTGTCGTGGTATTCCTTGCAGGTGCACTTTTTCCACTTCAGGCCGCTGCCGCAGGGGCACAGGTCGTTGCGGCCGATCTTGACGACCTTCTTGGGCTGCTTTTTCGGCGCGGTGCCGTCGCCGCCCACATTTTCCGTGGTGGCCTTGGCCACCCGCTCCCGCTTGACCTCCTCGTCCTTCTTCAGACGGACGGAGTACAGCCGGCGGACGGTCTCGCTCTGGATGGCGGAAATCATCTCCTCAAACATGGTCAAAGACTCCTGTTTGTAGGCGATGACGGGATCGGTGTTGCCGTAGGCCCGCAGACGAATGCCCTGCTTGAGATCATCCATGGCGTCGATGTGGTCCATCCAGTACTCGTCCACCACCCGCAGCATGATGACCCGCTCCAGCTCCCGCATGATGGGCGGCGTGATCTCCGCCTCCTTGGCCTCGTAGGTAGCCTCGGCGGCCTTGGTGAACAGCTCGGTGAAGTCATCCTGAGTCTTTGTGGCAATCTCCTCGGCAGAGAGGGTGAAGGCGCCGGGGGCGAAGTAGGTGCCCTCCAGATCCCGCAGCATCTCCCGGTAGCCGGCCTCGTCCAGGTGGGAGGCCTGACCGAAGGCCAGGGCCACATGGTCGGCAATGGAGGTCTCCATCATGTGCAGGATGGTCTCCTTGATGTCCTTGCCGTCCAGAACCTCGCGGCGCTGGGCATAGATGATCTCCCGCTGCTTGTTCATGACGTCGTCGTATTCCAGCACGGACTTGCGGGACTGGAAGTTGCGGGACTCCACAGTGGTCTGGGCATTCTCAATGGCCCGGGTGAGCATCCGGTTTTCGATGGGAGTGTCCTCGTCCAGGTCGAACTTCTCCATCATGTTCTGGATGCGCTCACCGCCGAACAGGCGCATGAGGTCGTCTTCCAGGGAGATATAGAACCGGGTCTCGCCGGGGTCACCCTGACGGCCGGCACGGCCCCGCAGCTGGTTGTCGATGCGGCGGGACTCGTGACGCTCGGTGCCGATGATGAAGAGGCCTCCGGCGGCGCGGACCTTTTCGGCCTCGTCGGCGATGACGGCCTTGTGAGCGGCCAGCCGCTCGGCGAAGAGCTTGCGGGCCGCCAGGATCTCCTCGTTGTCCGTCTCGGCATAGCCGGTGGCGTCCACGATGACCTCCTCGGAATAGCCGGCCTTCACCAGATCGGCCCGGGCCAGGTACTCGGCATTGCCGCCCAGCATGATATCGGTGCCGCGGCCGGCCATGTTGGTAGCCACGGTGACGGAGCCCAGCTTGCCTGCCTGGGCCACGATCTCCGCTTCCTTTTCGTGGTTCTTGGCGTTGAGGAGGTTGTGGGGGATGCCCTCCCGGGAGAGCAGCTGGGACAGCAGCTCGTTTTTCTCAATGGACACGGTGCCCACCAGCACGGGCTGGCCCTTTTCGTGGCACGCCTTCACCTGAGCGATGACGGCCCGGAACTTGCCGGCCTCGGTCTTATAGACCACGTCGTGGTGATCGTGGCGCTGGTTGGGCTTGTTGGTGGGAATCTCCACAATGTCCAGATTGTAGATGGTGCCGAACTCCTCCTGCTCGGTCATGGCGGTACCGGTCATGCCGGAGAGCTTGTCATAGAGACGGAAGTAGTTCTGGAAAGTGATGGTGGCCAGGGTCTTGTTCTCGCTGTTGACGTTGACATGCTCCTTGGCCTCGATGGCCTGGTGCAGGCCGTTGGAGTAGCGGCGACCAAACATGAGACGGCCGGTGAACTCGTCGACGATGATGACCTCGCCGTCCTTGACCACGTAGTCCACGTCCCGCTTCATGGTGCCGTGGGCCTTGAGGGCCTGGTTAATGTGGTGGGAGAGGGTGGAGTTGGAGGGGTCGGACAGGTTATCCACGTGGAAGAACTCCTCGGCCTTGGCAATGCCCCGGGCGGTGAGCGTGGCGGTCTTGGCCTTCTCGTCCACCACATAGTCTGCGTCGATGTCGGTGTCCTCTTCCTCCTTGTTGTCCATCTGGACCACCACCTGCTTTTTCAGGCGGGAGACGAACATCTCGGCCATGTCGTAGAGCTGGGTGGACTTCTCCCCCTGACCGGAGATGATGAGGGGGGTACGGGCTTCATCGATGAGGATGGAGTCCACCTCGTCCACGATGGCGAAGGCGTGGCCCCGCTGCACCATCTCGGTGGCGTAGATGGCCATGTTGTCTCGCAGGTAGTCGAAACCGAACTCGTTGTTGGTGCCGTAGGTGATGTCGGCGGCGTAGGAGGCCTTGCGGTCCTTGGGCTGGATGTCGTGGATCACCAGGCCCACGGTGAGGCCCAGGAAGCGGTAGACCTTGCCCATCCACTCGCTGTCGCGCTTGGCCAGGTAGTCGTTGACGGTGACGATATGGACGCCCCGTCCGGTCAGTGCGTTGAGGTAGGCGGGGAGGGTGGCCACCAGGGTCTTGCCCTCACCGGTCTTCATCTCGGCGATGCGGCCCTGGTGGAGCACCACGCCGCCCACCAGCTGCACCCGATAGGGACGCATGCCCAGTACACGGTCGGCGGCCTCCCGCACGGTGGCGAAAGCCTCGGGCAGAATATCGTCCAGGGACTCGCCGTTTTTCAGCCGCTCCTTGAACTCCGGCGTCTTTGCCTGGAGCTGGGCGTCCGTCATAGCCTTGTACTCATCGGCCATGGCCTCGATCTTATCCACAATGGGATAGATGGATTTGAGCTCCCGGGAGCTGTAATCGCCAAAGATTTTTTTCATCAGACCCATAAGCGGTAAAACATCCTTTCCGTTTTCAGCTCTTTCCTGAGAAAGGAAAGAAAAATGACACTCTTTTATATGGAATGGAGCCTTGCTCCACAAAAAAGCAAATGTAGCATACCACAATTGTCCCGGGATTGCAAAGAAAAAAGGAAAAATGTGAAAAAAGTTAACAAATAGAAGGGCGCATTTCAAAAAAACGATTGCCGTATCTGAATTTTCTGTGGAAAACGCCATGAATGTCTGCCTCGCCGTCCGGCACTGAAAACGCCGATTGTGCTTTCCAGGCGGCCGTGTTACAATATAAATAATAAAACGATGCCCGGCGCGGGCGCGGATATAAAGGAGGTCTCCCTATGAAGCTGAGCTTTTTCGGCGCGGATCAGTGTGTGACCGGCAGCTGCCACTGCCTGGAGGTAAACGGCAAGCGCATCCTGATTGACTGCGGACTCCAGCAGGGGCGGGACGAGGTGTCCAACGAGGAATTTCCCTTCGCGGCAGGCTCCATCGACTACCTGCTGGTAACCCATGCCCATATCGACCACTCCGGCCGCATCCCCATGCTCATCAAGCAGGGGTTCCAGGGGCAGATCCTCACCACCCGGCTGACGGCGGAGCTGCTGGACATCATGCTGCTGGACTCTGCCCACATTCAGGAGCAGGACGCCCAGTGGAAAAACCGCAAGGGCGAGCGGTCCGGCGCGCCCCATGTGGAGCCGCTGTACACCATCGAGGACGCCGAGCGGGTGCGCCAGTATGTGACCACCTGCGAGTACGGTCAGGTCATCGACCTGTGCCCCGGCGTGGAGGTGGAGTTTGTGGACGCGGGGCACCTGCTGGGCTCCGCGTGCATCGCCCTGGAGCTGACGGAGGGGGAGGAGAAGCGCCGCATCGTCTTCTCCGGCGACCTGGGCAACATCAAGCAGCCCATCATCCGGGACCCGGTCCACTTCCGGGGTGCGGACTATGTGGTCATGGAGTCCACCTACGGCGACCGCAACCACGCCGAGGCTTGGAGCTACACGGACGATCTGGCAAAGATCATCGACGAGACCATGGCACGGGGCGGCAACGTCATCATCCCCTCCTTCGCCGTGGGCCGCACCCAGGAGCTTTTGTACTTCATCCGGGAGATCAAGGACCGGCGCCTGGTGCGCTCCAACCCGGACTTTGCCGTGTATATCGATTCGCCCCTTGCCAAGCGGGCCACCACCATCTTCACCGGGGATCTCCACGGCTATCTGGATGACGACGCCATGAAGCTGGTGAAGGACGGGACCCACATGTTCAACTTCACCAACCTGCGGATGACGGAGACCAGCGAGGAGTCCAAGGCCCTCAACGAGGACCGCACGCCCAAGGTCATCATCTCCGCCTCCGGCATGTGCGACGCCGGCCGCATCCGTCATCACCTCAAGCACAACCTCTGGCGCAAGGAGTGCACCATCGTGTTTGTGGGCTATCAGGGGGAGGGTACGCTGGGCCGCCACCTGCTGGACGGGGCCAAGAGCGTGAAGCTCTTCGGCGAGGAGATCGCCGTCAACGCCCAGATTGTGAACTTCCAGGGCCTCTCCTCCCACGCTGACCGGGACCACCTGCTGGGCTGGATCAAGGACTTCCAGTCCCCCCATCCCCGCCATGTGTTCGTGGTGCACGGCGACCGGGAGGTGGCGCCGTACTTTGCACAGACCTTGACGGGCCTGGGGTTTGAGGCCCACGCGCCCCAGTACACGGAGGTCTACGACCTCATCACCAACACCCAGGTCTCGCCGGGGTATCTGCCCGAGCGCAAGACCAAGAGCTTCGGCGGCGCCAAGGCAACGCCTGCTTACGAGCGCCTGGTGGCTGTGGGACAGATGGTCATGGAGTCCATCAAGCGTTCCAAGGGCCGGGACAACAAGTCCTTGGCCAAGTTCGCCGATCAGCTGCGTGCCCTGCTGGAAAAGTGGGAGAGCTGAGAGAGTCTGCATGGGGCCGAAGGGCGCTGTGTAAGGAGCTATGAAAAAGAGTAAGCGCCTGGCGGCGCAAGGGGAGCACCAGCAGGAGGAAGGATGAGCCGGGCGGCAGAGCGCTGCCCGGACTTCCAGGAACTGCCTGCCTGAATAAAGAAACCAGAAGCGCACCGTTATGCACAAGCACGGCGGTGCGCTTCAAAAGGAGAGAGACATGGAGAAGTTGAAAACGGGCGGCGTGTACACCGGCACGGTGGAGGGTTATTCCAGCGAGGGCCTGGGCATCGTGCGGCTGGACGGAGCGGTGGTGTTCGTGCCGGGCACCGTCCGGGGCGAGACGGTGGACTTGAAGATCACCCGGGTCATGAAGACCGCGGCGGCGGGGGAGCTGGTGCGCGTGCGCACTCCCTCGCCGGAGCGGGCGGAGCCGGAGTGTCCCCACTTCGGCGTGTGCGGCGGTTGTGACTTCCAGCACCTGACCTACACGGAGGAGCTGTGGGCCAAGCGCCGCCGGGTGCAGGACGCCCTGGAGCGCCTGGGGGGCACGGACTTGCAGGTGGAGGAGATTCTGGGGGCTCAGAACCCCTTCCGCTACCGCAACAAGAGCCAGTATCCCGTGGGGGCCGACGGCACTGTGGGCTTTTACCGCGCCCGCAGCCACCAGGTGGTGCCCATCGACCGGTGTCTCATCCAGTCGGAGGTGTCCGACAAGACCGCCCGGGCAGTGGGGGAGTGGATGCGCCGCTACAAGATCAGCGCCTACGATGAGACCACCGGCAAGGGGCTGGTGCGCCACATTTATGTGCGGGTGAACCGGGAGGGGCAGAGCCTTTGCTGTGTGGTGGTCAACGGCCGCCAGGTGCCCCGGGAGCCGGAGCTGGCCGCCTATGTATGCGCCGCGGCGCCGGGAACCGTAGGCGTGGTGCTCAATACCAATACCCGCCGGGGCAACGTGATTCTGGGGGACCGGTACCGCACCCTCTGGGGCCAGGTTTTTCTCATGGACACCCTGTGCGGCCTGACCTTTAAGCTCTCCGTGCCGTCTTTCTACCAGGTGAACCGGGACCAGGCGGAGGTGCTGTACCAAAAGGCGCTGGAGTTCGCGGATCTTACGGGACGGGAGACGGTGCTGGACCTCTACTGCGGCACCGGTACCATCACCCTGTGCATGGCGGGCCGGGCGGGAAAGGTGATCGGGGCGGAGATCGTCCCCGCCGCCATTGCTGACGCCCGGGAAAATGCGGCCCGCAACGGCATCGACAACGCCGAATTCTTCTGCGGCGACGCCGCGGACATCGCTGCCAAGCTGGAGCGGGAGGGGCTGCGGCCCGATGTCATCACGGTGGACCCGCCCCGCAAGGGCCTGAGCGAGGAGGTCATCGCCTCCGTGGCGGGCATGGGACCCGACCGGGTGGTGTATGTCTCCTGTGACCCGGCCACCCTGGGCCGGGACATCAAACGCTTTGCCGGGCTGGGCTACCGGGCCGTCCGGGCCTGTGCCGTGGATATGTTCCCAGCCACCTGTCACGTGGAGACGGTGGCGCTTTTGTCCAAGCTCTGAGCTGGCAATGGAGGAAGGAAGACTGCGTGCGGAGATGCCGTGGAGATGTCATCCGCTTAGTTTGAAGCTCAGCCGACCACAGCGGTTCAAAGCGTGGACGCCATTGAAGAGCAGACACAAAAACAGCGTGATTGCCTCTGTCAGCGGAAATGCCAGCCAAATGCCGGTCATTCCCCAAAGGGCGGATAAAAGACAGGCTGCGGCAGAGATTCCGATCAAGCCGCGGAACAGCGCAACGATAAATGCCTGTCCCGGTTTTTCCGCAGCGCTGAAATATGCGGCAGTCAGGTGATTGCAGCCGGCAAATAGAAAGCCGAGGAAATAGAGCCGCATGCCGGTTTCCGCCAGCTGCTGGAGCTGCGGGTTCCTTTCTCCGTTGAAACACTGCACGAGGTTCGGGGAAAAAAGAAATACCGGGGAAAAGGTAGCCAATCCAATGAAACAGGTCAGGCGGATCCCCTTGTGGTAAAGCTTCTTTGCATCCGCATGTCTGCCCGCCCCATACAGTTTGCTGATCAGCGGCTGGATGCCGTGGGAAATGCCGCTCATAATGGCAAGGATCATTAAGGCAAGGTTGGCAACGACCCCGTATGCCGCAACAGCGATTGTCCCTGCGGAATTCAAAATCAGCAGATTGAAGATCACCAGTACGATGCCGGAGGAGAACTCCGTGATAAAAGAGGCAAGTCCAGCGGAGATGATTTGGAAGATCTCCGCTGGATTTGCACTTTTTATATGGACAAACCGCAGCTGATTCCTGACAGAGAGAAAATGCGAAGCGGATATGCTGATACCGATCAACGCGGCAATGCCGGTGGCAAGCGCCGCGCCGAAAATCCCCATATCCAGCGGATACATAAACACATAGTCCAGTATAATATTGGAAATGCTTCCCAGAAACATGGCGCTCATAGAGCGATTCGGATCACCGTCGTTTCGAACGAACGCCATTAGCAAGTGATTGAGCACAAAGGCGGGCGCAAAACACAAGACGGTTTTTAAATAGGTATTGCACATGGTGAAGGTGCTTGCATCCGCACCTAAAAAAACAGAGAGGGGTCTGGAAAAGAGAAGCCCGATTAGGGCATAGATCAGGCCAACTGCCTCTGCGGCAAAGAAAGACAGGGTAAATGCGGAGTTTGCGTTTTGGTGTTTTTCCCTGGATTTGAAGATCGTGAATCTGGTCGCGCCGCCGATGCCGAACAGGAGACCCGTTCCGTTCATCAGGCCGAATACGCACATAGCCAGATTCATCGCGGCCAGTCCATTGGAACCAAGCCTGTCAGATGCGAAGAAGGCATCTGTAAGAATCGTTCCGGCTGAGCCGATCATTCCCAAAATTCCCAGAGAGATGTACTTCCAAAAATCCTTGTCAACGCGGTTCATGACTGCACCTCCAAATTTTTTCCGTGAGAGATACAAAAAAAGGTGCTTAAATGAACCCCTTCAAAGATCTACGGGGATCATTTAAACACCTTTTTGAATATTATCCGATGAAAATACTCACGGTTTTATATGCGATTTTCCACACTATAGCATGGGTTGCAGCGGAAGTCAAGCTGGGGAGCTGAGAAAAAGGACATCGCCTGGGGGCGATGTCCTTTTTGGCCCCTCAGGGGATATCCTGGATGCTCTTTTGCAGCAGCGAGAGAAATTCCGACAGCGCCGGCGTGTCCTTTCTGGAAAAGTAGACCGCGCCGAAGGAGAGGGGCTTGAGTTCCGGCAGGGGAATGTAGCAAAGGCCGGGAATCCGGGCACCGGGAAAATCGGCAACCAGGGCAAAGGCGTAGCCGGCTTCCACCAGGGAGAAAACAGACTCCTGACTGTCGCAGAAGAGAATTTCGCTGACATTCCGGCTTCCCACCGCCTTGCTCTGGGTTTGGAACAGGGCGGGCGGGCACACCGGCGGACGGCAGGTGGCGATCCGGCCTGCTGTCTGGAGCTGTTCCAGTGTGACGGAGGAGGACTGGGTGAGGGGGTGGTCCGGATTGCAGATGCACATGACCGGGCAGCGGCACAGCTCCAGGTAGCGGGCTTTGGGCAGCGCGGACTCCCGGAAGGAGAACATCAGATGGATGGTCCCCTCCTCCAGCAGGTTCTCCAGGGTGTCGTGGGGAATCAGACGCAGGATGGGGAGGATCTCGGGCCGGGCCTTACGCAGCCGGGCCAGCGCCGGCCGGAGCAGCAGCAGCTCCGAGACATTCCGGCAGCCGATGGAAAGGCGCAGGGGGGAATCCTGCTGGAACTTCTTTACCCGGGCCTTGGACAGCGAGGAGATTTTCAGGATTTCTCCGGCGTACTGGATGAACAAAAAGCCCTCCTGGGTCAGCCGCACGCTCTTGCTGGTGCGGTGGAACAGCTTGACGCCCAACTCGTCTTCCAGGGTGTTGATCTGGTGGCTGACCGCCGGCTGCGTAATGGACAGGTGCTCCGCCGCCCGGGAAAAGTTCAGGCAGTTGGCCACCTCCATAAAGCACTCCAGTTGTGTGGTATTCATAGAAATCCCTCCGTGAGAAACAGACGTTCTTTGTGCAATATCGAAAACTGATAAAAAACTTTTATAGAATATAGCATATTTGAATTTCACTTGCAAGGGGGCGTGTGCTATAAGAATAAAGGAACAATAGTTCGCATCGAAACAAAATGAAAGTGGGTGAACGTATGACGGGGATCTGTCGGGGACAGCTGTACCGGGACAACCGGTGGATCTGCATCCAGATGGAGCAGTGTGTCAACCACAGCCTTGCAAAAAAGGGCATCACAGCCGTCCAGGCCAATATCCTCCTGTACATTCTGCACCGGGGCGGACAGGGAATCTCGCTGACGGACATCCACCGTACGTTTGGCTACTCCATGGCCACGCTGTCCAATATGGTCAAGCGGCTGCGGGAAAAGGGGTACATTCAGGCGGAGCACTGCTGCGGAGACGACCGGTGCCGCCTGCTGTCCGGGACGGAGAAGAGCCGCCGAATCCAGAGAGATCTGGAGGAGACCATCACTGCCGTACAGGGACAGCTGTACGACGGATTTTCCCAGGAGGAGCTTTGTACGCTGGACCGCCTGCAGGGAAAGCTGCTGCGCAACCTGACCGCGTTTGAGGAGAAACGAAACAAGGAGGAACAAACATCGTGAAAACCGTGCTGCATCAATTGGGCCGCTTCAAGCGTGACACGATCCTGTGCATCGTGCTGACCACGCTGGAGGTGGTCATGGAAATCCTGCTGCCGTTCATCACGGCAATCATCATTGACCAGGGACTGGAGGCGGCCGACCTGCCGGTGGTGTACCGCTACGGGGCCGTCATGGTGGTCATGGCCTTTATGAGCCTGATCTTCAGCGCCTCTGCCGGCCGCTTTGCCGCCCGGGCGTCCTCGGGACTGGCTGCCAACCTGCGGGAGGCCATCTACAACAACATCCAGACCTTCTCGTTTTCCAACATCGACAAGTTCAGCGTCCCGGGCCTGGTGACCCGGATGACCACGGATATCACCAACGTGCAAAATGCGTTCATGATGCTCATCCGTGTGGCGGTCCGTGCCCCGCTGACACTGGTGTTCAGCTACATCATGTGCCTGATTATCAGCCCCAAGCTGAGCCTGACGTTCCTGGTGGCTGTGGTATTTTTGGTGGTGGTGCTGGGCAGCATCATGGCCGCCACCATCAAGATTTTCAACGAGGTGTTCCGCCGGTACGACGACCTCAATGCCAGCGTGCAGGAAAACGTGTCCGCCATCCGGGTGGTGAAGGCGTTCGTGCGGGAGGACTATGAGGATGACAAGTTCGCCAAGGCGTCCCGGAACCTCTACCGCCTGTTCGTCAAGGCGGAGGGAATGCTGGCTTTCAACAACCCGGCCATGATGGTGGCCATTTACTTCTGCATCATCATGGTCTCCTGGCTGGGGGCCCAGTTCATTGTGGGCGGGTCCATGTCCACCGGCGACCTGACCAGCCTCTTCAGCTATGTGATGAGCCTGATGATGAGCCTGATGATGCTGTCCATGGTGGTGGTCATGCTCTCCATGTCCATGGCCAGCATCCGCCGGATCAGCGAGGTACTGCAGGAAACCCCGGATCTGAAGGAGCCGGATCAGCCGGTGCTTCAGGTGGCGGACGGCAGTGTGGACTTTGACCACGTGACGTTCTCCTACAAGCACGGCAGCGGCAAAAACGCCCTGACCGACATCGACCTGCACATCAAGTCCGGTGAGACCATCGGTATCATCGGCGGAACCGGCTGCGGCAAGAGCAGCCTGGTAAACCTGATCTGCCGGCTCTATGATGTGGACCAGGGCACCGTGCGGGTAGGCGGCACGGATGTGCGGCAGTACGACATGGAGGTGCTGCGCAACCAGGTGTCCGTGGTGCTGCAGAAGAACACGCTGTTCTCCGGCACAATTCTGGATAACCTGCGCTGGGGCAACCCCGATGCCACGGAGGAAGAGTGCGTGGAGGCCTGCCAGGCGGCCTGCGCCGACGAGTTCATCGACCGGCTGCCCGACGGGTACCATACCCGCATCGAGCGTGGCGGTGCCAACGTATCCGGCGGCCAGAAGCAGCGGCTGTGCATTGCCCGGGCGCTGCTGAAAAAGCCCAAGGTGCTGATTCTGGATGATTCCACAAGCGCCGTGGACACTGCCACAGATGCAAAAATCCGCCGGGCCTTTGCACGGAAGATCCCCGGCACCACCAAGATTATCATTGCCCAGCGGGTGTCCAGCGTTCAGGACGCCGACCGGATCCTGGTGCTGGAGGACGGCCGGATCGACGGCTTCGACACCCATGAAAACCTGCTGAAAAACAACGCCATCTACCAGGAGATCTACGAGTCCCAGGTAAAGGGCGGCGGCGACTTCGACCAGCCCGCGTGAGAGGAGGAACGGTCTATATGCATCAAAAAACTTCCCAGAGCGCGTCTATGTCTGTGCTCAGCCGGGTGCTGCGCTATATGCTGCACCTGTACAAGATCCCGTTTTCCCTGGTGATTTTGTGTATCCTGATTTCCGCCCTGGCCACTGTGGTGGGGGCCACGTTCCCCCAGACTCTGGTGGATGACTATGTGGTGCCCATGCTCTCCAGCGGCTCCACGGATTTCAGTGCCCTGGCCGGCGCCCTGATACGTCTGGTGTGCATCCTGGCTGTGGGTGTCGTGGCGGCGTACTGTTACAACCGTATCATGGTCTCTGTCAGCCAGGGCACCATGCTGCATCTGCGCAACGACCTGTTTCGCCGGATGGAGTCGCTGCCCATCAAGTACTTTGACACCCACGCCCACGGCGACATCATGTCCGTTTACACCAACGACGTGGATACCCTGCGCCAGCTGCTCAGCCAGAGCATTCCCCAGATCATCAACTCCGGCATCACCATGATTGCCACACTGGTGACCATGCTGCTGCTCAACCCCACGCTGACCATCATATCCATTGTGACGGCCCTGATTATGCTGGCGGTGACCACCAACTTCTCCAGACTCTCCGGCAAGTACTATGTCCAGCAGCAGAAGAACCTGGGCATTGTGGACGGCTTCATCGAGGAGATGCTGGACGGCCAGAAGGTGGTCAAGGTCTTCTGCCACGAGGAGCAGGCCAAGTCTGACTTCCACCGGGTGAACGAGGCGCTGCGTCAGAGCGCCGACAAGGCCAACAGCTATGCAAACCTCCTCATGCCCGTCAACGCCAACATCGGCTGGCTGAGCTATGTGGTCATGGCGGTGGTGGGTGCCATCCTGGGCATCAACGGCATGGCCGGCGTCACGCTGGGTACGGTCATCTCCTTCGTGGGACTCAACAAGAGCTTCACCCAGCCCATCACCCAGATCAGCATGCAGGTGAACTTCGTGGTCACCGCTGCGGCCGGCGCCCAGCGTGTCTTTGACCTGATGGACCAGCAGCCTGAGACCGACGAGGGCTGCGTGGAGCTGGTGGATGCCAAGGAGAACCGGGAGGGCGAGCTGGTGGAGTCCAAGGAACGCACCAATGTGTGGGCCTGGAAGCAGCCCAACCCCGACGGCACCTTTACCTATACCCGTCTGGAGGGCGGCGTGGTCTTCGACCATGTGGACTTCGGCTACGACGAGAACAAGATGGTGCTCCATGACATCAGCCTGTGGGCAAAGCCGGGCCAGAAGATTGCCTTCGTAGGCGCCACCGGTGCCGGCAAGACCACCATCACCAACCTCATCAACCGCTTTTACGACATCGCCGACGGCAAGATCCGCTATGACGGCATCAATGTGAGCAAGATCAAAAAACCGGATCTGCGCCGCTCTCTGGGCATCGTGCTCCAGGATACCCACCTTTTCACCGGCACGGTTATGGAGAACATCCGCTACGGCAACCTGGACGCCACGGACGAAGAGTGCATGGCCGCTGCCCAGCTGGCCAACGCCGACGGCTTTATCCGCCGGTTGCCGGACGGCTATGACACCATGCTCACCGGCGACGGCGCAAACCTCTCCCAGGGTCAGCGGCAGCTGCTGGCCATTGCCCGGGCGGCGGTGGCCGACCCGCCGGTGCTGATTCTGGACGAGGCCACCTCCTCCATTGATACCCGGACGGAAAAGCTGGTGCAGGACGGCATGGACGCCCTGATGACCGGCCGTACCACTTTCGTCATCGCCCACCGCCTGTCTACCGTCCGCAACGCCAACTGCATCATGGTCATGGAGCAGGGACGCATCATCGAGCGGGGTACCCACGACGAGCTGATCGAAAAGAAGGGCAAGTACTATCAGCTCTACACCGGCAACTTTGCCGAGGAAACTGCCTGACCGCATTCGAAGAGCGGCGGCACGGAACATTCCGCGCCGCCGTTTTTTGCTGCCCGGAGACAGAGAGAAAATTTTTGAAAAAATGGGTTGACAGGCTGTGGGCCCTGTGCTATATTACACACATGGTTAGTTAAAGCTAACTCAACGGCGGACGGCAGCGTTCGCATTCTTTTCCTTGCGTGGTTAGCGTAAACTAACTTTACGGCGCGGCAGAATCTGTCCGGGGCGGCACCCCGGACGGACATCAACACCTCTTATTGGGAAACACAGCAAAAGGGCAGCCCCAGGCCTTGTCTGATCCGACTGGAGTGCGGGCGGCTCCGCATGATCCTCACGGAGCCGCCTGCCGGAGGCCCGCCGCGGCAACTTCCCGCCGAAAGCGGCGGACAGAAAGGAAGAATCTGATTATGAGTAAGATTGCCATTGTTTATTGGAGCGGTACCGGCAACACGGAGACCATGGCCCAGTGCATTGCAGAAGGTGTGCAGAGTGCCGGCGGAGAAGCCGTGCTCATGGGCCCCGGGGAGTTTTCCGCGGACCGCTTTTCTGAATTTTCCGCAGTAGCCTTCGGCTGCTCCGCCATGGGGGCCGAGCAGCTGGAAGAGTCCGAGTTCGAGCCCATGTTTTCCGATTTGGAAGGAGCCCTGAGCGGCAAGAAGATCGCACTGTTCGGCTCCTACGGCTGGGGCGACGGCCAGTGGATGCGGGACTGGTGCGCCCGCTGCGACAGTGCCGGAGCCAATCTCCTGGAAGAGGAGGGACTGATTGCCCACGAGGCGCCGGACGAGCAGGAACAGGAGGCCTGCCGGGAACTGGGCCGGCAGCTGGCTGCCTGGTAATTTCGCTGATCTGTGCGGCGCAAGCTGTACTGATTTGATACTTATCTCCTTTTTCCCCTCATCAGCCCCCGCACGGGTTTCCGTGCGGGGGCAACTCCTTTTGGGAGGGCGGCAGGAAACGACGGACGGGACACCTGCACGGGTGGCGTTTCCGCAAAGAGCCCGGCCGGTGAAATATATGGAAAATTTCCGCTTGACAGATAGAGTTAGTCATGTTAAACTCTAGGAGCGTTAGAAGTTAGGTAAAACTAACTGCGGGGCGGCTGCACGTGGCCGCGGGAAATCAGGGGGGACGGAAATGATGCCTTTGACAATGGCAAAGACCGGAGAGCCGGTGACTATCCGGAAGATCACAGGGAAGGACGAGGTCCGGCTGCATCTGGCGGAACTGGGGTTTGTGGTGGACAGTGAAGTGACCGTGGTGACGGAGATTGCGGGCAATGTGATCGTGCAGGTCAAGGACAGCCGGGTTGCACTGAACCGGACCATGGCCAATCGCATTATGATTTAAGGAGGAGAACAGAATGAAAACACTCAAGGATGCCAAGGTGGGCCAAACGGTCACTGTGGAAAAGCTGCACGGAGAGGGCCCGGTGAAGCGCCGGATCATGGATATGGGTATTACCAGGGGCGTGGAGCTCTTCGTGCGGAAGGTGGCGCCGCTGGGGGACCCCATGGAGCTGAATGTGCGGGGGTATGAACTCAGCGTCCGCAAGGCAGACGCGGAGATGATCGAAGTCCGGTGACACGCGGCGAGAGCCGCTTTTATTTGACAGACGAGTTAGTTAAAACTAACATTTACAGAAAGGAGAAGACCATGGAAATAAAAATCGCGCTGGCGGGCAATCCCAACTGCGGAAAGACCACGCTGTTCAACCAGCTGACCGGTTCCAACCAGTACGTGGGCAACTGGCCCGGCGTGACGGTGGAGAAGAAGGAGGGGCACCTCAAGGGCCGCAAGGATGTGGTCATCCAGGACCTGCCGGGCATTTATTCCCTCTCTCCCTACACGCTGGAGGAGGTGGTGTCCCGGAACTATCTGGTCCGGGAGAAGCCGGACGCCATTTTGAACATCGTGGACGGCACCAACATCGAGCGCAATCTCTACCTGACCACCCAGCTCATAGAACTGGGGCTGCCGGTGGTGGTGGCGGTGAACATGATCGATCTGGTGCGCCGCAGCGGGGACCGGATTGACCTGGAAAAGCTCAGCCAGGCCCTGGGCTGCCGGGTGGTGGAGATGAGCGCCCTGAAGGGCGAGGGCGGCATGGCTGCGGCGGAGCAGGCCGTGGAGGCGGCGGCCTCCGGCGGGCGCAGGGAACTGCCCCATGTGTTTACCGGCAGCGTGGAGCACGCCATCGCCCACATCGAAGAGTCCGTTGCGGGACTTGTGGATGAGGCGTACCTGCGCTGGTATGCCATCAAGATCTTCGAGCGGGACGAGAAGGTGCTGGAGGAGCTCAAGCTCACCGATGAGCTGGCGGAGCATCTGGAGGCCCACATCGCCGACTGTGAGCGGGAATTGGACGATGACGCCGAGAGCATCATCACCAACCAGCGCTATGCCTACATCAGCAACGTGGTGGGCAAGGCCGTGGGGAAGAAGGCCGCGGCCCACAGCCTCTCTGCCTCCGACAAGATCGACCGGGTGGTCACCAACCGGCTGCTGGCCCTGCCCATTTTCGCGGGCATCATGTTCCTCATCTACGCCATCGCCATGGGCGGGTGGAGTGTGTCCATCGGCACCCACGCCACGGACTTTGCCAACGACGTGGTGTTTGGTGAGTGGGTGCCGTCCCTCTTTGACCGGGGCCTCACGTTCCTGGGCGTGGACCAGGGGACGTGGCTGTACGGCCTCATTCAGGACGGCATCGTGGCCGGCGTGGGCGCCGTGCTGGGCTTCGTGCCCCAGATGCTGGTGCTGTTTTTGCTGCTGGCCATTTTGGAGGACGTGGGCTACATGGCCCGGGTGGCATTCATCATGGACCGGATTTTCCGTCGTTTCGGCCTCTCCGGCAAGAGTTTTATCCCCATGCTGGTGGCCACCGGCTGCGGTGTGCCGGGCATTATGGCCTCCCGCACCATTGAGCAGGACCGGGACCGGAAGATGACCATCATGACCACCGGCTTCATCCCCTGCGGCGCCAAGATGCCCATTATCGGCCTTTTTGCCGGTGCCCTGTTCGGATCTTCCGCCTGGGTGGCCACCTCCGCCTACTTCATCGGCGTGGCGGCGGTCATCGTCTCGGGCATCATGCTCAAGAAGTTCAAGGCCTTTGCCGGGGAGCCGGCGCCCTTTGTCATGGAGCTGCCTGCCTATCATGCCCCCAACACCGGCAACGTGCTGCGGGCCACCTGGGAGCGGGGCTGGTCCTTCATCAAGCGGGCGGGCACGGTGATCCTGCTTTCCTCCATCGTGCTGTGGTTCCTTCAGGGCTACGGCTTCGTGGACGGTGTGTTCCAGGCGGTGGAGGACAACAACGACTCTCTGCTGGCAGCCATCGGCAGCGCGGTGGCATGGGTGTTCTATCCTCTGGGGTGGATTGGCGACATGGCCTGGAAGGCCGCCGTGGCCACGTTCACGGGCCTCATTGCCAAGGAAGAGGTGGTCAACACCTTCGGCGTTTTGTACCACTACGCCGGTGATGTGGACCTGAAGCAGGACTCCAGCCCCATCTGGACGCTGGTGGCCGCGGATTTCACCGCCCTGAGCGCCTACTCCTTCATGATCTTCAACCTGCTGTGTGCCCCCTGCTTTGCGGCCATGGGCGCTATCAAGCGGGAGATGAACAACCCCAAGTGGACAGCAGGTGCCATCGCCTATATGTGCGGATTTGCCTATGCGGTGGCCATGATCGTCTACCAGGTGGGCGGCCTCATCACTGGAGAGGTGTCCTTCGGCGTGCTGCCCGCCGCGGCGCTGGTGCTGCTGGCGGCCATGGTCTATCTGCTGGTGCGCCGGGGCTACCGGGGCGAGAAAGAGCTGCGGCACCTGACGGTGTCCTCGGCGCGGATGTAACGAAAGGAGCGTTTTATGCCTGCAATGCTGGGCCAGGCCGTGGCAGTACTGATCCTGGTGGGTGTGGTGGCCCTGGCGGTGCGGTCGGTGTGGAAAAGCCGCAGGACCGGCGGACACTGCTCGGGAGACTGCAGCCGCTGCGGCGGATGCCATCACGGCAAGTAAGGAAAATCGGGCGGAGGCGGGATGCGCCTCCGCCTGTTTTCCTGTCAGGACTTGACAAAATTTCCGGGATGGCATACACTAACGAACTAGAAAACAGGGGGGCCCGAGGCGACGGGCTGAGATTCGGATGAATTTCCGTGACCCGCAAAACCTGATCTGGGTTATGCCAGCGGAGGGAGCATAGTGACGCCGAGAAAGCGGATGCTGCAAATGCCTGTGCCGGGATGCCCGGTGCGGGCATTTTTTGTCAGAGAGGAGCGATGGGCGTGAGGGGGCGTATAGAGATGGCTGTCCGGCAGCGGTGGCCCGCAGCTGCGGCGATTGCGGTGCTGCTTTGCCTGTGGCAGGGGGCCTCGTCGCTGGGACTGGTACCGGACTACATGCTGCCGTCGCCGGTGGATGTGGCGGCGGTGTTCGTGCGGGACTGGCGGGAGCTGGCCGGGCATGCGGCCATCACCCTACAGGAGGCGCTGCTGGGTCTTGCCATCGGTACGGCCATCGGCTTTTGCCTGGCGGTGGTAATGGACGCGTTTGACATTTTGTACCGGGCGGTCTATCCCATCCTGGTGATTTTGCAGACTATCCCCGCTGTGGCCATTGCGCCGCTGCTGGTGCTGTGGTTTGGCTATGAGGCGGCGCCCAAGGTGATTTTGGTGGCGGTCTCTTCCTGCTTCCCTGTGACCGTGGGCGTGCTGGACGGGTTCCGGGCGGTAGACCCGGACGCGGTGAACCTGCTGCGCTCCATGGGGGCCGGGCGGTGGCAGATCTTCCGCCACATCAAGTGCCCCTCTGCTGTTCCACAGTTCTTCTCCGGACTGCGGATCGCCGCCGCCTACGCGGTGGTGGGGGCGGTCATTGCCGAGTGGCTGGGCGGCTTCGGCGGCCTGGGCGTGTACATGACCCGGGTGCGCAAGGCGTATGCCTTCGACAAGATGTTTGCCGTGATTTTTTTGATTTGTGTGGTTTCCCTGGCACTGATGGCGGCGGTGGAGCTGGCGGAGCGGGTGTGCACGCCGTACCGGCACCTGGATCAGGAGCAAGGAAAGAAAAGGAGCGAGACGGATGAAAGCAAGTAAGCGAATGCTGTGCGCCCTGACGGCGCTGGTTCTGGCCGCGGGCCTGGCAGGCTGCGGCAGCGGCGGGGAATCGGACGACAGCCTCACGCACCTGACGTTTGTGCTGGACTGGACGCCCAACACGAACCACACGGGGCTGTACGCTGCCATTGACCAGGGCTACTTTGCCCAGGAGGGGCTGGAGGTAGAGGTGGTACAGCCTCCCGAGGACGGCGCGGAGCTGATGGTGGCTGCGGGACAGGCCCAGTTCGGCGTCTCCGCCCAGGGCAATCTGGCAGATGCCCTCAGCGGCGATTCTCCCATGCCCATTACGGCGGTGGCGGCAGTGCTCCAGCACAACACCGCCGGCATCATCTCCCGGAAAGGAGAGGGTATGGACCGGCCCAAGGGCATGGAGGGCCACAAGTACGCCACCTGGGACCGGGCGGTGGAAAAGGCCGTGCTGCGTCAGGTGGTGGAAAAGGACGGCGGCGATTTTGACCAGGTGGAGCTGATCCCCTCCACCGCCGCGGACGCCGTCTCCGCGCTGGAGAGCCGCTCTGTGGACGCCATCTGGGTGTTCTACGGCTGGGAGGGCATTGCCTGTCAGACCGCCGGACTGGAGACGGACTTCTTCGCCCTGAAGGACATCGATCCGGTGTTTGATTACTATACTCCCATTATTGTGGCCAACAATGACTTTTTGGAGGAGAATCCCCAGACGGCCAGCGCCTTTATGGCTGCGCTGTCCAAGGGCTACCAGTTCGCTGCGGAGAACCCGGAGGAGGCCGCGGAGATTCTGATGGAGGCGGCACCGGAGCTGGCGGACAGCCGGGATCTGGTGGTGGAGAGCCAGAAATACCTGGCCGGCCAGTACATTGCCGACGCGTCCCGTTGGGGCGAGATCGACGGTGACCGCTGGAGCGCCTACTATACCTGGCTCAATGAAAACGATCTGCTGGAAAAGGGTGCCATCGACCCCGACGGCGGCTACACCAACGCGTACTTGCCGGAGGCGTAAGATGGAAAAGCTGGAGGTGCGGCACGTCAGCAAGCAGTTCGCGGGCCATCAGGTGCTGCAGGACGTGTCCATTACGCTGCGCCAGGGGGAGCTGGTGTGTCTGCTGGGCGTCAGCGGCGGCGGCAAGACCACGCTGTTCAACATCATCTCGGGACTGCTCCTGCCGGATGAGGGACAGGTGTTCCTGGACGGCAGGGATATTACGGGCAAGCCCGGCAGCATCAGCTACATGCTGCAAAAGGATCTGCTGCTGCCCTACCGGACCATCCGGGACAACGTGGCGCTGCCGCTGATTCTGCGGGGTGTGAAGAAGCCGGAGGCCCGGGCCCGGGCGGCGGCGCTCTTCCCCCAGTTCGGCCTGGAGGGGACGGAGGACAAGTATCCGCACCAGCTCTCCGGCGGCATGCGCCAGCGGGCGGCCCTTTTGCGGACATATCTCTTTTCAGAGAACGTAGCGCTGCTGGACGAGCCCTTTTCCGCGCTGGACGCCATGACCAAGCGGGCGGTGCACCGCTGGTATCTGGAGGTGATGGAGCGCATCCGCCTCTCCACGCTCTTCATCACCCACGACATCGACGAGGCCATCCTGCTCTCCGACCGGATCTATTTGCTGGCTGGGCAGCCCGGGCGCATCACCGATGAGCTGGTGATCCGCCAGAGCCGTCCCCGCAGCGAGTCCTTTACCCTGACGCCGGAGTTTCTGGAATACAAGCGGATGATTTTGCAGCGGCTGTAAAAAACCGTCCGGGAAGCAATTGCTTCCCGGACGGTTTTTCGTTTTGCCTGCGTGGAGAATCAGGCGTGCTCCGCCTCGTAGCGCTTGAGGAACGCCACCAGTGCCTCCACGCCCTCCTTGGGCATGGCGTTGTAGATAGAGGCCCGCAGACCGCCTA
>NZ_URDP01000021.1 GCF_900546705.1 uncultured Oscillibacter sp. | reverse complement strand
CCGGCGCCGAAGCAGGGGCCGCAGAAGCAGGAGCGGATGGAGGCGCCTGCCGCCATCAGAGAGGCGATATAGCCCCGGCGGGTCAGCTCCAGGTTGACGGGCTGGCTGGTGGGGTAGACGGACAGCCAGAAGGCGTCGGAGCCGATGGCATGGCCGTCCAGCACCTGGGCCGCCCGGACGATGTTCTGATAGGTGCCGCCGGAGCAGCCGGCGATAACGCCCTGATCCACCATGAACTTGCCGTCCACGATCTTGTCCAGCAGGGAGGTGGGCTTGCTCTTCAGCTTGAGCTGATGGACGGTGTCCTCGTCCACCTGATGGAGCAGATCGGCCATGTTCTCCTTAAATTCCTGGATGGTATAGGCGTTGGAGGGGTGGAAGGGCAGGGCGATCATGGGCCGGATCTTGTCCAGCTCCACGTGGATGACCCCGTCATAGTAGGCCCCGTCAGCGGGAGCCTGGGGCTTGAACTGGTCGCCCCGGCCCAGTACCGCCAGATGGTCCTTCAGGGTGTCGTCGGCCACCCAAACGGAGGACAGGCAGGTGGTCTCGGTGGTCATCACGTCGATGCCGGAGCGGTAGTCCATGGACAGATTGCTCACGCCGGGGCCGAAGAACTCCATGACCGCGTTCTTGACGGTGCCGTCCTTGAAGGTAGAGCGGATCAGCTCCAGAGCCACGTCCTGGGGGCCCACGCCGGGGATGGGAGCGCCGGTGAGGTAAATGGCGATGACCTTGGGATAGCTGATATTGTAGGTCTTTTCCAGCAACTGCCGGGCCAGCTCGGGGCCGCCCTCGCCGATGGCCATGGTGCCGTAAGCGCCGTAACGGGTGTGGGAGTCAGAACCCAGAATCATCCTGCCGGGGGTGGCGTACCGCTCTCTCATATAGGAGTGGATGACGCTCTGGTGGGCGGGGACAAACTCGCCGCCGTACTTCTTGGCGGCGGACAGGCCGAACACGTGGTCATCCTCGTTGATGGTGCCGCCCACGGCGCACAGAGAGTTGTGGCAGTTGGTGAGCACATAGGGAAGTGGGAACTCCTTCATGCCGGAGGCCCGGGCGGTCTGGATGATGCCGACGTAGGTGATGTCGTGGGAGGCCATGGCGTCAAATTTGATGGCCAGGCTGTCCATGGAGCTGCTGGTGTTGTGGGCCTCCAGAATGGACCAGGCCATGGTGCCCTTCTTGGCCTCCTCCGGGCTGGGCAGGCCGGCGGCGGGGCCGTCCTGGACAGGGACGAAGGCGTTATTTTTATAGTAGACGCCCTGACGGGTGATATTCAGCATAGTATTCCCTCCGATGCTCTTGAATTATCTTTCATCATACCAACTTTTTCTTGCAAGTGCAAGAGCTTTGTCTGTCATTTTCCGGACCATGAAAATTATGTCAACTTTTTCTGCCGCTGTTTCCTTGACGGTTGTATGGGAAATAGGATAAAATATGTCGAAGATATCCCAGATCTGGCAAGGAGCATACCATGAAGAAACGCATTTTTACCCTGCTTTTGCTGCTGCTGTGGGTGGTTGGGCTGCTGCCGTCCGCTATGGCTGCGGGGGCGGAGCAGATTACCGTCCGGTTTTACGATGAGGTGAGCCGGAGTTACAGTGAACCCACGGTGACCGACCGGGTCAATCTGACCCTGGACGGGGAGGCGTTGATCCCCCAGGATGTGCCGGCGCTGGCCTACTATCCGGAGGGGAGCGCTAACGGCCGCACCCTGGTGCCGGTCCGGCTGATCTCCGAGGCTCTGGACGCCACGGTGACCTGGGTGCCCGAGACCCGGCAGATCATTATTCTGCGGGAGGAGAGCACCATTGTGCTGACAGCGGGGAGCGCCACTGCCCTGGTGGACGGCCAGACGGTGGAACTGCCCGACGGAGTGCCCGCCGGCGGCGTCATGTGGGAGGGCAAGGAGAGCACCATGGTCCCTCTCCGTTTTGTGTCCGAGCAGCTGGGGGCCGGGGTGGAATGGATAGGGGAGACGGCCACAGTGGCCATCACCTCCCCGGCAGAGGAGACGCCCGGCCAGCCGGAGACGGCCGACCTGGGGCAGATCACCGGGCTGGCCTTTGACCAGGAGGCCCAGACGCTGACCATCTCCGCTGACCATACCCCACAATACCGCGTTGTGGACCTGGGGGACCGGCTGGCCATCGATGTGCTGGGGGCGGTCTATCCGGAGGCGGAGAATGGCCTTACCCTGCCGGTGGAGAGCCAGGCCATTCTGTCGGTGCGCTGCTACCAGCATGGGGACGACCTGGGCTACGGTTACCCTCATACCCTGCGGGTGGTGTTGGATCTGGCCTCCGGCGTCAGCTATGCCCAGCACCTGTCGGTGTCCTCCGGTGAAAATCAGGTGCGAGTGGCAGTGACCGGTGAGCCGGAGGAACCGGAGGTGCCGCCGCTGGACCCGGCCAAGATCACCATTGCCATCGATCCCGGCCACGGCGGCAATCAGCCGGGGGCGGTCTATCCCGATGAAAACGGAGAGGACGTGCGGGAGAAGGACCTGACCCTGCCCATGTCCCTGATGCTGGCGGATATCCTGGAGGACCTGGGCTACAACGTGGTGCTCACCCGGACCGGGGACGACTCGGTGAGCCTGGCCGACCGGGCCAAGATGGCCAATGCCGCCCAGGCGGCGCTGAGCGGCAGCATTTACGAAAGCTGAAAGGAGGGAGCCCATGGAAAATTGCTTTTCGTGCCGGGTTTTACGGCTGGGGGACAACATCGACACGGATATCATCATGATGACCAAATATCTGGCTATGCCCACCCTGGAGCAGATGGTGCCCCATCTGTTTGAGCCGCTGCGGCCGGAGCTGGCAGCACAGCTGGGACCCGGCACATGCATCGTGGCGGGAAAGAACTTCGGCTGCGGCTCCTCCCGGGAGATGGCCGCCTCCGTGCTGCGTGCCTCCGGCGTCCGCTGCATCATTGCCAGGAGCTTTGCCCGCATTTTTTTCCGCAACGCCATCAACAATGGCTTGCTGCTCATGGAGTGCGACAGCCTCTGGTCGGACTGCCGGGAGGGGGACACCGTGGACGTGACCGTGGGAGAAGCAATCCGTCTCCACGGCAGGACCTATCCCACTCCCGCCTTTTCCGGCGAAGTACTGGAGATCCTGCGACGGGGCGGTCTGGTGCCCCGGATGCAGTCCCTGGACAAATCCCGCCTGACGCCGGCGCCGCCGGTGCCGCCCCGGGTCCACCGCAGCGGTCTCACTTTGGCCCAGCAGCTGCTCACGGGCCGCACCGGTACTCCCGTACGGCCGGGAGATATTATTACCGTGCCGGTGGACGAGGCCGTGCTCCACGATATTTACGCCCCCTATATCTTTCAGCAGTTCCGGGCCATGGGCTTTACCCGTGTGTTCGATCCGGAGCGGGTGCATGTGGTGGTGGATCATCTGTATCCCACCTGTCTGGACGACGACCCCCGGTGCTTCCGGTACAGCCGCCGCTTTCAGGACGAGTACGGCATCCGCCGGGTGTACGCAGCCCAGGGCATCAGCCACCAGCTGGCTCTGGAGGAGGGAATTGCCGCACCGGGAAAAATTGTCTTCGGTACGGACAGCCACACCACCACTTACGGCGCCGTGGGGGCCTTTTCCTCCGGTGTGGGCTACACGGAGATGGCCTCCATCCTGGGCACGGGACAGCTGTGGGTGCGGGTACCCTCCTCTATTTTGGTGGTGGTGGACGGCACGCTGCCCAAAGGCGTATTTCCCAAGGACGTGATCTTGCGGGTGCTGGGAGACCTGGGCGCCGACGGGGCGCTGTACAAGTCCCTGGAGTTCACCGGCTCCGCCGTGGCGCAGATGAGCGTGGCCGGCCGGGCCGCCATCGCCAACATGGCGGTGGAGTGCGGCGCCAAGGCGGCACTGTTTGCCCCGGACGAAAAAACCGCCGCCTTCTGCCAGGCTGACCCCGCCGCTCTGGTGTGGCTGCGCTTGAACCCCGACGCCCAATATGAGCGGGTGCTGCGCTACCGGGCAGAGGAACTGGAGCCCTATCTTGCCTGCCCCTATTCCGTGGACAACGTCCATTCCATCGGGGAAGTGGCCGGCACGCCGGTCAACCAGGTGTTTCTGGGCAGCTGCACCAACGGCCGTCTGGAGGATCTGGCCGCGGCGGCGCAGATTCTGAAAGGTCACGAGATTCCGCCTCATGTGCGGCTGATCGTCACCCCCGGCTCCAACGCGGTATACCGCCAGGCCGTGCGCCTTGGCTATCTTCAGGCCCTGGTGGCTGCCGGTGCCATGGTGACCCATCCCTACTGCTCCTTGTGCCAGGGCCGCAGCGGCGGACTGGTCAGCGGAGAGCAGGTGGTGGTGGGCACCCACAATCGCAACTTCATCGGCCGCATGGGCAGTCCCGCCGCCCGTACCTATCTTGCAAGTCCTGCCGTGGCGGCCGCCTCTGCCCTGGAAGGGCGAATCGCGGACCCCCGTCCCTATCTGTGACGGGTTTTTCTCAAAAGTTTCCAAATCCGTCGGCTTCCGGTATAAGATACACCGGAAGCCGGCTGATTTTGCGCAGATTTTTTGGCGAAAAACCCGTCAAAAGCCTTTGACACCTGGAGATTTATAGAGTATAGTTAGATTGATAATTCATGGGCAATCTTTGTCGTTTTCGTTTTTTAAGGAATTTGCTTCCGTTATGCGGAATCGAGAAAGTTCCGGCACGGCCGCGCCGGCCCATGATGATCCTGCTTATTACATACCAGGAGAGGTGTATCAGATGAAAAAGAAATACGCAGTCATGGATGGCAACACCGCTGCGGCGCATGTGGCCTATGCGTTCACGGAGGTCGCTGCCATCTATCCCATCACGCCGTCTTCTCCCATGGCGGAGAAGGTGGACGAGTGGGCCGCCAAGGGCCGCAAGAACCTGTTCGGCTCCACGGTGGATGTCATTCAGATGCAGTCTGAAGCCGGTGCCGCCGGTACCTGCCACGGCTCTTTGCAGGCCGGTGCCCTGACCACCACGTTCACGTCTTCCCAGGGATTGATGCTGATGATCCCCGCCATGTACGCCATGGGCGGCCAGTTCCTGCCCAGCGTCATGCACATCGCCTCCCGGGTGGTGACCTCCAACCACCACTCCATTTTCGGCGATCACACCGACTTTATGACCTGCCGCACCACCGGCTACGCCATGCTCATGTCCTCCTGCCCCCAGGAAGCCATGGACTTAGGCGCCGTGGCCCATCTTTCCGCCATTGACGCCCGGTACGCTTTCATGCACTGCTTCGACGGCTTCCGCACCTCCCACGAGATGCAGCGCATCGAGGCGCTGGACTACGAGGATCTGCGTGGTCTGGTGAACTACGAGTCCCTCAAGGACTTCCGCCGTCACGCCCTGAACCCCGAGCACCCCACCAACCGGGGCAACAACGTCAACCCCGACGTGTACTTCCAGTGCAAGGAGGGCGCCAACGAAAAGGCCGCCTCTCTGCCCGACACCGTCCAGCACTACATGGACGAGATCAACAAGCTCACCGGCCGGGACTACAAGCTCTTCAACTACTACGGCGCTCCCGACGCTGAGGACGTGATCGTGGTCATGTGCTCCGCCTCCGAGACCGTCAAGGAGACCGTGGACTACCTCAACGCCCAGGGCCGCAAGGTGGGCATGGTGCAGATCCACCTGTACCGTCCCTTCTCCGTCTCTCACTTCGCCGCCGCCATCCCCGCCACCTGCAAGCGCATCGCCGTGCTGGACCGCTCCAAGGAGACCGGTTCCGTAGGCGAGCCCGTGTACCTGGACGTGGTGACCGCCCTCAACCAGGCCGGCCGCGGCGACATCCGCGTGGTGGGCGGCCGGTACGGCCTGTCCTCCAAGGACACCACCCCCGGCCAGATCATCGCCGTGTATGATAACCTGAAGCAGGCCAATCCCAAGAACAGCTTCACCATCGGCATTGTGGACGATGTGACCCACACCTCTCTGGACTACAAGGATGTGGAGCTGCCCCATCCCGGCGAGGTCTCCTGCAAGCTGTGGGGCCTGGGCGGCGACGGCACCGTGGGCGCCAACAAGAACGCCATCTCCACCATCGGCCTGGTAGCCGACAAGTATGCCCAGGCGTACTTCTCCTACGACTCCATGAAGTCCGGCGGTCTGACCCAGAGCCACCTGCGCTTCGGCGACCACCCCATCCGCTCCACCTATCTGGTGTCCTCTGCGGACTTCATCGCCGTTCACGCACCTACCTATGTAAATAAGTACGACACCACCGAGGACCTCAAGGACGGGGGCATCTTCCTGCTCAACTGCCCCTGGAGCGCCGAGGAGCTGGACACCCGTCTGCCCGGCAAGATGAAGCGTGACCTGGCCCGCAAGCACGCCCAGTTCTACATCATCGACGCGGCCAAGCTGGCTCAGGAGATCGGCCTGGGCAAGCGCACCAACAGCATCCTCCAGGCCGCTTTCTTCGCTCTGACCAAGGTCATCCCCCTGGACATGGCCGTGGAGGATATGAAGAAGAACAACTATAACTCCTACTTCAAGAAGGCCGGCCAGAAGATCGTCGACCTGAACAACAAGGCCGTGGACGTGGGCATCAGCGCCGCCGTGAAGGTGGACATCCCCGCCTCCTGGGCCGACGCCGCCGACACCCCCGTGGTGGAGCCCAAGGGCGCCACTCCCTTTGTGCGGGACATCGTGCTGCCCATGGACCGTCAGCAGGGCGACAAGCTGCCCGTGTCCGTGTTCAAGAAGTACGGCGTGCTGGACGGCACCTGGGAAAACGGCACCTCTGCCTTCTCCAAGCGCGGTGTTGCCACCATGGTGCCCAAGTGGAACGCCGAGAGTTGCATCCAGTGCAACCGCTGCTCCATGGCCTGCCCCCACGCCGCCATCCGCCCCGTGCTGCTCAGCGACGAGGAGAAGGCCAAGGTGCCCGCTTCCTTTGAGACCGTGCCCGCCAAGGGCCTGGGCAAGGACGCGCCCGCTTACTCCTTCCGCATGCAGATCTCTCCCTATGACTGCCTGGGCTGCGGCGTGTGCCTGACCGTGTGCCCCGCCAACGCCAGCGACAAGACCGCCGACGCTCTGGTTATGACGCCCTTTGAGGAGATGAAGGGCGAGCAGACCAACTTCGACGAGGTGGCCATGAACGAC
The DNA here is from genome assembly GCF_900546705.1 of uncultured Oscillibacter sp. Taxonomy (GTDB): domain Bacteria; phylum Bacillota; class Clostridia; order Oscillospirales; family Oscillospiraceae; genus Oscillibacter. The sequence goes on along the minus strand of NZ_URDP01000021.1, from coordinate 27,761 downwards.
GCCTACCTGAAGAAGGACGTCATTTCCGACAAGACCGTCAAGAACCTCCAGTTCGCCAAGCCCTACTTCCAGTTCTCCGCCGCCTGCGCCGGCTGCGCCGAGACCACCTACATCAAGCTGGTCAGCCAGATGGTGGGCGATCGGATGTATGTGGGCAACGCGGCAGGCTGCTCCTCCGCCATTTCCGGCGGCGCGCCCATCCTGCCCTACTGCAAGGACAGCTGCGGCCGCGGCCCCGCCTGGGAGCACTCCCTGTTCGAGGACAACGCCGAGTTTGCCTACGGCTTCTTCCATGCCCAGGACGCCATCCGCAAGGAGATCCTCATCCGTCTGGAGGACCTCAAGAGCGCCGGCATCGCCGTGGAGGCGGTGAACGACTACCTGGCCAACTGGGAGGACAAGGAGAAGACCCGCGCCGTATCCGACGCGCTGGTTGCCGCCCTGGAGCAGGCTGAAAAGACCGAGGATGTCCAGTTCATCCTGGACAACAAGGAGTACCTGTCCAAGAAGTCCATCTGGGCCATCGGCGGTGACGGCTGGGCCTATGATATCGGCTTCGGCGGCATTGACCACGTCATGGCGCAGAACCGGGATGTGAACCTGCTGGTTCTGGACACCGAGGTCTACTCCAACACCGGCGGTCAGTCCTCCAAGTCCACTCCCACCTCCGCTGTGGCCAAATTTGCCGCCGGCGGCAAGCAGGTGGCCAAGAAGGACCTGGGCGCCATCCTCATGACCTACGGCTATGTGTACGTGGCCCAGGTGGCCATGGGCGCCGACCAGGCTCAGACCCTCAAGGCCATCCGGGAAGCCGAGTCCTATCCCGGCCCCTCCATCGTCATCGCCTACTGCCCCTGCCTGGAGCAGCACATCAAGGCCGGCATGGGCTGCTCTCAGTCCGAGATGAAGAAGGCTGTGGAGTGCGGCTACTGGCACCTGTACCGGTATGATCCCCGCCGGGTTGCCGAGGGCAAGAACCCCTTCCAGCTGGACTCCGCCGAGCCGGACACCAGCAAGCTCATGGACTACCTCATGGGCGAGAACCGCTTCGCTTCTCTGAAGAACAACTTCCCCGAGAAGGCCGAGGCCCTCTATCAGCAGGAGATTGCCAACCTGAAGGCCCGGTACGAGAAGTACCGCAAGATGGCCGAGGAGCAGTAAGCTCTGTCACGGAAAACGGGGAGCACGCCATGTGCTCCCCGTTTTTTCCACAACCGCCGCCGGGATGTTCCGGCGGCGGTTTTTCAGTTGGCGGGCTGCCCGAATGTGTTCCAGTATCCCTCCAGGGATGCGTAGGGGATGGTCTGGGTCACGTAGTCCCGGGACGGGTCATCCTCCGGACGGAAGAAGAACACTGCACCGTCTCCATTGAGATAGAAGGACACCGGGGCATCTCCGGGCTGGGTCTCCAGCAGCTTCACAACGGCCGCCTTATCCCGGAAGGCGTTGTCCATTGTCACTTCCTGGGCACTTCCGCCCTCCAGGTTCACCGCTGTCTGCGTCCGGGTCTCGGTGCCGTCCGGAGCGGTCAGTGTCTGGGTGTACAGCACGCTGACCCAAGTGCCGTCACAGCGCCCCACCTCATAGGAAAGTGCCTTGCTGTCCTTGGTATCCAGCGACTCCAGCGACTGGGCCGGATGCGCCAGAGACTGGTTCATGTAGTCCATCAGCAGCTCCCCGGGAAACTCGGTCAGCTGGGGATAGTGGATCTCGTCCGTCACACTGGTATCCTCGTAGGCCGCCTGGGGTACTGTCTGGCTCTGTTCCCCGGACGCCTGTCCGTCCCGGGGATCTGCCGCCGGCGCCGTCTTTCCACAGCCGGAAAGAGCCAGAGCCAGCACCAGAGCCGGAATCCACAGCAGTTTTTTCATCATGGAAAACCTCCTCGGTCGTTTATGTCCCCGGGCATATCCGGGCACTTGTTGTATAAGACGGTCGGAAGCGGCAAAAGGTTTTCCAGCTTCTTCCGCTGCCCCTCACAGTGCCGCCGCATATGCTGTGTATGGGGGGTCTCAGGGAATGGACGTTGCCAAGCCTGCTTTTTTGTTCTATAATACCTTCGTATTCTCCTATTTTTCCCACCGAACCGGTAAAGGAGTCTCCCATGACCAATGTACAATTTCCGTATCAGGCAATGCTCTCAGCGGATACGCTGCTGATTATTGATGACGATGCCATTAACCGCGGCATCCTGGAAAATATTTTTGCCTCTCACTACGCCATTGAAGAGGCAGAAAACGGCCGGGAAGGCCTGGAGAAGATCCTGGCCCACCCCCAGCGTCTGTGCGCCGTGCTGCTGGATGTGGTAATGCCGGAAATGGACGGGATTCAGGTCCTGCGGGCGCTGAAATCCCACCACCTCACCGAGCAGGTACCGGTATTCCTCATTACCGCCGAGGCCAGCGGCAGTGTCATGAAAGAAGCATACGAGCTGGGCGTCATGGACGTCATCGGCAAGCCCGTCATTCCCTACGTGGTGCTGCGGCGGGTGCAGTCGGTGGTGGAGCTGTATCAGGCCCGGGCCCGGCTCAGCGGCGTGGTGAACCGCCAGCAGGCGGAGCTCCTGGAGCGAGCCGAGCAGATCGTCCGGCTCAACCAGGGAATGGTGGAGGCCCTGTCCGCCGCCATTGAGTTCCGCAACGGCGAATCCGGCCAGCACGTGCGCCGCATTCACGACATCACCCACTATCTGCTCACCCACACCCCCATGGGCCGGGGGCTGGAGCCAAACGATGTGGAAAACATCTCCCTGGCCGCTGTCATGCACGACGTGGGCAAGATTGCCATCCCCGATGCCATTTTGAATAAGCCCGGCCGGCTGACTCCGGCAGAGTTTGAGATCATGAAAACCCATACCGTTCAGGGTGCGCTGCTGCTGGAAAAGATCCCCCAGATGCAGGACAGCGGCGCCTACGCCTATGCCTGTGACATTGCCCGCCACCACCACGAGCGCTGGGACGGCCGGGGTTATCCCGATGGCCTCAGGGGAGAGGAGATCTCCATCTGGTCCCAGGTGGTATCCCTGGCGGACGTGTATGATGCTCTGACCAGCAAGCGGGTTTACAAGGACGCCTTCTCCTGCGAGGAGGCCCTGAGGATGATTCGGGACGGGGAGTGCGGCGCCTTCAATCCGGCGCTGCTGGACGCGTTTTTCTCCGTGGAGCCGGCGCTGCGGGCCCTGTATCCCACGCCCGCCCCGGCCCGGACGTAACCCAAATTTTCCGGACGGCGGAGTATTTTACCGCCAAAACCACAAGGAGGACACCATGTTTCAACAAATGCGCAGAAACCGGCAGGCCCTGTCCCAGGAGGAAATTGCCGCGGTCCTGCATGCCGGCACATCCGGCGTACTGGCACTCTCTGGCGATGACGGCTATCCCTACGCGGTTCCGCTGAGCTATGTGTATCAATCCGGCAAGTTCTTCTTCCACTGTGCAAAGGCAGGCCACAAGATCGACGCCATCCGGCAAAGCCCAAAGGCCTCCTTCTGCGTCATCGGCCAGGACCGGATTGTGCCGGAGGAGTATACCACTTATTTCAAAAGCGTGATTGCCTTCGGGACCATCCGCATTCTGGAGGACGCGGCGGAAAAGCGGCAGGCCATTGAGCGCCTGGCTGCGAAATACGCCCCGAAGGACACCCCTGCCGGGCGGGCCCGCACCATTGACCGGGCGTGGGACCGTCTGTGCATTCTGGAGCTCTCAGTGGAACACCTCTCCGGCAAGCAGGCGCTGGAGCTGGCAGAGCAGAAATGATTTTTCCTGCATAAAAAAGCCGGTGATGGTAGCATCACCGGCTTTTTATATTTCCTTTCAAAGAGACATGATGGCCGCTACCGCCTCCGCCGTGGTGCGGGCAGGGAAGAGCTCAAAGCCCACCAGGCCGTAGTAGCCTGTCTTTTCCAGGCAGTCCAGCACCGCAGGAAAGGCAATCTCTCCCGTGCCCGGCTCGTGGCGGCCCGGCGCGTCCGCTGCGTGCACGTGGCCGATCTGCCCGTGCCAGGCGCGGATGTTGCCCATCAGGTTTCCCTCGCTCAGCTGCATGTGGTAGATGTCATAAAGAATCTTCAGCCGGGGAGAGCCCACCAGGGCCGTTAGCTCCGCCGCCACAGCAGTGGAGACCAGGAAGTTGCCCGGGTGGTCCGTAATGGGATTGAGCGCCTCCAGATGCAGCGTCAGCCCCCGGTCCTCCGCCAGACGGGCGCAGTCTCTGAGCGTATCGTACATGGCGCAAAGGCGCACCGTGTCCGAAAGGCCCTCCCCCCGGTCTGTGACCACACCGCCCTCACCCAAGGCGTTGGAGTGGATGGTGAGGGAAGCGGCCCCCACGGCCGCCGCCGCGTCCATGGCCTGGGTCAGATCCCGCAGATAGTCCGCCTTTTGCCCGGGGTCGATCAGGGAAAACGGACCGTCCCCATTGAACCCGGCCACCTTGATTCCCGCATCCTCTGCCGCCTGCCGCACCGCCGCCAGGTCCTTGTCCCGCCAGGACCAGAACTCCACGGCGGAAAATCCGTCCCGCGCCGCCGCGGCAATCCGCTCCAGAAACGGCACTTCCCGGTACAGCGTCTCAATACAGGCACATTTTTTCAGCTTCATACCCCCGCCTCCTTTTGGCTTCACCTTATCAAATCCGCCCGTCTCTGTCAACGGCCGCCCACCGGGAGGGAAATTTTTGCCGCACCCCCTTGCCGCCTGGGCGGAATGGGCGTATACTGACATGGATTTTGGACATGCGGGAGGCAGCAGGATGGAACACGAGCAATTCCTCCACACACATAAACACCACGGCCAGATGTCGGAGTCCTTTCTGACCGCCGGATTGTTATCCCTGTCGGGCGGTCTTCAGGACGCCTATACGTATCTTGCCCGGGGTGAGGTATTCGCCAACGCCCAGACCGGCAACATCGTTTTGATGTGGGTACGGTTTTTCGAGGGCTCCTGGCAGAAGTCCCTGCGGTATCTGGTGCCGCTGCTGGCCTTCGCCCTGGGTGTGCTGGCCGCGGAGCTGCTGCACATGCGCTATGGGAAAATGGAGCGGTTCCACTGGCGGCAGCTGGTGGTGATGGCGGAAATCGTCCTGCTGGCAGGGGTGGGGCTGATTCCTCAGTCCTGGAACCTGCTGGCCAACTCCCTGGTGTCTTTTTCCTGCGCCATGCAGGTGCAGGCCTTCCGCAAGGTGGACGGCTACGCCTTTGCCAGCACCATGTGCATCGGCAACCTGCGCAGCGGCACCGAGTCGCTGTGCGCCTACTGGAAATACGGCGCTCCCCAGGCCCGGAAGAAGGCCGGGCGGTACTTCGGCATTATCGCTCTGTTCGGCTTGGGGGCAGGCTTGGGCGGCGTGCTGCTGCCCTATCTGGGCATGGGTACCATTTGGGTTTCCTGTGGGCTGCTGGTAGCGGCCTTTGTCATCATGTTTATCCGGGAAGACCTGGAAGAATCATAAAAAAAGCGGTCCGGAAGTTCCGGACCGCTTTTTATTTCAATTATGTGCCTTGTGGTATTCCTCCATATCCATGATGCCCTGGACAATCATCTCCGGCGTGACGGTGTAGGGGAACACCCGCACGTCGATGCCGGCCAGCGCCTTGGCCGTGACGGCCGGCAGATCCTCCGGCGTGGCATGGATGTCGGCAAGGCAGGTGGGCAGTCCGATGGAGCGGCTGAAGGCATAGAGCTTATCCCGCTCTTCAAACTGTTTGTCTACGGTCAGCATGACCAGAATGCCGTAGGAGACTACCTCGCCGTGGAGGTGATGGTGGGCCTCCGTGGAGGGCAGCACCGTAAAGCCGTTGTAGATGGCGTGGGCCAGGCCGGTGGTGTAGTCCACCTGAACGAAGTTGGACACCAGACCCGTGGAGATGATGATGCCCAGAATCACCTCCGTCAGCTCCCGGGTGACCTTGTGGGCCCGGCAGTCTTCCAGCGCCTGACGGCCCCAGCGGATGATGGGCTCGGCGCACATGGAGCTCAGGGCGATGCCCATGGCATCGGAGTGGGCAGGTACGTCGCCCCGGGAGGAGATGGTGCATTCATAGTGCTTGGCCATGGTATCGCCCATACCGGCCCACAGGTAGATATCGGGCGCGTCGGCGATCACCTGGGTGTTGATGAAAATGTGGTTGGGCGGAATCTTGGAGAAGGAGTACTCCCGCAGGCTCCCGTCCGGATGATAGACGATGCCAAGGCTCGTGCAGGAGGCACAGGTGGAGGCGATGGTGGGGAAGGTGAAGAAGGGACGGTTCGTCTCGTGGGCGAGCACCTTGCAGGTGTCGATGGCCTTGCCGCCGCCCACGGCGAAGATCATGTCCGCCTCCTCAATCTGCGGCCGCAGCATCTCCATATTCTCCCGGGAGGCCTCGCCGCCGTACCAGATGGGCCCGATGATCTCCATGCCGGCCTCCTTGGCCGCCTGGATGATGGCGTCTCCGGCTGCCGCCAGAGCCCGCTTGCCGCCGATGACCGCCGCTTTTTTGCCGTAGGCCGGGCAGACGGCGGCGATATCGTCATAGGCGTCCGGCCCAATGGTATATCCGGGGAACAGAGTTTTTTCCATGGTGTATATGCTCCTTTATTGACTGGTGCTCAGTCGCACTGGGCGGCGGGGCGGGTGGTGGTGACGGTCTTGGCGGCGGGGACGGATTCGTCCTCCTGCCGCTCGGGGAAGGCCTCCCCGTGGGCACGGATGTAAGCGCGGTTTTTATAGACACCCACCGTGAGGAACGGGATCACCACCACGATGATGCCCAGGTAGCCGCAGTAGCCGTAGCCATACTTGATGATATTGGACAGACCCGCCAGAGAGATGGTCATGGACACCACGATGATGAACGCGGAGACGATGGCGCTGCGGACGGGAGCGGAGGAAATTCCCCGGAACATGGGGAGCTTTTCAAACCGGGCCACGAAGCCGAAGATGGTGGTCACGCCGGTGGAGATGAGGCACAGGAGCAGGCAGATGCCGTAGACGGTGGTGAGCCAGCCGATGCCCATGGCGTTGCAGGCGGTGAGGGTGGGAATCGTGGTGCCGCCCTCCACGGAGGTGTACACGCCCTGCCAGGTGAGGAGCATGAAGATGGAGAGCACCAGGGCCACCGTGTTCATGACGAAGGAGATCCACATGGCCTTGCCGCAGCCCTTGCGGTTTTTCAGCGGCGTGCCGCAGGCGATCATGGTGGGCAGCGTCACGCACTGGAAGCCGGCGTAGGTGAAGGCGTTGACGATTGCCTGGGGAATTCCGCCGAAGCCCCGCTGGGCAAAGTCCGCGGCCAGGACGGAGGAGATGGAGCTGTCGCTTTTGAAGATGCCCACGGTGTAGATGGTGATGGCGGTAATCAAAATGGCGATGCCCATATAGGTGGAGGCCGCCCGGACGATGCCGGCACCGAAGATGGTCAGCACCAGCACCACTGCGCCCACAGCCACGATGCCCAAGTAGTAGTTCATGCCGAAGTAGCCCTGAAGGGCGGAGGCGGCACCGGAGATGGCCGCAGCCACCGCCATGAGCACCATGATGTAGAAGAATACCTCAAAGAGCCACTCGATCTTGTCGAAGGGGTGATAAAGGGTCTCAAAGAGCTGCTTGTAGCTGGTCAGCCCCCGGGAGTTGTACATCACCATGGCCTGGCGCATGGTCAGCGTCAAAAGCAGCATGGCGATCACGGCGCTGACGACGCCGGCCCAGCCAAGGCCCACATAGTAGGTGTTGGCCTGGTTGCCGGTGGCAAAACCGCCGCCGGCGTGGGCGGAGAAGAGTACGGAGCCCACGGAGAAGGCGATGACGAACGGGGTCTTTGCGATGCGTTTTTCTTTCATGTTCGATTCCTCCCAAAACTGGTTTTCGATGGGGCAAGGAGGCAACAAAAAAACCTTTCGTCGCTCCTGCCTGTCAGGGCAGAAGAGACGAAAGGTTTGAAAACGCTTCCGCGGTACCACTCTTCTTTATCCTCAAAAATGAGGATCACTCTGCGGGATACCATCATATCCCTGCACGCTAACGGGTGCGCCCGTCCGCGCCTACTTACCTTCGGCCCGGCCGCTCTGCAGCCAGTTCGGCGGATCAGCAGCCATCGTGTCTCGCACCAACCGACACTTCTCTGCATGGGCCTTCCCGCTTACTACTCTGCGTCCTTGCGTTTTATTGAGTGTGATGTTACCACAGCTTTTTTCGTTTGTCAACGGGGAATTTTCGTTTTCCCCCGGAAAACTCAGATGGGCAGCAGCTGCTTTGCGATGGCAAAGTAGATCATGAGAGACAGCGCGTCCACGATGGTGGTGATGAGGGGCGCAGCCATAATGGCGGGGTCTGCGTGGATGAGCTTTGCCGCCATGGGCAGCACGCCGCCTACGGTCTTGGCAATGACCACGGTGGCAAACAATGCCAGCGTCACCGTCAGGCAAATGAGATGGCTGCCGGGATACTGGATCACCAGCCGCACGAAGTTCACCGCAGCCAGGGCCGCGCCCACCACTACGCTCACCCGCAGCTCCTTCCACAGCACCCGGGGAAAATCCGACAGCTCGATATCACCCACGGCCATACCGCGGATCACCAGGGTGCTGGACTGGCTGCCGGCGTTTCCGCCGGTATCCGTGAGCATGGGGATAAACGTCACCAAAAGGGGCAGCGCGGCGAAGGCCTCCTCATACCGTCCCAGGATGCCGCCGGTCACCATACCGGAGATCATCAGCACCAGCAGCCACATGATGCGGTGGCGGGCCAGGGTGAATACCCCGGTCTTGAGATAGGGCTTTTCCGAGGGGGCCATGGCAGCCATCTTCTCAAAGTCCTCGGTGGCCTCCTCTTCCATGACGTCCATCACGTCGTCCACGGTAACCACGCCTACCAGGCGGTTTTCCGTATCCACCACCGGAAGTGCCAGAAAGTCATAGCGCATCATGGCCTCCACAGCCTGCTCCCGGTCATCGGTGGTGCGAGCGGTGATCACATCCCGCTCCATGATCTTCTCCACCGTGCACTCCTCCGGAGCCAGCAGCAGCTCCCGCAGCGTCACCACGCCCTCCAGCACCCGGCTCTCGTTGGTGACATAGCAGGTGTAGATGGACTCGCAGTCGGCGCCGATACGGCGGATGCGCTCCATGGCCGAGCGGGCGGTATCCGTCTTTTTCAGATCGGCAAACTCTGCGGTCATGATGCTGCCCACGCTGCCCTCCGGGTAGCGCAGGAACTGATTCAGCAGCTTGCGGGTCTCGGGCCGGGCCTGCCGGAGCATGCGGCTTGCAACGCCGGCGGGCAGCTCCTCCAGAATGTCCACCGCATCGTCCACAAACAGCTCCTCCACGATCTCGCCCAGCTCATGGTCGGTGGCCGCGTCCACAATGGAGTGCCGGAACTCCGGCGACAGCTGGGAAAACACCTCCGCCGCCTGCTCCTTGGGCAGCGCCCGGAACGCCAGCACCGCCTGCTCGATGGGCAGCGTCTCCAGGAACTCCGCCAGGTCCACTTCATTTTCCCGGGAGAGAATCTCCCGCAGCTCCCGGAATTTTTTTCCGGCCAGGAGCTCCCGGCAATAGGTCCAAATCTTCTTCTCCATGGCGTAAAAACCTCCCTTTTTTTCATTGGGAAGCTTCTGAAAAGACGCACAAAGCCGCACCGACACCGCCCCCGTCAGGGGACAGGTCTGTGCGGCGGCACTCCCATGGACTTCGCGGCCCCTTATATTGCCCGGGAAAAGGCAAGAGGACGCCGCTTGGGAACGTCGCTGTCTGTTCGGAAACTTCGACTGCCGGTATCCACTTACCTTTCCTCCTTTTTTGTCATCTCATGCGGAGAGCTCTCTCCGCCCGGTCAGTATAACACCAGCCCTTATTTTTTTGCAAGCAATTCTCCATTTTTTCATGGGATTTTACACTTTTTTAAAATTTCCACTCCATGGAAAAAACGACGCAATCCCCCGTCAGGCAACGATTTCCGCCTTCATTCCCGCCGCCGCGGCACCGTGCGTCAATTTCCAGACTCCCTCGACAGATTCCGGCAAAATTCCGCGGCCCCTTTGTGTATGATAGACCTGTCAAATCCAATATCTTGTGACAACTTAGAAAGGATGACCACAGTATGCAGAATTTAAGCAAAGGATATCTGATGCTGTTCAACACATTGACGCAGACGGAGGAGGCTCTGGCCCGGCTGCGAAGCGATCTGATGGCCGCCCAGCAGCAGGCGGAGGAGCTGTATCTGGAAGCGGACACGGACCAAGACGGTTGCGGTCCGGAGGAAAATCCGGTACAATAAGAGCCGACGCCGGCTCCGGGCCGGACAGATATCCTAAGGAGGCTCTCTATGCTGCATATCGGCTGTCATCTCTCCTCATCCAAGGGCTTTGCCGCCATGGGCCGTCAGGCCCTGGACATCGGAGCGGACACGTTTCAGTTTTTCACCCGCAATCCCCGGGGAAGCCGGGCCAAGGCACTGGACGTAGAGGACGTCCGCGCCCTGGAACAGCTGCTTCGGGAAAACGGCTTTGCGCCGCTGGTGGCCCACGCGCCCTACACGCTGAACCTGTGCGCCGCGTTGGAGGAAAGCCGCACCTTCGCCCGCTCCACCATGGCCGATGACCTCCACCGGCTGGAGCACCTGCCGGGTCAGTACTACAATTTCCACCCCGGCAGCCATGTGGGCCAGGGGACGGAGGCAGGCATTGCCTTTATCGCCGACGGCCTCAACGACATTCTGCGCCCCGACCAGTCCACCACCGTGCTGCTGGAGACCATGGCGGGTAAAGGCAGCGAAGTGGGCGGCCGGTTTGAGGAACTGCGGGCAATTTTGGACCGGGTGAGTCTGCCGGAAAAGGTAGGCGTGTGCCTGGACACCTGCCACGTCTGGGACGGCGGCTACGACATCGCCGGGGATCTGGACGGCGTTTTGACGGAGTTTGACCGCATCATCGGCCTGGACCTCCTCCGGGCCGTCCATCTCAATGACAGCTGCAACAGCCTGGGCAGTCACAAGGACCGCCACGCCTGCATCGGCGATGGCTGCATCGGCCTGGAGGCCCTGGAGCGGGTGGTGCGCCACCCGGCACTGCAAAACCTGCCCTTCTGTCTGGAAACTCCCAACGATATTCCCGGCTACGCCGCCGAGATCGCCCTGCTGCGGCAGGCCGCGGAAAAAGCGTAAAAAAAGCCGTCCCGGATTTCGGGACGGCTTTTTTATATCTGGCGCTCAGTCGTAGCGCAGGGCGTCGATGGGGTTGAGCACCGCCGCCTTTTTGGCCGGCAGGTAGCCGAACACCACACCGATGCCGGTGGACACAGCGAAGGCGATGACCACTGCCGTCAGGCTGGGGCTGACGGTAATGGGCGTATCCGGCATAGCGCCGGCAATGAGAGTGGTGGCCGCAGCAGAGAGGCCGTAGCCCAGGGCGATGCCAAGGACGCCGCCCAGCGCGGAAGTGGTGGCCGCCTCGATGACGAACTGGCGCATGATGGCGCTCTCCCGGGCGCCCAGGGCCTTGCGGATGCCGATCTCCCGGGTGCGCTCCGTCACAGACACCAGCATGATGTTCATGATGCCGATGCCGCCCACCACCAGCGAGATGGCGGCGATCCCCGCCAGGATATAGATAATCATGTTGACCATGTTGTTCATCTCCTCCACCAGCTCGGCCATGCTGGTGACGGTGTAGGCGCTGTCGTCGGAAAAGACGTCATAGAGCTTTTGCTCCACCAGCGCCTTGGCCTCCTCGATGCGGTCCGTATCCTGCACGGTAATGACATAGCTGGAGATGGTGCCGGTGAAGCTCAGCCGGGCGGCGGTGGAGTAGGGGACAAACATGCAGTCGTCGCTGCCGCCCTCCTCCAGTTCCGTGCCCTGCTGGGCCAGCACGCCCACAATGGTGAACGTGGTACCGCCCACCTTCACCGTCTGGCCCACGGCATTTCCGCCGAAGTAGGCCATGTTGAGATACTGGCCCACCACGCACACCTTCTTGCGGTCCTTCATGTCCGTATACTGCAATCCCCGGCCCTGGGACACGGTATAGCCCTTTATGGAAAAGTAGTCCTCGCTGACGCCGGTGATAGAGGTGGCGGAGAGAGTGTCGCTGCCGATTTTTGCGCTGCCGGTCATGGTCACCGTGGGGGAGATCTGCCGGAGCACATCGCTGTTTTCCTCCACCATAGCGTACATGTCCTCCTCGCTGACGCTGCGGGAGGAGCCCCGGCCCATGACCATGACAGTCAGGGAGTCGGTGCCCATGTCGGCAAAGCTCTCTTCGATATAGCCCTGCATGCCGTTGCCCAATCCCACAATAACGATGACGGCGCATACGCCGATGATGATGCCCAGCATGGTCAAAAACGTGCGCATCTTGCTGGAGAGAATGTTTTTCAGTGCCAGGGAAAACGTCTCGCCGAAGCTCATAGGCCGCCTCCTTTCCCCGCAGAGCCGGGCGTGACCACCGCCCGGGGATCCTGGGCGTCCCCGTCGTAGATGACGCGGCCGTCCTCCAGGCGGATGATCCGCTGGGCCTGGACGGCGATGGAGTTATCGTGGGTAATGAGCACCACGGTGTTGCCCGCCGCGTGGAGCTGCTGGAGCATGGTGAGCACCTCCCGGCCGGTGTGGGAGTCCAGGGCGCCGGTGGGCTCGTCGGCCAGGATCACCGCCGGATCTCCCGCCAGAGCCCGGGCGATGGACACCCGCTGCTGCTGGCCGCCGGAGAGCTGGGCGGGCTTGTGGCGCAGCTTGTCGCCCAGGCCCACCATCTCCAGCGCCACCTTGGCCCGCTCGTGGCGCTCGGACCTGGGCATTCCCGCATACATGAGGGGGACCTCCACGTTCTCCATGAGCGTGAGCTTTGGCAACAGATTGTACTGCTGGAAAATAAAACCCAGCATCCGGTTGCGGATGGCCGCCAGCTGATTTTTGTTCATCTGTCCCACATCCTGTCCGTCCAGCAAATACGTGCCGGAGGTGGGGACGTCCAGACAGCCGATGATGTTCATGCAGGTGGACTTGCCGGAACCGGACTGGCCCACGATGGCCACAAACTCCCCCTTCTGAATCCGAAAGGAGATGTGGTCGGCCGCCTTGACGGTGGTGTCGCCCATCCGGTAGAACTTGCACACGTCCTGAAATTCAATGAGTGCGCCCATCAGAAGCCTCCCCCGGGACCGCCGCCCATGGCTGCGCCGCCTCCGCCGCCGGGGCCGCCGCTCATACCGCCGCCCATACTGCCGGGCATGCCACCCATGGCCGCGCCGTCCATCATCATGGCTCCGCCGCTGGAGCCGGAGGCCAGGTAGGCCACGGTGTCTCCCTCCTGCAATCCGGAGAGAATCTCGATGTAGCTGTCGTCGCTGACGCCCGTCTCGACAGACACGTACACATAGCCCTCGGGCGCCTCCTGATCCAGGGCATTGGCCGCACTGGGGGAGTCAGCGGTGATGAGCACCGTGTCGCCCCGGTTCACGGCGCCGCTGGGGATGGCCAGCACGTCGTCAGCCTGACTGAGTACAATCTGGGCATCCACGTTCATGCCCGGCAGGAGTCCGTCCGTCTCGTCGATGCGGACGGTAACGGGATAGGTGGTAATGCCGCCGGCGGTGGTGCCCGCCACAGACACGCTGGTCACCGTACCTGTGTAGGTCTTGCCCTCCACGGCGTCGGCGGTGATCTCCACGCTCTGGCCCACGGCCACGGAGCTGATGTCCAGCTCGTCGATGTTCATGGTCATCTCCAAATAGCTCAGATCGTAAATGGTGCACAGCGTGCCGGAGGAGCCGCCCTCCACCTTGTCGCCGGCCTTGGCGGTCTTGGTGACCACCGTACCGGAGATGGGGGCGGTGATCTTGTAGTCGTCCAGCTTATCCGCCGCGCTCTGGACATTGCTTTGAGCGTTTTCCAGATTGATCTTCGCGTTTTCGATCTGATTGTCCACACTGTCGCCGGTGATGGTGCAGATCTGGTCCCCGGAGGAGATGGAGTCACCGGCCAGGAAGTTCAGCCCGCTGATCTTGCCGGAGGCCTGGGCGGTAACCACACTGCTCTCGCTGATCTCAATGGGCGACTCCCCGTAGCTGACGTAGTTACCGATGGAGGCGCTGGCGGTGTAGCTGGCAGTTACCAGGCCGGGGTTGACCGCCTTGACCCGGACCGTGGTGAGCATCATGCCGTTGTCGGACACCATCTCGCCCTGGGACACGGCGGACACGGTGCCCGTCAGAGTGCCCGCCAGGCCGTCAATGAAAATGGTGGCCGTCTGGCCCACGTAGAAGTCACTGCTGTCCACATAGGCGAAGAGGAAGTCGATGTAGAGGTTGTTGTCCCCTACGATCTTCAAAAGCTCCGTGCCGGCGGAGACGGTGTCGCCGTTGCGGACATATACCTCGCTGATGGTGCCGCTCATGTCTGCCTTGGGGTACTTGGCTTCCACCGCCTGATCGTAGCTGCTTTGGGCCTGGGAGTAGCTGTTTTGCGCCTGGGTCTGACTGCTGGAGGCGTCGGAGGCGTCCAGCGTGTAGAGGAGCTGTCCCTCCTCCACCAGGTCGCCCTCCTCGAAGGTGTCTGAGAGCACCTCCGCAGAAACCAGGGTACTCACCGTGTAGGAATCCGCAGGTTCCAGGGTTCCGCTGGAGCTGAGGGAGTTGGTGATGGAGCGCCGCTGGACCTGCTCTTCCTGATAGCTCACTTCCTGGGCGGATACCTGGGGCGTGCGCAGGCGATTCCAGCCCACAAGGCCCGCCAGCACGGCGACGACCAGCACCAGCGCGATCCATTTTTTCTTTTTTCCTCTTTTCCATCCGCCCCATTTGCGCCGTGCCGGCGGCGCTGTTTGTTCTTCTTCCTGAGGCTGTGGTACTAGCAGTTTCTCATCCATATCTTGCCGTTCCTTTCTGTGGGGTTTTCCATAAAAAATCCAGTCTCAGATTACATGAGAAAGCTAAAAGCAAACTGAAAGGGGGGAGCTATTCCGGGAAAATTCGTGGAAATCCCCAAATCACAGCACAAATCCCTCCTTTTGACCGTAAAAAAAGCGGACGGCCAAAGCCGTCCGCCTGTTTGATGGGATCAGGTCCGTCCCCGGGATACCGCCTCCGCCGCCACGCACAAAAGTGCCGTGACGACCATATCCACCAGCGTATATCCCACCGGCAGATCCACCCGCATGAGCAGCCGGTAGAGCACAAAGCCCACCAGCCAGATCACCAGATTCCGCCCGTCCAGGGCCAGAGAAAAGCTGTCCCGCCGCAGCAGGAAAAAGTCTGCGATCTGCACGGCCACCATGGGGGCAAACACGGAGCCGATCAGATACAAAAAGCCGGTGATGTCGTCCATGGGAAAGAAAATGGCCGCCGCGGTCCCCACCGCCGTCACCGCCACAGCCGTCCGCTTGCCGTTGATCCGGGTGCTGAGGGACTCGGCGGAGATGCCCGCCGACCAGGCATCCAGGAACGTGGTGGTAACGGTGGAAAGCACCAGAATCACCAGAGCCGCCAGGCCCAGCCCCGCCTTGACCATGATGACGGCGATGTCGCTCTCGCCGGTATAGAGGGCCGCGCCCATGCCGATGAAGTACATCCAGCAGGACACCGCGCCGTAGGTCAGGGTGCTGGCCGCCGTGGCCCGGAAGGGCTTTTCCGCCTGACTGGTGTAGTCGGAGATCAGGGGCAGCCAGGAAAGGGGCATGGCCACTGCCAGCTCCACCGCCGCACCGAAGCTCAGCGAGCCGTCCCCGGCGGTCGGAGATGTACCGGAGAAAAAGATTACCTTGCACAGCACCAGCGTCAGTACCAGCAGCGCCGCCATGGCCACCTTGTTGATGCCGCCCAGGTTCGTCACGCCCACCAGAATCCACACGGCAATGAGCCCGCCGATCACCAGGCACCAGAGCCAGTGGCCCCCGTCAAAGATGCCGCCCACAGCCAGGGCGCCGTCGTAGATCATGATGGCCGTCCAGCCTACCAGCTGCAATACGTTCAAAAAGGCGAACAGCTGTCCGCCCTTTTGCCCGAAGGACATTTTTACTGTCTCCATGGCGCTGCGGCCGGTGCGGCCGCCGATGAGGCCCGCCAGGAAGAACAGCGCGCAGCCGATCACATGGCCCAGCAGAATGGCTGCCGCGCCCCGGCCCAGTCCCAGGGCTGCAAAGGAGGTACCCGTCAATATCTCGGCGATGGACACCCCCGCGCCAAACCAGATGAGGCTCATCTGGAAGGCAGAGGTCTTTTTCATGTTCAGGCCTCCTGCCGGTACTCGGGCCGGATGTCAAAGGCGTGGTCCATGGGTCCGGAGCCGTGTCCCAGGTTCAGCTGGGCCGCCAGAGCGCCGGAGAGGTAGGTCTTGGCCTTTTCCACCGACACAGTCAGGTCGTAGCCCTTGGCCAGATTGGCCGCAATGGCGCTGGAGAGGGTGCAGCCGGTACCGTGGGTGTTGGGGTTGTCGATGCGGCGGCCCATGAACCAGTGGGCCTGGCCGTCCTTCCACAAAAGGTCGTTGGCATCGTTGAGCTGGTGGCCGCCCTTGCACAGCACGGCGCAGCCGTAACGCTCGCTGACGGCCCGGGCGGCGGCAGTCATGTCCTCGGCAGAGCGGATGGTCATGCCGGAGAGGATCTCCGCCTCGGGGATGTTGGGGGTCAGGACCTCCGCCAGGGGCAGCAGGCACTCCTTCAGGGCGTCCACCGCGTCCTCCCGCAAAAGCCGGGCGCCGGAGGTGGCCACCATCACCGGGTCCACCACAATGTGCCTCGCCCCGTAGTGCCGGAGCTTTTCGGCGATGACCCGGATCAGCTCGGCAGAAGAGACCATACCGATCTTCACCGCGTCGGGAAAAATGTCCGTAAACACGGCGTCCAGCTCCGCCGCCAGAAACGTGGGGGTGGCCTCCTGGATGTCCGTAACGCCGGTGGTATTCTGGGCGGTCAGGGCCGTGACGGCGCTCATGGCAAACACGCCGTTTAACGTCATGGTCTTGAGATCCGCCTGAATCCCGGCGCCTCCGCTGGAGTCGCTTCCAGCGATCGTCAATGCTGTTTTCATAATTGATTGCTTCCTTTCTGCATTGAAGTTTTATTCCGCGATGCAAGGTGGTGCCCCCAATGCACCGCTTCTTCGGCGAAAGCTCCACTTTCGCCGCGTTGGGACGGGAGATGCGTTTTCCCTTATCGGGCGATCTGCTCCGCCAGGCTGCGGAGCTCCCGGGCCGCCGCGGCCACGTCCTTTTGGGCGAACAGGGCGGACACCACCGCCACGCCGTCCAATCCGCAGCCGGAAAGCTCCAGGATGTTATCACGGCTGATGCCGCCGATGGCCACCACCGGGATGTCCACCGCCGCCGTGACGGCGCGGATCACGTCGTGGCCCACAGGCTTGGCATCGGTCTTGGTACCGGTAACGAAGGCCGCGCCCACACCCAGATAGTCCGCTCCGGCCGCCTGGGCCGCTTGGGCCTCGGCCACGGAGTGGGCGGAGACACCGATGATCTTATCCGGTCCCAGCAGTACCCGGGCCCGGCCGGCGGACAGGTCCTCCTGGCCCACATGGACGCCGTCGGCGCCCACCGCCGCCGCGGCCTCCACGTTGTCGTTGATGATGCTCGCCACACCCCGGCGGCGGCAAAGGGACACAAACCGCTCCGCCAGGTGCAAAAACTCCTCCCGGGAGGCGTGCTTTTCCCGCAGCTGTACCACACCGGCCCCGCCGTCGATGGCCGCTTCGATTTGAGCAAAAAAGGCGTCCTCGTCCGCCGCCCAGGCCCGGTCCGTCACGGCATAGAGCCGCAGCTGCTGCGCTGATAGTTTCATAGCTTGTTCCTCCAAACAAAAATCCGCAGACAACCCGACGTTGGGCAGCCTGCGGTGCAATCCACACTATTTCCCTCCGTTGGCATGATCCAAATCAGGTTGCGGGTCGAGACCTTGCGGTCTCCTCTCAGCCCGCGCCAGCGGACTCCCCGTTTTTCAGTGCATTTATTGTACGCCCATTTTTCACGCTTTTCAACCCTCTTGACAATCTTTGGCGGAAATGCAATAATGATGGGCGAAAACAGGGGAGCCGCAAGGCTGAGAGGGAGCGAATACTCCGACCCTTTGACCTGACGTGGGTAATGCCACCGTAGGGACATCGCGGAGCATCAACGGCGAGGCCCCTTTGGGTCCCGCCGGTTTTCACTTTTTTCGGGAAGGGATGTGACACAGGAGAAACCATACGGCGCCCCGGCAAGCCGGGAGCGGGCAGAGGGGGAGCGCCCTGTGTCCGGGCCGAACAAGCAGCGATGGGAAGCCGTGTTCCGGCGTGAGAGGAGGCCAGCGAGCCTCGACCGAAGTTTCCACAGCAGGCGGCACGCCGCCTGTCCTTGCCATGCAAGGGGAAAACGCTGCTGGTATTCGTTTTCTCCCTGCCGATCTTTTCAAAGGAGCCTGATCTTATGAATCACAGCTATATCAAAAAGCTGGCCCTGGCCGGTATGCTCTGTGCCGTGGCCGTGGCCGGCAGCACCTTTTCCTTTCCCGTGTTCTCCAGCAAGTGCGCCCCCGTACAGCACATGGTGAATATCCTGTGCGCCGTGTTCTTGGGTCCGGGCTACGGTCTGGGCGTTGCCTTCGTGGCAAGCCTTCTGCGCAACCTCCTGGGCCTGGGGAGCCTTCTGGCCTTCCCGGGCAGCATGTGCGGCGCGCTGCTGTGCGGCCTGATGTATAAGAAGACCGCCAACCTCCCCGCCACGGCCTGCGCGGAGGTGTTCGGCACCGGCATCATCGGCGGCCTTTTGTCCTATCCCATTGCCATTGCCTTCATGGGCGTGGTGGCCGGCTCCATCGGCTACACCGCCTATGTGATCCCGTTCCTGGTGTCCACCGTGGGCGGCAGCATCATTGCCAGCGCTCTGGTGCTGGCCCTCAAGTCCAGCGGCGCCCTCAAGTCCATGCAGTCCGCCCTGGAGCACTGATCTTGCCGAAAAGGAGCCCGGTTTCCATGCCCGATTACGCCACGCTCTCCGCGGTGCGCCGCAGCCGTCCCCTGGTGCACTGTGTATCCAATATCGTCACCGTCAACGACTGTGCCAACGTGCTCCTGGCCGCCGGTGCCAGCCCCATCATGGCCCAGGCCATGGAGGAGATGGACGAAATCACCGCCGGGTGTGACGCCACCGTCCTCAACACCGGCACGCCGGAGGGGGAGCACCGCTGGGACCTGTGCCGTCTGTGCGGCCAGCTGGCCGCTGCAAAGCAGCAGCCGGTGGTGCTGGACCCGGTGGGCGTGGGAGCCTCCGTCTGGCGCCTTGCCCATACAGAAGCCCTGCTGGAGGCCTTCACCCCCACCTTGATCCGGGTAAACCTGGGGGAGGCCCAGGCCCTGCTGCACCAGAAGAGCCGGGAGCGGGGCGTGGACAGCGCGGATGCCGGAGAAAAAGAGCATCTTGCCTGTGCCGCAGCCTTGGCCCAAAAGCTCCGCACCGCTGTACTGCTCACCGGGGCGGAGGACATCGTCACCGACGGCACCCGCGCCTGGGGCGTCCGGGGCGGCAGTGCGGGCATGGCCCGCCTGACCGGCGCGGGGTGCATGCTCTCGGCCCTGTGCGGTGCCTTCTGCGCCGTGGAAGCTGACGCGGCGCTGGCGGCCGTGGCTGCCTCCGCCTTTTGGAAGGCCTGCTCCCGCCGGGCGGAGGAATCCGCCGCAGCCCTGGGCCCCGGCCATTTTCACATGGCGCTGCTGGATGCCGCCGGTACCCTGACCGGCAGCGATGTGGAAAACACCGTCTCCGTGACGGAGCTTTGTCTGTGATAAAAAAAGGCTGCCTGCGGGCAGCCTTTTTTTGCATACTTTTCCCTCCGGCGGCATAAGGTTGTCCCAGGAGGTGAGGCCATGAACAAGCATACCCTGCGGGGCGTCCTGGGCCGTCTGGAAGCGCTGGCCCTGGCCGGCGCCACGCTGTATCTGGCCGCCGTCACCGCCGGCAGCGATACTGCTGCCGGAGCCCTCCAGGCACTGGCTCAGTCCTCCCCCCTGGGGGCGGTGCGCTGGGAGCTGGGGGATCTGTGGACATCGGACACCCTCTCGCCTGCGGCGGTGCTGACCCTTTCCCAGTCGCCGCTGCTGCTCTCCGCCCGCTCCGACGTGGCCGAGCTGTGGCAAAAGCGGCAGGGGGAGACCCCCGCCGAAGATCATCCCGCCGGAGACGACATCGTCACCTCTCCCGTGGAGGAGACGCCCCTGGAGGCACCCAATGCCCCGGACAACGGGGTGGAGGCCCGGACTCTGGTCCCCACGGACCCCAGCGGCTACACGGTCTGCGGCCGGGCTTACATCACCAACAGCACGGACCACACCCTCTCCGTCACGGAGCTGGGAGAGCAGTTTGACGCGCAGCTGACGGGGGAGGGCCCCCAGATCCTCATTCTCCACACCCACGGCAGTGAGTCCTACACCCCCGCCGGGGATGTGGACGTGGTCTGGTCCGGCGACCACCGCACCACGGACAGCCGCTACAACGTGGTAGCGGTGGGGGACGCCATGGCAGAGGTGTTCTCCCAGGCGGGCATCAGCGTGCTCCACGACCGGACGCTCTACGACTATCCGGCCTATTCCGGCGCCTACGACCGCTCCCTGGCGGCCATCGAGAGCTACCTGGCCCAGTACCCAACCATCCGCTTTATTCTGGACGTGCACCGGGACGCCATCGAGGACAGTCAGGGAAACCAGTACAAGGTGGTCTCCGACGTGGACGGGCAGACCTCCGCTCAGATGACGCTGGTGGTGGGCAGCGACGGAAGCGGATTGAGCCACCCGGACTGGATGGAGAACCTGAAGCTGGCAGTGGCGCTGCAGAACAATCTGCTCATGGACCACCCCACCCTCATGCGTCCCATTTTGCTGCGCAACTCCCGCTACAACCAGCACGCCACCACCGGGTCCCTTCTGGTGGAGGTGGGCGCTGCCGGCAACTCCCCGGAGGAGGCGGCCCTGGCCGGCACTCTGTTCGCTCAGGGGATGGTAGAACTTCTGGAGGGCCGGAGCAAATAAAAAGAGACGGGCAAAGCCCGTCTCTTTTTTGTTTCAGCGCATGACCGCGCCCAGGTCGGCGCTGGAAACCATGCGGGCATAGCGGCTGAGCCATCCGGTTTTTACCTTGGGCTCCGGGGCCGTCCACGCCGCCCGGCGGCGGGAGAGCTCCTCCTCCGATACCTCCAAAGTGATGGAGGCGGCGGGAATATCGATGGTGATGGCGTCTCCCTCCCGCACCAGGCAGATGGGGCCGCCTGCCGCCGCCTCGGGACTCACATGGCCGATGGAAGCGCCCCGGGAGGCGCCGGAGAACCGGCCGTCGGTAATAAGGGCCACGGTCTTGTCCAGTCCCATGCCGGCCAGGGCCGAGGTGGGGTTGAGCATCTCCCGCATGCCCGGGCCGCCGCTGGGGCCCTCGTAGCGGATGACCACCACGTCGCCGGGGACGATCTTGCCGGCGTAGATGGCGGCGATGGCGTCCTCCTCGCCGTCGAACACCCGGGCCGGGCCCGTGTGGCGCAGCATCTCCTCGGCCACGGCGCTGCGCTTGACCACGCAGCCGTCGGGGGCCAGGTTGCCCCAGAGGATCTGGAGGCCGCCGGTGGGGCTGAAGGGATGGTCCACCGGGCGGATCACCTGGGGATTGCGGTTGACCGCCCCTTGGATGTTCTCGCCCAGGGTCTTGCCGGTAACGGTCATCACGTCCAGATCCAGAAGCCCTGCCTTGGCAAGCTCCGACTGCACGGCGGCAATGCCGCCGGCGGCGTACAGGTCGGACATGTGGGTGGGGCCCGCCGGGGCCAGGTGGCACAGGTTGGGCGTTGCGGCAGACACCTCGTTAAAGAGCTTCAGGTCCAGGGGCACACCGGCCTCATAGGCGATGGCCAGCAGATGCAGCACCGTGTTGGTGGAGCAGCCCAGAGCCATGTCGCAGGTCAGCGCATTGCGGATAGACCGGGGGGTGACGATCTGCCGGGCGGTGATGCCCCGGCGCACCATCTCCATAATGGCCATGCCGGAGCGCTTGCCCAGCTGGAGCCGCTTGGAGTAGGGGGCGGGGATAGTGCCATTGCCGGGCAAAGCAAGGCCGATGGCCTCGCACAGACAGTTCATGGAGTTGGCGGTGTACATGCCCGAGCAGCTGCCGCAGCTGGGGCAGCAGTTTTCCGTGCAGTCCTCCAGCTGGGCATCGGAAATGAGCCCGGCCTTGTAGGCGCCCACCGCCTCGAACATCTTGGAAAGGCTCACGGACTCGCCACCGTAGGTACCCGAGAGCATGGGGCCGCCGGAGCACATCACCGCCGGCACGTCCAGCCGCACAGCAGCCATGACCATGCCCGGCACGATCTTGTCGCAGTTGGGCACCAGCACCAGTCCGTCCAGCTGGTGGGCCATGAGCATGGTCTCCACGCTGTCGCAGATGAGCTCCCGGCTGGCCAGGGAGTACTTCATGCCCACGTGGCCCATGGCGATGCCGTCACACACGCCGATGGCGGGAATGAGGATGGGGGTGCCGCCGGCCATTTCCACGCCGGTCTTGACCGCCTGGGCAAGCTTATCCAGGTGCATATGGCCGGGGACGATCTCGCTGTAGGCCGACACCACGCCGATGAGGGGCCGCTCCAGCTCCTCAGGGGTGTAGCCCAGGGCGTAGAAGAGGCTGCGGTTGGGGGCACGCTCGCTGCCCTTTTTCACATTGTCGCTTCGCATGTGCCTGCCTCCCTTACTTTTTCAGCCAGCTCATCATGGCCCGCAGCTGGGCGCCCACCTTCTCGATGGGGTGCTCCGCCGCCATGCGGCGCTGGGCCAGGAAGTGGGTACGGCGGCCGCCGTTGGGGTTCATCTCCGTAAGGAACTCGGAGGCGAAGGTGCCGTCCTGGATCTCGCCGAGGATCTTGCGCATCTCCTTGCGGGTCTCGTCGGTGATGAGGCGCTTGCCGGTGCGGTAGTCGCCGTATTCGGCGGTGTTGGAAATGGAGTAGCGCATCTTGGCAAAGCCGCCCTCGTTGATGAGGTCGATGATGAGCTTCATCTCGTGGCAGGTCTCGAAGTAGGCCATCTCCGGGGCGTAGCCCGCCTCCACCAGCGTCTCAAAGCCCGCATGGATCAGCTCGCACACGCCGCCGCACAGCACTGCCTGCTCGCCGAAGAGGTCGGTCTCCGTCTCCTCCTTGAAGGTGGTCTCCAGGATACCCGCCCGGCCCGCGCCGATGCCGCAGGCGTATGCCAGGGCCGTGTCCTTGGCCCGGCCGGAGTAGTCCTGCTCCACGCAGATGAGGCTGGGCACGCCACGTCCGTCCTGATACAGGCTGCGCACCGTATGGCCCGGGCCCTTGGGGGCGATCATGATGACATCCACATTCTTGGGGGGCACGATGGTCTTGAAGTGGATATTGAAGCCATGGGCGAATGCCAGGGTCTTGCCCTCGGTCATGTAGGGGGCAATCTGCTGGTTATAGATGTCCGCAGCCAGCTCATCGGGCACCAGCATCATGACGATATCGCCGGCCGCAGCCGCCTCCTCCACCTCCATGACGCGGAAGTTGGGGT
The DNA here is from genome assembly GCF_900546705.1 of uncultured Oscillibacter sp. Lineage (GTDB taxonomy): Bacteria > Bacillota > Clostridia > Oscillospirales > Oscillospiraceae > Oscillibacter. The sequence continues at coordinate 4,245 of NZ_URDP01000021.1, read as the reverse complement.
GATCGGCGGCAAACTTGGCGGCCTTGTCCCAGTGTCCGGAGCCCTTGCGCAGACCCACCACCACGTTGACGCCGCTTTCGGCCAGGTTCTCGGAGTGGGCGTGGCCCTGGCTGCCAAAGCCGATGACGGCTACGGTTCTGCCGTCCAGAACTCCCAGGTTGCAGTCGCTGTCGTAATACTTCTTGATGGACATGGCTTCATTTCTCCTTTGTCTTTTTGTCTATTTGTTTAAAGATTCGAAAAATCAGAATATTTCTCAGCCCCAGGCGGCTGCGGGACGCAGCGTGGGCGCAGCCACCACTGTGCGGCTCAGCTCCGCCACACAGTAGGGGGAGAGCTCTGCCAGCAGCTCGTCCAGCCGGGCCGGTGTACCGGCACATTCCAGCACCGGGCATCCGTCGTCAGCCAGCAGCACAGCGGCCCCGTACCGCCGGGCCAGGGCGTTCAGGCTGCTGTCGGCACGCAGGAGCTTGGCCTCCAGCAGTTCCCGCCGGGCGCCGCCCTCCAGCAGCGTCACCTGGCGGATATCCACCAGCCGCCGGGCCTGAAGGGCCAGTTGGGTCAGCGGACGGGCACAGCCGGTGGTCACGGTAATACGGCTGACCCCCTGCTCCGCTGTGGCGGAGACGCTCAGGCTGTCAATGGCCACCCCGTGGCGGCAGAAAAGGGTAATAATCCGACCCAGAACCCCGTTGGGATTCTCCGTCAGCATGGTAACAACGTTTGACTCTTTCATAACCGTACCCCTTTCACTCCATGATGATATCTTCCAGGCCGCCTCCGCCGGGGATCATGGGCAGCACCACCTCGTCTTTTCCGATGGCGCAGTCAATCCACACGGGGCCGCTCTCTTTCAATGCCTTCTGGAACGCCTCCCGGAACTGCTGCGGTGTCTCGCACCGCCAGCCCTTGAGGCCGAACCCCTCTGCCACTTTCGCAAAGTCCGTCACCCGGCAGGGATCGGTGGCGGCGTAGCGGTGTTCGTAAAACAGCGTCTGCCACTGGCGGACCATACCCAGCACCTGATTGTTGAAAATCACGGTGATGATGGGCAATCCGTAGCTGACGGCGGTGCAGGCCTCGTTGAGGTTCATGTGGAAGCTGCCGTCGCCGGTGAGCATCACCACCCGCCGCTGCCGCCCCAGAGCCAGCTGGGCCCCGATGGCAGCGCCGTAGCCGAAGCCCATGGTGCCAAGGCCGCCGCTGGTGAGAAACTGCCGGGGGGCCGTGTGGCGCAGGTACTGAGCCGACCACATCTGGTGCTGGCCCACGTCCGTTACGTAGGTGGTTTCCGGTCCTGCCAGGGAGCAGATATCCCGCAGAATCTGATGGGGCTGCAAATGCGCCCCGTCCTCCCGGGGCCGGTAATCCCGCTCCTGCCAGGAGCGGATATCCGACAGCCAGACCGTTCGGTCCGCGGGGCGGAGCCGGGGGATCAGGGCCTCCAGCACCGCCGCAGCGTCTCCCGTCACGGACAGGTCCGCCGGGACGTTTTTGCCGATCTCACTTTCGTCGATGTCGATCTGGATCACCTTGGCCCGTCGGGCAAACCCCTCCGGCCGGAGGGCTACCCGGTCGGAAAACCGGGCCCCCACGCAGAGGAGCACGTCCGCCTCCTCCACCGCCCGGTTGGCGCTGTACCGTCCGTGCATGCCCAGCATGCCAAGGTTCATGGGGTCATCCCACCGCAGAGCCCCGGCAGCCATGAGGGTGTGGACGGCGGGGATGCCGGCCTTTTCCACCAGCTGCCGCAGCAGCGGTGACGCCCCGGCGGAGATCACGCCGCCGCCGAAGTACACCAGCGGCCGCTCGGCCTTGTTGAGCAGCTCTGCCGCCCGGTCCACCGCCGCCGCATCCGGCGCCGGAGCCATTTCCGGCACGGCAGGGGAGCCGGGAAGGAACTGACAGCACTGGGTGGTCAGATCCTTGGGGATGTCTACCAGCACCGGGCCCTTGCGGCCGCTCTGGGCGATGCGAAAGGCGGCCCGGATGGTGTCCGCCAGATCCTCCACCCGCCGCACGGTGACCGAGTGCTTGGTCACCGGCATGGCGATTCCCTCAATGTAGGCCTCCTGGAACCCGTCCAGGCCCAGCACCTGGGTGGAGACGTTGCCGGTGAAGGCCACCAGGGGGATGGAGTCCATATAGGCGGTGGCCAGTCCCGTCACCAGGTTGGTGGCGCCGGGACCGCTGGTGGCCAGCACCACCCCGGTGCGTCCGCTGGAGCGGGCATAGCCGTCGGCCGCGTGGGCCGCGCCGCACTCGTCCGCCGTCAGCACGCATTGGATTCGGTCGGCGTTCTGATACAGCGCATCGTACAGATTCAGCACCGTGCCGCCGGGGTAGCCGAACAGCAGCTCCACGCCCTGCTCCGCCAGCGTCTCCACAAAGATCTGCGCCCCTGTCAGTTCCATTTGCCTCAGCCTCCGTTCATTGGGGAAAATAAAAAAGCCTTTGTCTCTTGTAAGAGACAAAGGCTTTAAAAGCTCTCTGCGGTACCACTCTTCTTGACGCGAAATCGCGCCCACTCACGGGAGTCCAACAACCCCCTGTACGATAACGGGTACACCCGGTCCGACCTACTTGTGCTTCAGCGGACTGCTCGGAGATGATTTCACAGTTCCCGATACTTACTGTCTCGCACCAGACGACAGCTCTCTGAAAGCGGAAGGGAAATGCTACTTGTTCTCGTCAACGCATTTGATGGAAAAATGTTGTAGGCTTACTATACTCCCGTTTTCCGGGATTGTCAACAGGGAATTTTCATTTATCCGTGTCTTGCGGACAGAGAAAAAAGCGTGTATAGTAAAATGCATCTTTTCCCGCCGCAATGCCGGCACAGCCACAAATGGAAGGAGCACCATGTATGAATATCCGGGAACTATCCGCCCGACTGAGCGGTCTGGTGGTTTTCCGCGGAATTCTTCAGGACCCGGTTCTGGAAAAATTCCGCACCGCGCTCAGGGCGCTGGAGGCAGGGGACGCCGTGGACGCCCTGGCCGAATTTGAATCCGCCCTGTTGGCCCGCACCTGCAATTGGACGGAGTACCTGCTGGAGGCGGTACTGGAGGATGAGAACCTTTGCATCCGCCGCCGCATGCCTCTGCCGGACGGAACGCCGCTGGCCCCGTGTCTAACGGGGGAATTGGACTTTTTCTCCCAGCTGAGCCAGGTGACGCTGCCCCAGCTGCTGCAGGAGGCAGGCGCGGCAGGGGAGGCCGGGCGCTTTCTGCCGCCCTGGGACACCGCCCCTGCGGACTTTGCCGCCGCCTATGAAAAGCGGGTGGCGGAGGCCGGCCGCCGGGGCTACGGCATGTTTGCCAAGTACCACGTCTTTTCCGTCTCGGGCGGAGCCCTGGTGCCCGTACGCTATCCGGACAGCCAGACCCTGGCGGAGCTGCCCGGCTATGAGCGGGAGCGGGAAAAAGTCCTGGCCAACACCCGGGCGCTGCTGTCCGGCGGCCCGGCGGCCAACGTGCTGCTCTACGGCGACGCAGGCACCGGCAAATCCAGCACCGTCAAGGCCATCGCCAACGCCTTTGCCCCGGAGGGATTGCGGCTGGTGGAAGTCAAGAAAAATCAGCTTCACCAGATTCCGGAGCTTATGGACTCCCTGGCCCGCAACCCCCTGAAATTCATCCTGTTCATCGATGATCTGTCCTTCACCGCCAACGACGACAACTTCGCCGCCCTGAAGGCCATTTTGGAGGGGAGCGTGTGCGGTAACCCCCGCAATATCGCAGTCTACGCCACCTCCAACCGCCGCCATCTGGTCAAGGAAACCTTTACCGACCGGGACGGGGACGAGCTCCACGCGGCCGACACCCGGCAGGAGCTCATGAGCCTGTCCGCCCGGTTCGGGCTGACGGTCACGTTCCTGCGGCCGGAAAAGCAGCGGTTCCGGGACATCGTTCTGGCGCTGGCGGACCGCTACGGCATTAAAGCGCCGGAGGACACCCTGGTGACCCAGGCAGAGGCCTTCGCCCTGCGCGCCGGAGGACGCAGCCCCCGGGTGGCCAAGCAGTTCCTCCAGCTCTATCAGTCCGGCGTGACCATGTGAAATCCGCGTCCCCAAAGCAGCAAAAAACCGGCCTGTCCAGTGGACAGGCCGGTTTTCTCTTTTTTTTGCTGTGCCTTAGTCGGTGACGTAGGGCAGCAGAGCGATCTGACGGGCACGCTTGATGGCCTCGGTCAGCTGACGCTGATGCATGGCGCAGGTGCCGGTGGTTCTGCGGGGCAGAATCT
>NZ_URDP01000020.1 GCF_900546705.1 uncultured Oscillibacter sp. | reverse complement strand
TCATCAGCAATTTTTTAAGTTTACCACACTCAGGAAGCTTTGTCAAGAACTTTTTTCAGAAGTCTTTGAACTTTCGCTTCTCTGCCGTATGCGGCAACTTTTTTATGTTACCACATCTTGTGTGTACTGTCAAGTACTTTTTTCATTTCCTCTCTGCCGCGGTGCTCACCGCGGCGACAGCTTGATTAGATTACCATACCACCCTCCTTTTGTCAACTACTTTTTTCCTCTTTTTTCGCTTTTTTCTTCCAGCTTCTCTTTTCCCCGCTTCTATGCTATCATAACCATATGAATAAAGGAGTTGATACCATGGAACAGCCCCACAAGCGCCGGGTCCGCTATTCCGGCACCCACCCCCGTCGCTTCCAAGACAAATACAAGGAGCTCAACCCGGAAAAATACCAGGACCAGGTTGAGAAGATCCTGCGCAGCGGCAAGACGCCGGCAGGCATGCACGTCCCGATTATGGTAAAGGAGATTCTGGAGGTATTACAGATTCAGCCCGGCCAGACCGGCTATGACGCCACCTTGGGCTACGGCGGCCATACCCGCAAAATGCTGGAGCAGCTTCAGGGCAGCGGCCACCTCTATGCCACGGATGTGGACCCGGTGGAATCCGAAAAAACGAAAGCCCGTCTGGCTGCTCTTGGCTACGGAGAGGATATCCTGACCATCCGGCGCATGAACTTCGCCCAGTTGGATCAGGTGGCTCCCGGTGTCCTCTTTGACTTTGTCCTGGCGGATCTGGGTGTATCCTCCATGCAGATCGACAACCCCGAGCGAGGGTTCACCTTCAAACAGGACGGGCCGCTGGACCTGCGTCTGGACCCCACCTCCGGTATTACCGCCGCCCAGCGTCTCAGGGAACTGGACACTGATGAGCTGGAAGCCATGCTGGTGGAAAACGCAGATGAGCCCTATGCCCAGCGCATTGCAAAAGCCATCACGCAGACGTTCCGAAAGGGCATTTCCATCGACACCACCCGACAGCTGGCCTCCGTCATCGAAGGGGCGTTATCCTTTCTTCCTCCATCCGAGCGCAAAGAGGCGGTGAAAAAGTCCTGTCAGCGGACGTTTCAGGCCCTGCGAATCGACGTCAACAGCGAGTTTGAATCCCTGTACAGCTTTCTGGACAAACTCCCCAGCGTCATGAAGCCCGGCAGCCGGGCAGCCATCCTCACCTTCCACTCCGGTGAGGACCGGCTGGTGAAGCAGGCCTTCCGGCAATATCTGCGGCAGGGCGTCTTTTCCGAGATCTCAGAGGATGTGATCCGTCCGTCTGCCCAGGAGTGCTTCCAGAATCCACGTGCACGCTCCACGAAGCTGCGCTGGGCCGTTCGCGGGTAAGGAGGGCGCCATGCTGCGGGATGAGACGATCCGGCGCGTACTGCGCTTTCGGGACGAGCGGGACTGGCTCCAGTTCCACACACCCAAGGACCTGGCCATTTCCCTCTCCCTGGAGGCCGCCGAGCTGCTGGAAGTATTCCAGTGGAGCGGCACCGACCTTTACTGCGAGGAAAAGCGGGACAAGATCCGGGAGGAGCTGGCAGACGTCCTCAGCTACTGTATTTTGATGGCGGACGTATGCGGTATGGACCTGGACGAGATCATGAACGAAAAGGTCTCCAAAAACGAGGAGAAATACCCGGTAGAAAAGGCCCGTGGCCGGGCAGACAAATACACAGAGCTGAAATAAAAAAAGCGTGTGTCCCGCAGGACACACGCTTTTCATTTTTACTTGGACCGCTTGAGCACCTCGGTGACAAAGCGCCACAGACGCTGCACAGAGGAAACACTCATCTTCTCCCGGCAGGTGTGAATCTCCAGCAGGTCGGGGCCGATAGACACGCAGTCCAGCCCGGGCATCTTGCCGGCAAACAGGCCGCACTCCAGCCCCGCGTGGATGGCCTCCACCTTGGGCTCGATGCCATACTGCTCCCGGTAGACCTCCACCATCAGCTCCCGCAGAGGAGAGTCCTCCTTGTACTGCCAGCCGGTATAGTCGCCGGCAAAGGTCACGCTGCCGCCCAGAATGCCCATCAGGGTCACCAGACGGTCTTTCAGCATCTCCTTCTGGGAATCCACGCTGCTGCGCACGCAGAACGAGGCCCGGACCTCCTGCTGCGTAGTGGTGAGGATGCCCAGGTTCAAAGAGGTCTGCACCAGGCCCTCAATTTCGCTGCTCATGGCCTGCACGCCGTTGGGGAGGCATGTGAGCATGCAGATGACTTTCTCCGTAGCAGCACCATCCAGGGGAACCGTCTCACCGCAGCCATCCTCTACCTGTACAGCCAGTTTGGGGTCCGTGGTGCGGAACTCGTTTTTCAGCGCCGCCTCCATGGCCGCTGCGGCATCACGCACGGCAGATGCATCTTCAGCCACCACGCAGGCCTTGGCAGACACGGGGATAGCGTTGTCCTTCAATCCGCCCTCCACACTCTGGATCCGCAGCTGGCAGCGCTTTGCCGCCGCCTGCAGCACGCGGCCCAGGGCCATGTTGGCGTTGGCCCGCCCCTTGTGGATCTCCGAGCCGGAGTGGCCGCCGGTCAGGCCTTCCACCCGGATGGTCAGGGCGGTGCCGGCAAAGGGCGCGCGAACAACAGGCAGCACGCAGGTGCTGGTATTGCCGCCGGCGCAGCTAACAGTGAAGACGCCCTCCACCTCAGAGTCCAGGTTCAGCATCTTGCGGCCCTTCAGGGGCGTCACATCCAGCGCTGCCGCGCCCAGCAGTCCGATCTCCTCGTCGGTGGTGAACACAGCCTCCACCCGGGGATGAGACAGGTCCTTTGCATCCAGCACCGCCAGCGCCATGGCCACGGCAATGCCGTCGTCGCCGCCCAGCGTGGTGCCCTTGGCGTAGACATAGTCGCCGTCCACCGCCAGGTCCAGTCCCTCTTTTTCCATATCTTTGGTGCAGCCGGGGGCCTTTTCGCACACCATGTCCAGATGGCCCTGCAAAATCACCGGCTCGGCGTTTTCATAGCCGGGGGTGGCCTCTTTGATGATGATTACATTGTTGGCCTTGTCCTGGTGATACTCCAGACCCCGCTGCTTGGCAAAGTCCACGCACCAGTCGCTGATGGCCTTGGTGTTCCGGGAACCGTGGGGAATAGCGCACATCTGCTCAAAAAAGCTCATGACGCTCTTCGGTTCCAGCTGTTCCAATACGCTCATGTTCGGATGCTCCTTTCAAAATGCCGTTTACGGCTTACGGCGATAGCGGCCGCGGGAGACCTCCTCCAGCAGCTGCCGCTCCGTCATATACTCAATCAGTTCCGGAACGAACTTCTTTCCGTCCCGAACGCCGGCCCGGGACCGGGACCAGAACAGTCCCGCCCGGACGCCCTCCACCAGCCGGGCCATCTCCGCCCGGTCGATGGTATCATGCGCTTTCAAATAGCGGTTTACCCGCTCCGCGCTCTTACGCAGCAGGGCCCGGTCCAGGTCCTCCTGCTGGGTCATGCTCTTTTTCAGGCCCCACACATACAGCACCGCCGTCACCAGCGCAAAGAGCACGATGCCCAGAATGATCTGCCCCATGCTCACGGCTTCACCTTGTCCTTTCCACGGAAGAGGACGAAGCGGTTGTTGCGCAGGATCTGCATATACTGCACCAGACGGTCGTACAGAGGCTCCGCTTTTTCCCCGTACTCCTCCCGCAGCGCATCGGCCAGCGTGCCAACGGATGTTTCTCCGTCAATCCGCTGCCACAGGAAGCTGCCGTACTCGTCCAGCTGGATGTGGCTCACCGGCGGGGTGTGGAACAGTTTCTGGGCCAGGCGGTCGTAAAAGCCCCGATGGACCATGTGGATGGTCACGATGCCTCCGTCCTCGCTCCAGGTGTTGTGGGGATTTTGTACCGGTACGAAGTCCAGATAGTTCTCCGCTTGTTTTTTGGACATGTCGCTTCTCCTTTTTGCTGATAGCCCAAGCCGGGCTGCATACCAGAGTATACAGCCCGGCCCTTGGGAAAGCAATGGTTATTTGGACTTCTTCTGGTCCTTGGTGGCAAAGCAGTAGATCGTCACCAGCAGCAGGGCGAAGACCACCAGGCCGCCGATCTGACCGATGCTGAACAGACCACTGACGTCGATCTTATCGCTGACATACAGGGCATTGCCCTCAGCATCCATACCGGCGGGGATGATGGCCAGCACGGCCAGCAGGATGCCCACGATGCCCTCGCCGGCAATGAGGCCGGAGGAGTAGAGCACGCCGGACTGGACCACATTGTCCTTGTCCTTCTCGGAAGCGTACTTGCGCTTTTCCAGGAACCAGCGCAGCGCGCCGCCCAGCATCATGGGAACGGACAGGTAGATGGGCAGATACAGACCGATGGCAAAAGGCAGCACGGGGATGCCCAGCACTTCCACCACCAACGCGACGAATACGCCCACCAGCACCAGGTTCCAGGGCAGGTTGCCGCCCATGACGCCCTCGACGATCATCTTCATCAGCGTCGCCTGAGGAGCGGGCAGGGCATCGGAGCCGTAACCGCCCCAAGCCATGCTCAGAAGGTACAAAATCGCGCCGATGGCCACGGCGGACACGGCCACGCCCACGATCTCGCCGATCTGCTGCTTGCGGGGAGTAGCGCCCACTAGGAAGCCGGTCTTCAGATCCTGAGAGGTATCGCCGGCGATGGCGGCGATGACGCAGATGACACCGCCGATAACGATGGCGGCCGTCATGCCCTCAATGCCGGTGGAGCCGGTGGCCTTGAGCAGCAGGGTGGAGATCAGCAGCGTGGCGATGGCCATGCCGGAGACCGGGTTGTTGGAAGAACCGATCAGACCCACCATGCGGGAGGACACTGTGGCAAAGAAGAAGCCGAAGATGATGACGATGAGGGCAGTAAACAGGTTCAGGGGGATGGCGGGCACCAGCCACAGCACCACGGCCACCGCCAGCACGCCCAGCAGCACCGCCTTCATGGGAAGATCCTGCTCGGTACGCAGGGAGCTCGCCTCACCGCGGCCCTTGGCATAGTCGCCCATGGCATCCTTGAAGGTGCGGATGATAAGGGGCAGGGACTTGATGAGGCTCAGCACACCGCCGCAGGCCACAGCGCCGGCGCCGATGTAGCGCAGGTAATTGCTCCACAGGGCGGAGACGCCATCCTTCGCCACCAGCTGACCGATGGTCATGTCGGTGACCGGGAACAAAATCAGGTCGCTGCCGAAGAGCACCATCAGGGGCATGATGACAAACCAGCCCAACAGGCCGCCGGCAAAGAGGTAGGAGGACACCTTGGCGCCGCAGATGTAGCCCACGCCGGCCAGGGCGGGCAGCACGTCGATGCCGATGCCGGAGCCCTTGTAGGCGGGGATGTCGTAGGTGATCTCGCTGGGGAACACCTTCAGTCCATCGGTGATGAACTTGTAGAAGGCCGCAATGCCAAGGCCGGAGAACACGGTGGACGCCTTGGCGCCGCCCTCCTCGCCGGCAATGAGCACCTCGGCGCAGGCCTGGCCCTCGGGATAGGCCAGCACGCCGTGCTCCTTGACGATCAGCGCGCTGCGCAGGGGGATCATCATGAGCACGCCCAGCACGCCGCCGCACAGGGCGATCAGGCCGATCTCCACCAGGGAGGGCACGTCACACAGGCCGTCCTTGGCCCACATGAACAGCGCCGGCAGGGTGAAGATGGCGCCGGCGGCCACGGACTCACCGGCAGAGCCGATGGTCTGGACCATGTTGTTTTCCAGAATGGAGTCACGCTTGAGGACTTTGCGGATGATTCCCATGGAAATCACCGCCGCCGGGATAGAGGCCGAAACGGTCATGCCGACACGCAGGCCCAGGTACGCGTTTGCCCCGCCGAAGACGATGGCCAGAATGGCGCCCAGAACCACGGATACCACCGTGAACTCGGGCATGACCTTGTCTGCCGGGACGTAGGGTTGGAATTTTTTCTCTTCCACGATACGAATTCCCCTCTTTATATTTTTTTGCCGGATTTTCTGTGTCCGTATATGGCGCACAGAACCGCCGATCCGGCAGGGTGAAATTATATACAATTTTGCACGTTTCGTCAAGTCTTTACGAAATCTTAACAGAATTTACGAAAATTTGTGGGAATCCTCCCGATTTTTAATTTTGCAGATTCCCTGGGTCATCGTCCCCATAGGGCAGAATGCGCACCAGGTGCGTGGTTTATACACTGCCATGACCAAGAGGCCCAGCAGCAGCGACGTGAGCATCAAACCGTAAAAGCCGAAGCTGAACTGAGCCGCCCAGTCCGGCACGGTGCCGGCGGTATAGGCCCATCCCCAGGGAACCCGGAACGTCCAGAAGAGCTTGACGGCCTCCCGCAGCGTGGCGGCGCCGGCGGCCACCAGATAGGTCTGGAACACCATATTCAAAAACATGGCCAGGAAAAAGACCAGGAAGCCGTAGCGGAACCACTTGGAGTACATCCAACGGGGCGTGGGACGGCAGCGGGAGCACTTCCACGCACCTCCCAACTGGGAAAACAGCTGCCCCCGGCCGCACAGGTGATTGCAGAAGAATTTGTTGCCGCCGAAGATCGCCAGGAGCAGCGGCAGCAAAAAGTCGATCATCCCCAGCCAGGCAAAGAGGATATTGAAAAAGCCCAGGGCGAAATAGACGATGGACCACACCCACAGATAATCGTACCAGCGTTTTTTTCTCATACCGATTCCTCCCGCATCCCCACCGTCACAGCATCGGTGGGACACACCCGGGCGCATTTTCCGCAGCCCACGCAAACTTCCGGTTCTACCTGGGCCCGGCAGCCCCGCCATACCCGGATGGCGCTTTTGGGACACTCCCTGGCGCATGCTCCGCAGGCCACACACCGGGACGCCTGCACATGGGCAACTCTCTTGGACAACATGGATCTCCCCCCTGTTTTCTGCGCGGCAAAGCCGCGGTGTGATTTATATTCTATTCTCTTTCTCCGGCGCTGTATGTGATCATCTCACACTTCCCCATGAAAAAGGCACCCCGGCAGCCTTTCGCGGCCGGGATGCCTCTTTGTCCTGATGTTCAGATTTCGTAATCCACCGCCACCCGGTCAGTCCGGATGGACTTGCACAGCGAGGATACCGCCACGTGCCGGGGATCGTGCTTGTAGGCCTCCAGGTCCTCCAGCGAATCAAATTCGCTCACCAGGACGGCATCGTAATTGTCCGCTCCCACGCTCCGGGCCACCTGGGAAGATCGCAGCTGGGGGATGACTCCCTGCAATCCCCGCAGGCCATCGAGGAACTGATCCTGCTCCGCCTCCGTACCGGGGCGGAATTTCCACATGACGATATGCCGGATCATGTCAGCGGCCCTGCTTTTCGTTGTAGGCCTGGATACCAAGGCCCAGCAGCTCCACAGCCCGGGTCACATCCTCCGGATTGGTCACGTAGGCAATACGCACCTTGTTGCGGCCCAGGGCCGGATCGGTGTAGAAGCCCTCGGCGGGAGTGACCATGACAGTCTCCCCATTGTCCTGGAACTCCTGGAGCAGGAAGTACTGCAGCTTCTCCGCATCGTCCACCGGCAGCGTCACCATCAGGTAGAAAGCGCCCTCGGGGCTGCGGAACTCCACACCGGGGATCTTGGAAAGAGCGTCCACCACGGCGTCCTTGCGGCGACGGTACTCCTCCCGCACGGAGGTGTAGTACTCGGGCTTGAGCCGGTCATACATGGCGGCGGCGCCCACCTGATCCAGCGTGGCGGTGCACAGGCGGCCCTGGCACAGCTTCATGGCCTGGTCCATCAGCTCCCGGTTCCGGGAGATCAGGGCACCCACCCGGGCGCCGGTGGCGGAGAACCGCTTGGACACGGAGTCGATGACCACCACGTTCTCGGCGGCGTCCTCCATCTCCAGCATGGAGCTGATCTTCGCGCCGGTGTAGACGATCTCCCGGTAGACCTCGTCGCTGATGAGGAACAGGTTGTGCTCCTTGGCAATGTCGGCCATGAGCCGCATCTCTTCCCGGGTAAGCACCACGCCGGTGGGGTTGCCGGGGTTGGTCATGAGGATGGCCCGGGTATGCTCGTTGATCCGGGGCTCGATCTGCTCCCGGGTGGCAAACCGGTAGCCCTGCTCGGGAGAGGTGGGGATGGGGGCGATACGGCCGCCGGTAATGTTCACAAAAGTGGTGTAGTTGGGATAGAAGGGCTCAGGCACCAGCACCTCGTCTCCCTCCTCCAGGATGCAGGAGAGCACGATCTGCAGCGCCTCGCTGCCGCCGTAGGTGGCCAGGATATCGTCGCAGGAGATGTGGAAGCCCAGGCTCTCATAGTATCGCTGGGTGGCCTCCAGGAAGCAGTTTTCGCCGGGAGCGGGGGCATAGGCCAGGACAGAATCGCTGAAATGGGCCACGGCATCGAAGAACTCACGGGGCGTCTCAATGTCGGGCTGGCCGATGTTCAGATGGTGAATGGTCAGTCCCTTTTCCTCCGCCGCCTTCTCATACGGGTAAAACTTGCGTACGGGCGAGAGCTCGCACCGCTGGATCTTGCTGGAAAATTTCATAATGGTTGCCTCCCTGAATTTGTTTTGCGATGCCTGGGCACAGAGAGCGGCGCTGACAGGTACGCCGCCTGTGGGAATAAAAAAACGCCCCTGACTGACGTCAGGGGCGAAAGATACTTCCACGGTACCACCCTGATCTGCCCTTGAAAAAGGGCATCTCATGCCATCCCATAACGGGGATGAACCGTTCCGCTCATCGCGGACTGCTCCAAAGTGGCTTGCTTCGCACCGTGGGCCGGGGGCTTGCACCCGTTCCCCCTCGCTGAGTGCCTCGTATCCGAAGCTGGCTTTGTCATCGCTTTTATACTTTCAACATTATACGTCATCGGCCGGGTTTGTCAAGATGGAAGCGAAAAAAACTCACGTCTCGCTGTCCGCAGGGGGTTGCGCCTCCGGGGCGGAGCCCATCTGCATCTCTTGCCACTTTTCCCGGGTAATGAGCAGCTGACGGGGCTTGGAGCCCTCAAACGGGCCCACGATCCCCCGTTCTTCCATCTGGTCCACCAGACGGGCCGCCCGGGAATAGCCCAGCTTCAGCCGCCGCTGCAGCATGGATACGGAGGCCTGTCCCGTCTCCAGCACCACATCCACGGCGGCGGGCAGCAGCTCGTCGCCCTCGTCGTCGCCGGAATCCGCCGCAGCAGCCTTGGAACTGCCCTTGTCCTTTTCCTGCACAGACTCCTCAATCTTGGCCATGACCTCATCGGAGTAGTGGGCCTCGCCGGTCTGCTTGACAAAGGTTACCACCCGCTCGATCTCCTCCGGGGAGATAAAGCAGCCCTGCACCCGGGTGGGCTTTCCGGCCCCCAGGGGAGCATAGAGCATGTCGCCCTTGCCCACCAGCTTTTCCGCGCCGGTGTTGTCCAGAATGATGCGGGATTCCAGGGAGGACGCCACGGCAAAGGCAATCCGGCTGGGGATGTTGGCCTTCATGAGGCCGGTGATCACGTCCGCAGAGGGACGCTGGGTGGCGATGACCAGATGCACGCCGGCGGCACGGCCCATCTGGGCCACCCGGCAGATGGACTCCTCCACCTCTTTGGCAGCCACCAGCATCAGATCGGCCAGCTCGTCGATGACCACCACCACGCTGGGCAGCGTCTCCAGCTCGTCACTGGTACGGGCCAGGCGGTTGTACTCCTCCAGCTTCTTCACACCGTGCTCGGAGAAGGTCTTGTACCGCTTCATCATCTCAAATACGGCCCACTGCAGCGCGCCGGCAGCTTTTTTCGGGTCCGTCACCACGGGGATGAGCAGATGGGGAATGCCGTTGTAGGGCGCCAGCTCCACCATTTTCGGGTCCACCATGATAAAGCGGACCTGATCGGGGGTGGATTTATATAAGAGGCTCACAATCAGCGAGTTGGTGCACACAGACTTACCGGAACCGGTGGTACCGGCGATCAGCACGTGGGGCAGCTTTTCGATGTCGCCCACGATGCACCGTCCACCGATGTCCTTGCCCAGGGCAAAGGCCACCTTGGACTTGTGCTCCGTAAAGGTCCGGGACTCGATCACCTCCCGGATGAGCACCGGCGTCACAGTCTTGTTGGGCACCTCGATGCCCACCACGGAGATCTTGTCCGGAATGGGCGCGATCCGCACGCCGGTGGCGCCCAGGGCCAGGGCGATGTCGTCGGACAGGTTCGTGATCTTGCTGAGCTTGACGCCCTGGTCCAGCACGAACTCGTAGCGGGTGACGGCGGGGCCGTGAATCACGTCTCCGGCCGTGGCATCCACGCCGAAGCTGGTGAGCGTCTCCGCCAGACGGCGGGAGTTGTTGCGCAGCTCCGCGCCGGCGGCGGCATAGTTCTCCGCTTTGCCCTCCTCCAGCAGCGTGATGGGCGGGAACTGGTAAGCGTCTTCCCCGGCAGAGAGCTTTTGCTGGATCTCCGCCGTAACAGCCGCCGTCTGCTCCGCCACCTCCCGGGCCAGGGTCGCCTTCTCCTTTTTGGCCGGCATCACCGGTTCCTCCGGGGGGGGAACCGGTTCCGCAGCCGCCCTGGGTTCGATCACAGGGGCAGATACAGGGGCGGGCGCAGGAACCACAGGGACCACCGGCGAAGAAACCGGCTCTTCCGCAGCAGCGGGGATGGCAGGCGTTTTTTTCTTCTCTTTCTTCCGCTCCGGCTGCTCCGGCTCACAGAGCACCTGATCCGGCGTTTTCTGCTGGTCGGACTTGTGGCGGAAAAAGCCGGTAAACTTGCCGGGCTCCCGCTTCTCCTCCTGGGGCTGAGGCGCCTCCGGCTCGTCCAGGGGAATGTCGATGACGGCGCGGCTTCTCCCGGCGGCGCGGGGCGCCGGCTCCAGAGGCTCCACATGGATGCGGGGCTCCTCCGGCTCATACTGCGGGCGGCTGCGGTGCTTTTCCATGACTGCATGGAACGTCACCCGCAGTGACACCATCCCCGCCGCCACCAGCAGCGCCGTAAAGACGATGATGGAAGCCACTTTGGAGAATACCCGCACGGAGCCCTCCGCAATGGTGCCGGAAACGGCGCCGCCGGAGAGCAGGTCGGTGCCCGTCTGCCAGAACTGCTTCAAGGCCCCGGCAGAGGCTGGGAAATCCACCTTGCACAAGACCATATGGCAAAGGCAGCCCAGCAGCACGGGCATCACCAGTGCGCAGGTCACCCGCAGCTGGACGGGGCGGCCGTGATGGAAAAGCAAAATGAGGCCCGAGAGCAAAAAGGCCGGGCCCGCCAGATAATAGCCGTAGCCGATCAGGCCCTTCAAAAGCAGGGCAAACCAGTCGATGAAAATGGCCCGGATACCGAAGTAGCTGACGCCCACACACAGGGCCAGGACCAGGAACACCACGCCCCAGACCTCCCGGCGGATGGGCTTTTGCGGCGGGGGCGCCGGTTTTTTCGCCCGACTGGAGCCGCTGCGGGATGTACTTTTTTTCTTTGCTGCAGTGGATTTCTTTTGTGCGGCAGCCACGTTAAACCTCCTTAGGACAATAAAGCATCAGTTCTGAACCAGGGTCATGATCAGCGTCAGTGCACCCACGATCCAGCAGTAGTAGGCGAAAAAGCCGAAGCGGCCCTTTTCAGCGATCATCTTCAAAAGGCGGATGCAGGCGTAGCCCACCACGGCGGCCACCACCACACCCACCAGATACACCGGCACGTCCGCCCAGATGATTCCAACCTCAAAAGCATCCTTCAGGCTGAGGAGGTTGGCCCCCAGAATGGCGGGGATGGACATGAGGAAGGAGTAGCGCACGGCGAACTTGCGGTCAAAGCCCACAAAGCACCCGGCGGTAATGGTGGTGCCGGAGCGGGAAATGCCCGGGCAGGTGGCAACGGCCTGACCGATGCCCACGATCAGCGCGTCCAGCAGTGTGGCGGACTTTTCCGTCTTGCGGCCCTTTTTCACCCGGTCACTGGCAAAGAGCAGGCAGCCGGTGACCAGCAGCGCCCCGGCCACAAAGTACATGTTGTCCGCCAGGCCCTCCACCAGCTTCTTCACCGGCAGCACCGCAAACAGCGGCAGGGTGCTCACGATGATGAGCAGGATCATCCGCCGGGCCGGCGGGACCGGGTTGGGCGTGGAGCGGCGGGCCAGATCCCGGGCCCCGGCGATCAGCTCCAGGATCATATCCCGGATGTCGGACCAATAGGCGATAAACACCGCCACCAGCGTGCCCAGGTGCAGCAGCACGTCAAAAAACTCCGGTGCCTCCGTACCGGTGGTGTGGAGAAGATGCTCGGCAATGGCCAGGTGGCCGGAGCTGGAGATGGGCAGGAACTCGGTGATTCCCTGGATCAGTCCCAGGATCACGGACGACAGCAAAGACATAGGCAAAGCCTCCTAAATTCGCTCATAGTGAAGTCAGTATAGCATGGGCGGGGCAAAAATTCCAGCGGTATTTCCCGAAAGCAAGGAGAGCCGCCGAAGCGGCTCTCCCAGGGTATTTTTCTCTTGTGGGGTCATTCCAGACGGCTCAGGGCGTCCCGGGCGGCGGACTGCTCCGCCTCTTTTTTGCTGTGGCCGGAGCCGGTACCGATGGGCTGGTCGTTGAGCAGCACCTGGGCCTGGAAAGTCTTGTTGTGGTCAGGGCCCTCCTCGCCGATCATCCGGTAACTGAGCACCTGGTCCGCCTGCCGCTGGATCAGCTCCTGCAGGGCGGTCTTGTAGTCCCGGCGGCGCTCTTCCACCGCCTCTTCCTTCTCCGCATCCAGCAGCACCCGGTGAATAAGGGCGGACGCGGCGCCGATGCCGCCGTCCAGATACACGGCGGCAAACACCGCCTCCGTGGCGTCGGCCAGGATGGAAGTACGGGTCCGGCCGCCGCCGGCCTCCTCGCCCCGTCCCAGCTTCAAATAGGCACCCAGATCCAGCTTGCGGGCCACCTCATAGAGGCTCTGCTCACACACCAGCGCGGCCCGGATCCGCGTCAGATCCCCCTCCGGCAGGTCCGGATGGTGGAGGAAGAGGAACTCCGCCGTCACAAATCCCAGCACGGAATCTCCCAAAAACTCCAGCCGTTCGTTGCTGCGGCGGCCTGCGGAGCGGTGCTCGTTGGCATAGGAGCTGTGGCTCAGCGCCTCGCTCAGCAGTCCGGGGTCCCGGAATGTATAATTCAGTTTCTTTTCCAGCTCCTGCATATCGCACCTCACAAGGAAGCCCCGCACAAAGCGGGGCGTTCCAGACTCAATCTTCCAGTTTCCCGGCGATGTAGTTGACCACGTCGCCCACAGTCTTCAAGGTCGTTACCACGTCCTCCGGGGTTTCACCGATCTCGAACGTGTCCTCCACGCTCATGACCAGTTCCACCACATCCACGGAATCCGCGCCCAGGTCACCTTCGAACTCGGTGTCCATGGTGATTTCCTCCGGGTTGACCTCAAAGTGCTCGGCCACCAGTTCCCGCATTGACTGAAAAATATCCTCGATCGGCATAGAACGATCCACCCCTTAATGGAAATACTTGCTGGGGTAATCATACGGCAACCACTGCGCCGGTGTCAATACCAAATCAAATTTTTTACGCCTGGGGCCGCACGCGCATATAATCGATATTTGCCTCGATCTCCTGGATGAAGCCGCTCTCCGCGTACTCCTTGGCCCGCAGCACGGCGTTTTTGATGGCTGTGGCATCCGAGCCGCCATGGGCCTTGATGACCGGCTTGGAAATGCCCAGAAACGGCGTGCCGCCCACCTCGCCCGGGTCTGCCTGCCGCTTGAGGGCACCCAGCTCTCCTCTCACCATGGCAGCGGCCAGCTTGGTCTTGGTGCTGGTCAGAAACACGCCCTTGAGCTCCTTGAGCAAAAACTTTGCCGTGCCCTCCAGGGTCTTGAGCATCACGTTGCCGGTGAAGCCGTCGGAGACCACCACGTCGGCGCCGCCCAGCATCACGTCGTTGGCCTCGATGTTGCCGATGAAGTTGATGCGGCCCTCCTCCTGGGCTTTTTGCAGCAGGGCAAAGGTCTCGTGGCGGAGGGTATCACCCTTTTCCTCCTCGGCGCCGATGTTCAAAAGGCCCACCCGGGGAGAGGCGATGCCCCGCACCTTCTTGGCGTAGAAGCTGCCCAGGAAGGCAAATTGCAGCAGGTACTCCGGTGTGCACTCGGCGTTGGCACCGCAGTCGCACAAGGTGGCCTGTCCCCCCAGCACCGGAAGGCTGGGGCCCAGGGCCGCCCGGCGGATGCCCTTGATCCGTTTGACCAGCAGCGTGGCACCTGCCAGTAAGGCACCGGTGGAGCCGGCGGAGACAAACGCGTCCCCGCTGCCCTCTTTCAAAAGATTCAGTCCCACGGTCAGGGAGGAGTCCTTTTTCATTTTGAAAGCCGTGGCAGGATCGTCCGCGATCTCCACCACCTCGCTGGCGTCCCGGATCTCCACGCCGGCCGGCAGCGTTTTCTCGCCGCACTGCTCCAGAGCCCGCAGCACCTCCGCCGCCCGGCCCACCAGCAAAATGTCCACGCCGCAGGCCCGGTGCGCCTCCAGCGCGCCCTGGACCGGAGCAAGGGGGGCGTTGTCGCCGCCCATGGCGTCCACAATGATCTTCATGGCAGAACCTCCTCTTTCAGTTGATCGATAATGTCCAGGGACCGCTGGGACAGCGCAGCGTTCTTATTGCGCTTGCCCTTGACCTTGTAGCCCAGAGGCGGCATAATGCCGAAGTTGATGTTCATGGGCTGGAAGGCGGTGACGGACTGGTTGGAGATGTACAGTCCCAGGGCGCCGATGGCCGTCTCCTGGGGGAAGTCCACTGCCGGCTGTCCCAAAAGCCGGCGGGCGGTCTCCACGCCTACCAGAAAACCGGAAGCCGCAGACTCCACATAGCCCTCCACACCGGTCATCTGCCCGGCAAACGAAATCCGCGGCTCCTTTTTCAGCCGGTAGTACCGGTCCAGCAGCCGGGGAGAGTTGAGGAAGGTGTTGCGGTGCATGACGCCGTAACGGAGGAACTCCGCGTCGTGGAGGGCAGGGATCATGGAAAATACCCGCCGCTGCTCCGGGAAACGCAGGTGGGTCTGGAAGCCCACCAGGTTATAGACGGTGCCGTCGGCGTTGTCCCGCCGCAGCTGCACCACTGCGTAGGGTTCCTTCCCCGTGCGGGGATCTTTGAGTCCCCGGGGCTTGAGGGGGCCGTAGCAGAGGGTGTCGTGCCCCCGCCGGGCCATGACCTCCACCGGCATGCAGCCCTCGAAGACCATTTTGTCCTCAAAGCCGTGGACCTCCGCCTCCTGGGCGGTGGTCAATGCCTGCCAGAACGCGTCGTACTCTTCCTCCGTCATGGGGCAGTTCACATAGTCCGCCGTGCCCCGGTCGTACCGCGAGCCCATCCAGGCCTTGTCCATATCCACGCTCTCGGCGGACACCAGCGGCGCCGCCGCGTCGAAAAAGTGCAGATCGCTCTCCGCGCCAAGCAGGGCCTGGAGACGCTCCGCCAGGGCGTCGGACGTCAGGGGGCCGGAGGCGATGACCACCTCCCCCTCCGGGATGTCCGTCACCTCACCGGGAACCACCGTGATATTGGGATGGCTTTTGATCTTCTCCGTCACCAAAGCGGCAAAGCCGTGGCGGTCCACCGCCAGTGCGCCGCCGGCCTCCACCCGGGTGGCGTCGGCGCAGGAGAGGATCAGGCTTCCCAGCCGCCGCATTTCCTCTTTTAAAAGTCCCACGGCGTTTTCCAGCTGATCGCTGCGCAGCGAGTTGGAGCAGCAAAGCTCCGCAAAGTCCTCCGTGACGTGGGCCGGGGTTTTTTTCTCCGGCTTCATCTCCCGCAGGGTTACCTGAACGCCCCGCTGGGCCAGCTGCCAGGCGCACTCACTGCCGGCCAGACCCGCGCCGATGACGGTTACATTCATAGATTTTCTCCTTTGTCAGATTCCAAAAGCGCAAAGCGCCTTATGCCTCTTCCGCTGCTTTCTCTGCGGCCTTCTTGGTCTTGGCCGTTTTCACCGCCTTGGCCCCTGTCTTTTTTGCGGTTGTCTTTTTTGCAGCGGTCTTCTTTTCGGCAGTTTTTTTCGCCGCAGAAGCGGTCTTTCCCGCGGCGGACCCGGCAGCCGTGGCCTTTGCTGCGGATTTCTTTGCCGCAGGCTTCTTCGCCTCAGCAGCTTCCCCGCTCTCCGGCGCAGTCTCCGCCTCGGCATCCGCCGTCTCCGTCTTTTTCCGGGGATAGCCACGCTTGTCCTCCGGCAGGAAGTTGGGGCAGTTGGGGTTGATGCAGAAGGGCTTTTTGAAGCCCCGGCCCGCCTTTTTGAACATGGTCTGTCCGCACACGGGGCAGTCGTCCTTCACCGGCACGTCCCAGGTCATGAAGTCACAGCGGTTAGCCTCGTCCTTGCTGCCCACATGCTCGCAGCAGTAGTAGGTATACTGCTTGTTGGTCTTTTTGCTGGTGCCCGTGCGCTTCATGATGCGCCCGCCGCACTTGGGGCAGCGACCGGGCATCTCCACCACCAGCGGCATGGTAAAGCTGCACTCAGGGTAACCCGGGCAGGCCAAAAAGCGGCCGAACCGGCCGGACTTGACCACCAGATTGCGTCCGCACTCGGGGCAGATCTCCTCACTGACCTCGTCGGGCACCTTGATGCGGGTTCCCTCCAGATCCTTTTCCGCCTGCTTGAGATCCCTGTCAAAATCCCCGTAAAACTCCCGCAGCACGTCCTTCCAGGGGGTGGTTCCCTCCTCCACCGAATCCAGCTTTTGCTCCATATGGGCCGTGAACTGAAGGTCGGCAATGTCCCGGAATTTCTCCTTCATCAGCGCCGTGACCACCCGGCCCAGGTTGGTGATGTGCAGGTACTTGCCCTCCTTGATGACGTACTCCCGATCCAGAATGGTGGACACAGTGGGCGCGTAGGTGGAGGGACGGCCGATGCCCTGCTCCTCCATGGCGCGGATTAACGTGGCGTCGGTATAGTGGGCAGGAGGCTGGGTGAAATGCTGGTCCCGGCTGAAATTCTTGAGCTCCAGCACCTCCCCCTCCTGCAGGGCAGGCAGAGGAGACTCCTTTTCCTCCTTCTCCTCGTCCCGGCCCTCTTCGTACACCGCGGTGTAGCCGGAGAACTTCAGGCTGGAGGAGCTGGTGCGGAAGCTGTGGGCCCCCGCCTCGATGTCCACGGAGACGCTGTCATAGACGGCGTTGGCCATCTGGCAGGCCACAAACCGGCTCCAAACCAGCCGGTAGAGCCGGTACTGCTCGCCGGTCAGATCCTTTTTCAGCATCTCCGGCGTCCAGTTCACATTGCTGGGACGGATGGCCTCGTGGGCGTCCTGGGCGCTGGCCTTGGCCTTGTAGTGGTTGGGACGGGCAGGATAGTACTCCTTGCCGTAACGTCCCACAATGAATTCCTTGGCGGCGGCCATGGCCTCCTCGGAAATCCGCAGGGAGTCCGTTCTCATATAGGTAATAAGGCCCACCGTGCCCTCACCTTCGATGTCCACGCCCTCGTAGAGCTGCTGGGCAATGGCCATGGTGCGCCGGGGCGTCATGGACAGCTTCCGGGACGCCTCCTGCTGCATGGTGGAGGTGGTGAAGGGAGGAGAGGGGGAGCGCTGCTTATCCGCACGCTTGACGGACTTGACCGTAAAGGGAAGGTTCTCCGTCTCATGAACCACGGCGTCCACTTCCGCCTCGGACTTGAGCTCCGCCTTCTTTCCGTTCTTTCCGTGGTACCGGGCGGCAAAGGGGATCTTCTTGACATCGCTGCCGGTGAGATTGGCGTCCAGCGTCCAATACTCCTCCGGCTGGAAGGACTCGATCTCCCGGTCCCGGTCATCCACCATGCGGGTGGCAACAGACTGCACCCGCCCGGCGGAGAGGCCCCGACGGATCTTTTTCCACAGCAGAGGGCTGAGCTCATAACCCACGATCCGGTCCAGAATGCGGCGAGCCTGCTGGGCGTCCACCAGATCCTGGTCGATACCCCGGGGCTGGCGGATGCTCTCCTGGACCACCTTTTTGGTGATCTCGTTGAAGGTCACCCGGCGGGTCTTGTCGTCGGGCAGATTCAAAAGCTGCTTCAAATGCCAGGAAATGGCCTCTCCCTCCCGGTCCGGGTCGGTTGCGAGGTAGACCATCTTGGCGCCCTTGGCCGCCTTCTTCAAATCGCTGATAATATCCTCTTTTCCCTTGATAGGCTTGTAGACCGGCTCAAAGTCGTGCTCCAAATCCACCCCCAGGGTGCTTTTGGGCAGATCCCGCAGGTGGCCCATGCAGGCCTTTACCTCAAAGTCCTTGCCCAGGTACTTTCCAATGGTCTTGGCCTTCGCGGGAGACTCCACGATGACCAGGCTGTATTCTGCCATATTTACCTCCAGGCGCCCCGCAGGGCGCATATTTTTTGCCGATTTATTCAATCAGTGTCACGGTGCGGGTATAGCGTTTCCCGCTGTGCTGTTCCACCAGGTTTTCAATTTCCAGCATGGTCAGGGCCGAGAGCACCCGCCGGGTGGGAAGGCCCGTCTGCTCGATCAGGTCATCCACCAGCATGGGCTCGCTGTCTCCCAGCGTCCGCAGCAGCGCCGTATGGTCGTCCGTCAGATTCCGGTCCGCGGCGCGCACAGTGGGCGGCGGCGCCGGTTTTTCCGGCGTCTGCTGACGGGCCTGGTATCCCACTGCCTGGGGCCGCCCGTCCGGCTCACACGGATGGAGCTTTTCCGGGAAGCGCCCCTCATATTCCCGCAGGATGTCCCACGCGTCGCTCACCAGTCCCGCACCCTCGCGGATGAGCTGGTTGCATCCGGCGCTGGCCGGCGCGTCGATGGGGCCCGGGACGGCAAGCACATCCCGTCCCTGCTCCAGCGCAGTCCCGGCGGTGATCAGTGCGCCGCTGCGGACCGGTGCCTCCACCACCAGCGTGGCAAGCGCCAGTCCGGAGAGAATCCGGTTGCGGTGGGGAAAGTGGCTGCCGATGGGCCGGGTTCCCGGGGGGTATTCGCTCAGCAGGCACCCGGCGGCGGCCACATCCTCGTAGAGGTAGCGGTTTTCCTTGGGATAGACCACATCCAGCCCGTTTCCCAGAACAGCCGCCACCCGTCCGCCGGCACGGAGCGCGCCCCGCAATGCGGCGCTGTCAATGCCTGCTGCAAGACCGCTGACCACCACGGCACCGCCCTGCCCCAGACCGCAGCCCAGCTTTTCGGCGCAGGAAATCCCGTAGGGCGTGCAGGAGCGGGTTCCCACTACGGCAATCACCGCCTCCTCGTCAAAAGCATGCAGCCGTCCCCGCACATAGAGCAGGCACGGCGGATCGTAAATATTGTAAAGCCGCCTGGGATAGGCCGCATCCTGAATGGTCAGCAGCGTGATTCCAAGCTCCTCGCACCGGCCCAGCACCCGTTCGGCCCGGGTAAGGTTCCGGTCTTTCAGGCAGTCGGCCTGTTCCAGGGTGATTCCCTCCGTCAGGAGGATTTCCTCCCGGTCGGCGTAGAACACTGCCTCCGGGGACCCGAAGTGGCGCACCAGCGCCAGCCGGGTCTGATTGCGCAGTCCCGGCAGCGTGCAAAGCCACAGCCAGTATTTGAGCACGTCCCCGCCTCCTCTCACCGCTCCCGGGCCGCTTCCCACAGCAAGACCGTGGCCGCGGCGGCGGCGTTGAGGGATTCGCACCGCTCCCGCATGGGGATGCGGATGGTCCGGTCACAAAGGGAGAGCATTGTCTCGGAAAGGCCCCGGCCCTCGCTGCCGATGGCCAGCGCACACCGGCGGTAGTCCACCGTCCGGGCGTCCACCGTATCCCGGCGCAGCGCGGCGCCGTAGAGGGGGATGCCGCTTGCGTCCAGCAGGGCACGCAGGTCCTCCGGCTCACAGGTCCACGCCGGAATACGGAACAGGGCCCCCATGGTGGCCCGGACGGTCTTTGGGTTATAGAGATCCGCGCAGCCGCGGAGCAAAAAGACGCCGTCGGCGCCCAACGCGTCCGCCGTGCGGAGGATGGTGCCCACGTTGCCGGGGTCCTGTACTCCATCCAGCACCACGTAGACCGCCCCCTCCAGCTTGGCAGGCACCGTCTGGGGCGCCATGGCGCACACAGACAGCACCCCCTGGGGCGTCTGGGCCGGAGAGACGGAAGCCATCACATCCGCAGGCACCTGTACCAGCCGGACTCCCTCCGGCAGCGGCGGCAGCGCCGTCCCCTCCGTGTACACCACCGTGCGCACTCGTCCGTGGTGCACCAGCGCCTCTTCCAGCAGCTTGGGGCTGTCGCAAAGAAACTCTCCGCACCTGCGGCGATAGGAGCCGGAGGCGGAGAGCTTCCGCAGATGCGTACACAGCCCATTGCTGCGGCTGGTAATGATCTCCATTTCCACTGACTCCTTTCCATGGAAAATAGGGAGACAGTGTCCCCCTCTATCTTGGTATGTGTTCTTTATCATAAAGGTATCCAACCGGCTTGTCAAGCCATGGTTTTCCCCCTTTTTCCCCTCCGGTGCCTGGAAAATCCCGTTTTTTTGCCGCCGCATCCATCGCCCCAGCGGAAAAAGTAAAGGGAGCCGCGCCAAGCGGCTCCCTTCTGCAGTCGGACTTACGCGATGGAGACCACCTTGTAGTCCTGGGCCTCCACTGCCGTGCGGAGGGCATCGTCGGCCACCGGAGCGCTCAGGCGCACCACGGCGGTTCCCTGCTCGTGGCTCACCACGGCCTCCTCCACGCCGGGCACGGCCTCCAGGCTCTTTTTCACCCGGGCCTCGCAGTGTCCGCACATCAT
This sequence comes from uncultured Oscillibacter sp., assembly GCF_900546705.1. GTDB lineage: Bacteria > Bacillota > Clostridia > Oscillospirales > Oscillospiraceae > Oscillibacter. The sequence goes on along the minus strand of NZ_URDP01000020.1, from coordinate 15,589 downwards.
GCCTTCAATTTTCATTGTCTTTTCCATGGTTTTTTTCTCCTTTTTTTGTCTGATTTTATGATCGCGCCTCGTGCTGTGCACATCAAAGAAGTTCAGACGCAGCGCGTTGGTCACCACGCAGAAACTGGAAAGACTCATGGCCGCCGCCCCGAACATGGGGTTGAGCTGCCAGCCCAGCAGCGGGATCCAGACCCCCGCCGCCAGAGGAATGCCGATCACATTATAGAAAAACGCCCAGAACAGGTTTTCGTGAATGTTGTGGAGGGTGGCCCGGCTCAGGCGGATGGCCGCCGGCACATCGCTCAGGCGGTTTTTCACCAGTACCACATCTGCCGCGTCCACCGCCACGTCCGCACCGGCACCGATGGCGACGCCCATGTCGGCCCGGGTCAGGGCCGGGGCGTCGTTGATGCCGTCGCCCACCATGGCCACCTTCCCCTGGCGCTGCAGCTGGCGGATCACCTGCTCCTTGCCGTCGGGCAGCACGCCGGCCACCACCTCGTCCACGCCCGCCTGGGCGCCGATGGCCCGGGCGGTACGCTGGTTGTCGCCGGTGAGCATGACCACCCGCACGCCCATGTTCCGAAGCTGCCGGATGGCATCGGGGCTGTCGGGCTTGATGACATCCGCCACGGCGATGATGCCCAGCAGTTTTTCATCCCGGGTAAACACCAGGGGCGTCTTGCCCTCCGTTGCCAGGCGCTCCGCCGCGCGTTTCATCTGCTCCGGCAGGGCCGTTCGCCCGCCGATGAAATCCACGCTTCCGCCCCAGAGCACCGCGCCGTCCTGCCGGGCCGTCAGGCCGTTGCCGGGCAGGGCCTGGAACTCTGTCACCGGCTCCGGCGGCAGCTTCCGCTCCTGGGCCGCCTGCAAAATGGCCCGGGCCAGCGGATGCTCGCTGTACTGTTCCAGGGCATAGGCCAGCCTCAGCAGTTCTTCCTCCGTGACGCCCTCCGCCGGGATCAGGTCCGTCACCGCAGGCTGTCCGCTGGTGATGGTTCCGGTCTTGTCCAGGGCCACGATGTTCACCTTGCCCATCTCCTCCAGGGAGACGGCTGTCTTGAAGAGGATGCCGTTCTTGGCGCCCATGCCGCTGCCCACCATGATGGCCACCGGCGTGGCAAGGCCCAGGGCGCAGGGACAGGAGATCACCAGCACGGAGATGCCCCGTGCCAGGGCAAAGCCCACGCTCTGCCCGGCCAGCAGCCACACCACTGTGGTAATGGCGGCAATAGCCATGACCACCGGCACGAATACGCCGGACACCCGGTCGGCTATCTTGGCGATGGGAGCCTTGGTGGCCGCCGCGTCGCTGACCATGCGGATGATCTGGGCCAGAGTGGTGTCCTCCCCCACCCGGGTGGCCTCGCACCGGAGGAACCCGGACCGGTTCACCGTGGCAGCGGACACGCTGTCCCCGGCAGCTTTATCCACGGGGATGCTCTCCCCGGTCAGAGCGGACTCATCCACGGCGCTCTCGCCCTCCAGCACCACACCGTCCACGGGGACGCTCTCCCCGGGCCGCACCAAAAACACGTCGCCCCGGCGAACCTGGGCCACAGGGACGGTTTGCTCCGCTCCGTCCCGTACCACCGTGGCCGTCTTGGGCGAGAGCTTCATGAGTCCCTTGAGGGCATCGGTGGTCTTGCCCTTGGACCGGGCCTCCAGCATCTTGCCTACGGTGATGAGGGTAAGGATCATAGCCGCCGACTCAAAGTAGAACTCGTGGAGATATCCCATGGCGGCAGCGCTGTCTCCCCGGGCCTGCGCCGCAGTCAGGGCGAACAGGGCGTACACGCTGTACACAAAGGATGCCCCGGACCCCAGCGCCACCAGTGTATCCATATTGGGCGAGCGGTGCAAAAGCCCCCGGAAGCCGCTGATGAAAAACCGCTGGTTGATGACCATAATCACCGTCGTCAGCAGCAGCTGGGTGATGCCCAAGGCCGCCGGGTTGCCCTCGAAAAAGGACGGCAGGGGCCAGCCCCACATGGTGTGCCCCATGGAAAGATACATGAGCACCAGCAAAAACCCAAGGGACGCCAGAAGCCGCCGCTTCAATCGGGGCGTCTCATGGTCTGCCAGAGCCTCCTCCTGGGCCGCCGGAGACGGCGCTGTCTGCGCCGCGCCCTTGACTGCGGCACCGTAGCCCGCCTGCTCCACGGCGGCAATGACCGCCGCCGGGTCGGCGCTGCCCTCCACGCCCATGGAGTTGGTCAAAAGACTCACGGAGCACCCCGTGACCCCCGGCACCTTCGATACCGCTTTTTCCACACGGGCGCTGCACGCGGCGCAGCTCATGCCCGTGACCTGATATTGTTCCATAGTTTCCTCCTGTGCGGTGCGCCGCTCACTTCATCAGCTTGCGCAGCGTCACCAGCAGCTCGTCAATGGTCTCATCCTTCCCTGCGCGGATATCCTGGGCCACGCAGGTTTTGATGTGGTTTGCCAGCAGCTCCTTGCTGAAGGCGTTGAGGGCCGCGTTGGCCGCGGCCACCTGGGCCAGGATATCCGGGCAGTAGGCGCTTTTTTCCACCATGCCCCGGATGCCCCGGATCTGGCCCTCGATCCGGTTAAGCCGGTGGATGAGCCGCTTGTACTCCTCCTCCGACCGTTCTTTCGTTCTGTGACAGCCGCAAGTCTCCATGGCTGATCCCTCGCTTTCTGTGCCGCATTATATACCCCCATAGGGTATATGTCAAGGCTCCGGGAGCAAAAAAAGAAAATACCCCGATGGGGTATTTTCTTTTTTGCATATTTTGTATGTTTCGACGTTCATCCGCCGCCATGCCGGGCCGCCAGAAAGGCTGCCAGGACCTCCGGCTTGTCCAGGGGGAACTGGGGGCAGGGCACGTCCAGCGCCGTGTCCGTCACCACCGCCAGGCACTCCTCCGGCGCTGCCAGGGGCTTTCCAGAAGCGGCGCGGCAGACGGCGATCTTCGGGTAGTGGGATGACTTGAATCCCTCCACCAGCACCAGGTCCGTGGGAGGAAGCAGCGCCAGCACCTCCTCCAGCGAGGGTTCGGCACGGCGGTGCAGCAGCACTTCCCCGCCGCATACCACCGCCGTGGCCTCCGCCCCCGCAGCAAAGAGTCGGTGGGAGTCCTTGCCGGGGCGATCCAGGGCAAGGCCGTGGACATCGTGCTTTACCACCGCCGCCGTCAGACCCAATTGGTTCAGGTATGGAATAAGCCGCTCCAGATACGCCGTCTTTCCCGTGCCGGACCAGGCGGCAAATACATAGACCTCCGCCATGGCGCCGCCTTCACGGCTCTCCGGCCAGGCGCACTTCCACCAGATTGGTGTGCTGGCCGTTGCCCCGGGCGTAGGGAGTGGGACGCAGAGAGGTGAGCACGTTGATGCACCCGCCGTGGTCCGTGCCGTTTTCATCGGGCGCATACCAGGCCCCCTGAGAGAGGGCCACCACGCCGGGCATGATCCGGTCCGTCAGGTGGGCGCCGATCTGCACCCGGCCCCGGTCGTTCCAGATGAGCACCTGCTGTCCCTCGGTGATGCCCCGGGCCCGGGCGTCCGCCGGATTCATCCACAGGGCCTGGGGATCGATGGCGTGCATCGCCTGATTGTTGTCGTGGATGGAGTGGCAGCGGCGCTTGGTGTGCCATCCGATGAGCTGGAGAGGGTATTTTTCCCGCAGGGGGTCGTTGGGTCCCTCCGGCGGGTCCACATATCGGGGAATGGCGGGCATGAAGTCCCGGAACTTTGTGCGATAGATCTCCGGGGAGAACAGCTCCACCTTGCCGCTGGGGGTGGGAAACGGGTGATGGGCGATGTCCCGCCGCTGGTCGGCAAAGGCGATGCGCACCGGGGTATTTTGGTAGCGGTAAATCCCCGCTTTTTTGAACGTCTCATAGTCCGGCAGCTCCGGCTCCTTGTGCCGGAGATCCTCATAGCACCACTCCAGCCACTGGCCCAGGGTGCGGCCTTCCGTGAACTGGGGCCCCAGGCCGATCTTCTCCGCCACCTCACTGAGCCAGTCGTACTCGAACCGACCCTCGTACAGCGGCTCGATGACTTGGTTATTGAAGCCCACAAAGTCCCCGTACTGCCAGGGCTGGGTGATGTTCTCCGCCTCGAACATGGAGACGCCCGGCAGCAGCACGTCGGCAAACTTGGCGCTGGCCGTCATAAAGAGGTCGCTGCACACGATGAACTCGCACTTGGAGGTATCCCGCAGAATTTCCGCCGTGCGGTTGATGTCCCCGTGCTGGTTAATGAGGCAGTTGCCCGCAAGGTTCAAGATCATCTTGACGTCGCTTGCAAGCTGTGCACCGCCGGTGACGCCGTCCAGAGCCGTCAGCTCGTGGCCCCGCACCACCGCCTCCGTCCAGAGGTACGTGGGAATCTGCATGGGATAGGGGTTTGGTACCTCCGGCATATCCACCCAGGGGTGCTGGGTGCAAAGGCCGCTGCCGCAGGCCCAGCCGCCGGAGACACCCACATTGCCGGTCATGCAGGCCAGCAAAATGCCGCCCCGGGCTCCCTGCTCGCCGTAGGCGTGGCGCTGAGCGCCGAAGCCCTGCACCAGCGCCGCAGGCCGGGCGGTGGCATAACGGATGGCCAGGGAGCGGATCGTTTCAGCCGGAACGCCGGTGATGTCCTGGGCCCATTCCGGCGTTTTTGCCACGCCGTCTTTCTCGCCGGTGAGGTAAGAAAGCACACACTCCGACGGGTCCACCCCCTCGGGCATATGGGCCTTGTCAAAGCCCAGGCAGCAGCGGTCCAGGAAGTCCTGGTCCTGCAAGCCCTCCTCCACGATCACGTAGGCCATGGCGTCCAGCAGCGCCGCGTCCGTGGCGGGCCGCAGGGGAATCCACTCGGCCCCAAGCTGCTCCGCCGTGTCGTTGCGGCGGGGGTCCACCACGATGATGGGGATGCCCTTCTTCCTGGCCCGGCGCAGGTAGTACATAGTCTCACTGTCAAACTTCGTCTCCGCCGGGTTGTGGCCCCAGAGGATGATGAGGTTGCTGCTGAGCCAGTCGCTGAGGCTGTTGCCCGTCTCGCAGGTACCGTACATCAGGTCGGTGGCCTTGCGGATACAGGCGGTGGAATAGCTGTTGTAGTAGCCCAGGTATCCGCCGTCCAGCTTCAAAAGCCGCTTGGCCAGGCTGCCTCCGCTGATGGCGGCGCTGATGCCGGTGGCGTAATTCACATAGCGGGAGCCGGGGCCGTAGGTATCCCGGATGCGCACCCATTCCCGGGCGATCAGGTCCGTGGCCTCCTCCCAACTGATGCGCTGGAATTTCCCCTCTCCCCGCCGGCCTACCCGCTTCATGGGGTAGCGGAGCCGGTCCGGGCCCAAAAAGGTCTTGTGATAGTTCAATCCCCGGACACAGGCGCACAGGGGTACGTCATCCCCTGCCGCCTGGGGCGTGTCCGTGGTCAGCTTTTCGATTTTTCCATCCCGCACATGGGCGTGGATGATGCACCGGCCGCCGCAGTTGTTGCGGCCGGTGGTGTGAATGATTTTCGTCTCACTGTGTTGTTCCATATGGTTCACCTGCCCGTGGTCTTGATCCGTACCCCACTGCACGCGGGTACGTCGGTTTGATTCAGTATACCTGATTGCCGCATTTCTGACAACGAAAAAATCCCCCATGCCGCAGGGCATGGGGGATTTTATTCTCGTATTCTGCAAATCGCAGTCCGCAGGCAGCGCTCAGTAGAGCTTGGCGCCCGCCGGGATATGGTCATCCACCATCAGAAGATGGAGCTTCTCCGTGCCCTCCTCGTGGTGGACGGCGGAAATCAGCATGCCGCAGGAGTCGATGCCCATCATGGGCCGGGGGGGCAGGTTGGTGATGGCGATGCAGGTCTTGCCCACCAGTTCCTCCGGCTCATAGTACTCATGGATGCCGCTGAGGATCACCCGGTCGGTGCCGGTACCGTCGTCCAGGACAAACTTCAAGAGCTTCTTGCTCTTTTTCACGGCCTCGCAGGACTTCACCTTCACAGCGCGGAAATCGGACTTGGAGAAGGTCTCAAAGTCCACGAACTCCTGGAACAGCGGCTCGATCTCCACCTTGGAAAAGTCGATCTTCTCCACAGGAGCCTGGGCCGGAGCGGTTCCCTTCTTGGCGTTCTCGGGCTTGTCCAGCGGCTTCATGGTGGGGAACAGGATAACGTCCCGGATGGTATCGGAATTGGTCAGGAGCATGACGCACCGGTCAACTCCAATGCCCAGACCGCCCGTGGGAGGCAAACCGTACTCCAGAGCGTTGATATAGTCGTCGTCCATCATGCCGGCCTCGCTGTCGCCCTTGGCCCGGGCCTCCACTTCTTTCTGGAAGCGCTGCTTCTGGTCGATGGGGTCGTTGAGTTCGGAGAAGGCATTGCCCATCTCACTGCGGCAGATAAACAGCTCAAACCGCTCGGTAAGCCGGGGGTCCTTGGGGCTGCGTTTGGCCAGGGGAGAAACATCCACCGGGTGCATTGTGATGAAGGTAGGCTGTACCAGCTTCTCCTCCACCTTCTGGTCAAAGCTCTCATACAGGGCGTTGCCCCAGGTAGCCTCCTTGCCCTCCGGCAGCACCACGCCGGCCGCCCTGGCAGCTGCCCAGGCGTCCTCGTCGCTGTCGATGGCCATAAAGTCGATGCCCACATACTCCTTGACGGCATCGGCCATGGTCATCCGGGACCAGCCGGGCGTCAGGTCGATCTGCTCGCCCTGCCACTCCACCTGGTAAGAGCCCAGGATATTCTTGGCAGCGGAGGAGAGCAGCTCCTCAAAGAGGTCCATCATATCGTTGAAATCCGCATAGGCCTGATAGAGCTCCACGGAGGTGAACTCCGGGTTGTGCTTGGGGTCCATGCCCTCGTTGCGGAAGATACGGCCGATCTCATACACCCGGTCCAGTCCGCCCACGATCAGCCGCTTGAGGGGCAGCTCCGTGGCGATGCGCATATACATGTCGATGTCCAGGGTGTTGTGGTGGGTGATGAAAGGCCGGGCGGTGGCGCCGCCGGAGATGGTGTTGAGTACCGGCGTCTCCACTTCCATATAGCCCCGACCATCCAAGAAGTCCCGGATGTGCTTGATGAACTTGGAGCGGATGACAAAGTTGCGCTTGACGTCGGGGTTGACGATCAAATCCACATACCGCTGGCGGTAACGCAGCTCCCGGTCCTGGAGGCCGTGGAACTTCTCCGGCAGGGGCAGCAGGGACTTGGAGAGCAGGACGATGTCCTTGGCCCGGACGCTCATCTCGCCCCGCTGGGTGCGGAACACCTCGCCGTCCACGCCCACGATGTCGCCGATGTCGAATTTCTTGAACTTTTTGTACACTTCCTCATCCATTTCGTCCTGACGGGCATAGAGCTGGATGCGGCCATCCCGGTCCTGCAGGTCGCAGAAGCTGACCTTGCCCATGCCCCGCTTGCTCATGAGGCGGCCGGCCACCTTCACAGCCTTGCCCTCCAGGGCGTCAAAGTTCTCCTTGATCTGGGCAGAAGTATGGTCCCAGTCAAACCGGGTCTGCTGGAAGGGGTCCTGACCCTGGGCCTGCAGCTCCGCCAGCTTCTGACGGCGTACCAGCCGCTGCTGGCTCAGATCCAGCTCCGGCTGGGAATTGTTCTTTTGTTCAGACATACAATGCCACTCCTTATCGCTCGATCTTGCGTACGGTATACTGGATGACGCCCTTGGGGGCCTCCACGGAGACGGTATCGCCCTCCTTGGCGCCCAGCAGCGCCTTACCGAAGGGGGATTCCTCGGAGATTACACCGTGCATGGGATCGGCCTCCTGGGAGCCCACGATCTTGTAGGCAGGCATCTCCTTGCCGGAGGCGTCAGCCACCGTGACCTTGCAGCCGATGGTCACCACGTTGGTGGGGGCGTTGGACTCGTCCACAATGACCACATGCTGCAGGATCTCCTCCAGCTCGGCAATGCGGGAATAGAGCTTGCCCTGTTCGTTCTTGGCCTCATCGTACTCGCTGTTTTCGCTCAGATCGCCGAAACCACGGGCGACCTTGATCTGCTCAGCCACCTCATCGGAGCGGGTGGTCTTCAGGTAGTTGAGTTCCTCCTGCAGCTCCTGTGCGCGGGCCGCACTCATCTTATATTCTTTTTCCATACGTGCATGATCCTTTCCTGTAATTTTATCGGCTTTCCATGGCGGTATTTTGCTGTCCGAACACACCATGTCGATCATATCATAGGGTAATATTATAGTGTTTGGTCAGGAAAATGTCAAGCATCCCCAGGGGTTCCCCGGATTTTTTCCATTGTTTTTCCATAAAAAAGTGCAAAAAACAGACGGGCCTCCGCCCGTCCGTTTTTTACTGGATTCCCAGTGTCACCTGTCCGGAGCGGAGCGCCCCCGCCTCCTGCAATGCGCAGAGCATCTGGGGGCGGTCGACCCCCTCCGGCAGCCTGCTCTCCAGGGCCGGAGGCAGCACCAGCGGCGGCAGTCGCAGTGTCCCTCCCTCAAAAAGCTCCAGCACCGCCGGATTCTTTTGGGGCAGGTCCGGCCGGGGGCCGAATAGCACCAGCACCTCCGCTGCGGACATTTGCTCCTGCCCCGGACAGAGCAGCAGCGACACGCCGTACTCCCGGCGCAGCTGACGGCACAGTTCCTCCCCGCCGTAAGGGATGTCCAGCAGCACATACCGGTGCCGCAGCGCCAGTTCCGTCACCGTGCACGTCAGCTCTCCGGTCAGCCGGTCCCCCGCCACCGCCAGGCGCTCTTCACCTGGCGCCGTTCCCAGCCGGGCCAGCTCCGCCTCCGCCAGCTCCGCTGCCATCCGCCGTACCAGCGGCAGCGGCGACACCGGCCGGACACCGCCACGGCGCAGCTGCTCCGGCCAGGAAAACTCCTCCGGCAGAACCACCCGCAGCGCCCCGGCCTTTTTCAACTTTCTGGCGGCCTGTGCTACCCGGCGGCGGAGCACCAGCGCCGGTGTCCGCGGTCCCCGGGCAATCTCCGCGCAGTAAAACCGGGCGTGCAGAATGTGCTTTTCCGACATGGTCACGGCGGCTCCCCGCCCCGGTGCTTTCCAAAGGATCATACCAAACATAGAAAATCCCCTCCCCCTTCATGGTACGGGGGAGGGGAGCTTTTTATGCGCTTCCCGAGAGGGTATAGCCGGTCAGATAGCCCATGCAGGGCTCCGCGCCGTCGCTGAGGGGGTTGACCCGCACGCCGTTTTCCGTCACCTCAAAGTGGAGGTGCGGTCCGGTGGAGTTGCCGGTGGAGCCGGTGATGCCGATCACATCGCCCTGGTTCACATAGTCTCCCACCGACACCTTCCGGCTGGACATATGGGCATACAGCGTGGTGTTGCCGCTGCCGTGGGAGATGACCACGTAGTTGCCGTAGGAACTGGAGTACTGGGAGACGATCACCGTGCCCGCCTTGGATGCGTAGACGGAGCTGGTGTAGCCCACCCGGCCGATGTCCGTACCCTTGTGGTTGGTGGAGCCGATGCCGCCCGGGGAGGCACGCCCGCCCACAGTGGAGGTGATGTAACGGCTGTCCACCGGCCAGATGTAGCCGCCGGGATTGGACTGGGTGGACTGACCGCTGGCCGCCTGCTGGGCCACCAGCTGGTCGCTGAGCCGCTGGGCCTCCGCCCACAGGGCATCCTGCTGGGCCTGCAGGTCGCTGAGGGCCGCCTCCGTCTCACTTTCGTTGCTGCTGAGCTGCTGGATGACCGCGTTGGCCTCCTGGCGCTGAGTATCCAGCTCGTTTTTCTTGCTGACCAGGGTGGCCTTGGCGCTCTCCTGCTCAGACTTGCTGGTTTGCAGCTGGGACATCTTCGTCTCGATCTCCGCCTGCAGCGCCTGGAGCTCGTCGATCACCGCCTGGTCGGAGTCCATAATCTCGTTGATGATGTCCAGTCGGCTCAGAAGGTCCGTGAAGCTGTCGGCCTTGAACAGAACCGACCAGTAGGAGATGGTTCCCCGCTCCTCCATGGCCCGCACCCGGCCGCAGAACAGCTCGTACTGGGCCTCCTCCTTTTCCTGGGCCTCCTGGAGCTCCGCCTCCGTCTGGGTGATGAGCGATGCATACTCCGCGATCTGCGCCTCCACGTTCTGGATCTGAGCGGCAGTGTTGGCGATCTGCTGATCCAGCAGTGTCTTGCGCTCCACTGCCTGCGCCTTATCATCTGCCAGGGCATCCAGCTTCTGCTGGAGCTCCTTCTTTTCCGCGTCCAGGCTGCTGGCCTCGGACTTGAGGTCATTGACATCCGACCAGGTTGCCGCCAGGCCGGGCTCCGCCTCAGCCGCCACAAACAGCACCACCAGCGCCAGTGTCAGTGCACACCGGCAGATCTGTGCAAAGCCCCGTTTCTTTTTTTGCATAGACTTCACCTCACACCTGCAGGAATTTCCGAATGGCGGACAAGCTGCCGCCCACGCCGATCACCACACCTGCTGCCACAAAGGTTGCCGCCACCGGCAGCCACATGTCGGTAAACGGGATAATCTGGATCAGCTGCAGCGTATCGTTGGTATCCACGCCCTTAGCCACGGCGCTGTACAGTCCCCACTGGAGGAAAAACGCCACAGCGGCGCCGATCAGCCCGAACAAGAATCCCTCGTACACAAAGGGCCAGCGGATAAAGCCGTTGGTGGCGCCCACCATGCGCATGATGGCGATCTCCTCCCGCCGGTCAAATGTAGTGAGCTTGATGGTGTTGGAGATGATGAACACCGACACCACGAACAAGATGGCAATGAGTGCCACACACACCACGGTGGCCACGTTCCGCACGGTGATGAAGCCGCCGGCGATCTCCTCATAGGCATTGACCTTGGCAATCCCCTCCACCGCCTTGACTTGCTCCACCGTGGCGGACTGCTGCTGCAGATCCACCACCTTGATGGCGAACCGGTCCCGGAGGATCTCCGGGTCCAGATCCTGGAACAGCGCCTCGTCCGGATACTGCTCCGTAAAGCTCTCCATGGCCTCCTCCTTGGAGATGAAGGTGGCGGAGGCCACGTTGGGAATGGCCTCCAGGGTCTGCTTCAAAGCCCGGGCCTGGGTCTCCGTATAGCTGTCATCCACATAGGCCAGGATCTCATTTTCCTGTTCCAGGGTTCGCAGCAGTTCGTTGGCGTTCACCGCCACCAGCGTGAACGTCCCCATAATCAGCAGACAGGCCACCGTGATGCCGATGGCCGCAAAGGACATGAAGCCGTGGCTGAACATATTGCTCAGGCCCTCGTGGAAAAAATACCGGAAATCGTGCTTAGCCATGGATGTGCCCTCCCACATAACCGCCTACGCTGTCGTTGATCACATGGCCGGAGTCGATGGTAATGACACGCTTTCCAAACCGGTCCACCAGATCCTTTTCGTGGGTCACCACCACCACTGTGGTTCCCAGCTGGTTGATCTTCACCAAAAGGCCCATCAGCTCCAAAGATCGCTCCGGGTCCAGGTTGCCGGTGGGCTCGTCGGCAATGATGGTGTCCGGGTTGTTGACCAGCGCCCGGGCAATGGCCACACGCTGCTGCTCGCCGCCGGAGAGCTCCGTGGGATAGTTGCCGGCCTTGTTTTCCAGGCCCACCAACTGCAGCACATAGGGAATGCGCTTACGGATCTCCTTGGGGGACGCGCCCACCGCCCGCATGACAAAGGCCAGATTGTCGTAGACCGTCTTTTTTTCAATCAGCCGGAAATCCTGGAAGATCACGCCCAGCGTCCGCCGCATCAGGGGAATCTGCCGGTCGGCGATGTTGCTGATGGAAAAACCGTTGATCATGATCCGCCCCGCACAGGGCTCCACTTCTCCTGTCAGCAGCTTGATAATGGTGGATTTTCCGGAGCCGGAAGGGCCCACCAAAAACACGAACTCCCCATCCTCAATGGTCAGGCTGATGCCCCGAATGGCCTTCGTGCCGTTGTCATATTCCATTTCCACGTCTTTGAGTCGAATCATTTGGCACCTCGCAGGTCTTGATATGGTTCAGACGACCCCATCCGGGAAAAAGTTCCTTCCTTCCCCAGCGGTCGACATAATTCTTTACAGGTCACCATTATATACAGGTTGATTCTGCAATGCAAGGCACATATCGGATTTTTTCCGCACTTTTTCCGGACAGACATTCATCCCCCCGAAAGCCTGCCCCGCAGCAGAAAAAACGTCCCGGCCAAAAGGCCGGGACGCTGAATCCTGCACGCGTCAATCAGGAGTCGATCCCCCGGGAGGTCAGATACTTCTTGACCATCAGCGCCACCTTGAACGTGATGGCGTCGTCAAATTCCCGCAGATCCAGTCCGGTGAGCTTCTTGATCTTCTCCAGCCGGTACACCAGCGTGTTGCGGTGGACGAAGAGTTTCCGGGCCGTCTCAGAGACGTTCAGATTGTTTTCAAAGAACTTATGTATCGTGAAGAGCGTCTCCTTGTCCAGAGCATCAATGGGATTCTTCTTGAACACTTCCTGAAGGAACATCTCACACAAGGTGGTGGGCAGCTGATAGATCAGACGGCCAATGCCCAGGTTCTCATAGTTGATGACATACTTCTCCGTATCGAAGACCTTGCCCACCTCAATGGCGATCTGGGCCTCCTTGTAGCTCTTGGCCAAATCCCGCAGATGGGTGGCCACCGTGCCGATGCCCACCACCACGGCAGGCTCACCACCCACCCGCAGCGCCTCTTCCACGGAGGCGGCGATTTTGTTGAGTTCCTTGATTCCGGCGCCCTCGGGCATCTGCCGGATCAGCACCACGTCTCCTTCGCCCACGCTGAGGACAAAGTCGTTCTGCCGGTCGGGGAACAGGGTCTGGATCACATCCGTGGGCACAGACTCGCCCTTTTTCAAAGAGCGAACCACAAACACGCCCCGGGGCACATCCGCCGTGACCCGCAGTTCCTTGGCCCGCATATAGATATCACCCAGCATGATGTTGTCGGAAATAATATCCTTGACAAAGGAGCCCCGGTCATGCTTTTCCTCGTAATAGGCCTTGGCGGCATTGAGGGCCACAGTGGCCATGGCACACACGGTCTTGCTGATCTCATTGTCGCCGAAGGCGAACGCCGCATAGTCGAACTGATTGCTCCAGCCGTTGAGAGCCTTGAAGGTCTTTCCGTCGGATGTAACCATGGAGCCGCCGGCGGCGTTGACGACGGGCACATGTTCCGCCCAGCGCTGGCCGATCATGGAAAGCTCACTGCACGCGATGACGATTCCCTCTGCGTCAATCACACCCACTGTACGATCCGTGTTCTCCTTCAATTGCAAAACCACATTTTGAAAAATTCTTCCAGACATGGTTGCCCTCCTCACCTAAAATCACCCGGGAATCTTTGTGCATTTTGTCAATGACTACATTATATCGGCATTTTCGCCAGAACGCAAGATGTTTTTTCTCTTTTCGACAAAAAAGTCACTTGCTTTTTGGTGAAGATTTGAATGACTCTTGCGATTTCTTAAGCTTTTTGTAAAAGTTCCACTTCTTTTTCTGTTAAAAACCGAAATTCTCCTCGCGCCAGCTCAGGGTCCAATGTCAGATTGCCCATAGCGATCCGCTCCAGGTACACCACCGGCTTGCCCAACTGGGCCAGCATTCGCTTGATCTGATGGAACTTTCCCTCCCGCAGCGTCACACGTGCCTCGCTCTCCCGCTCCCCCGCAGAGAGAATCTCCAGACCGGCCGGCAGGCAGACCAGCCCGTCGTCCAGCGTCATTCCGGCGGCAAAAGCCCGGCAGTCCTCCTCGGTCAGGTGCCCGGACACCCGGGTATAGTAAATCTTATCCACATGGTGGCGGGGAGAGAGCAGGTCATGGGCAAGGCCCCCCTGGTTGGTCAGCAGCAGCAGTCCCTCCGTGTCCTTGTCCAGCCGTCCTACCGGAAAGAGCTTTTGTCTTTGCAGCTCCGGCGGCAGCAGATCCAGTACCGTCTTCCCCCGCCCGTCCTCCGTGGCGGAGAGGTAACCGGCAGGTTTGTTGAGCATGACCCAGGTATAGCGGCGGTAGGCGATCTCTGTGCCGTTGACCGAGATCCGGACCCGTTCCGGGTCTGCCTTTTCCTCCCCGGAACGAGGCGGAACCCCGTCCACCAGCACCTTTCCCTGACGGATCAGGCTCTTCACCTCCCGCCGGGACCAGCGGCCGGTGGAGGCAATGATTTTGTCCAGGCGTTCCATTGCCATGACGTTCTCTCCTTCTCTGGATTCTGTGGTTCATCCTATCATATTTGTCCGGAAAAATGAATAGGAAATTGCAGGAGGGGATCAATATGTTAATTTGGAGTACCCGCTTGTCCAAAAAAAAGCTGGCTGTCACAGCAGCCGTCATCATTCTGGCGGCGGCCGCGGCTGTGTGCCTGCCGTCGCTCCTGTCCGGCGGCAGCGAAACATCTGCTCCGGTGGTGGAAACCAACGCCCAGCGGGTGGAGTATCTGCGCACTTGCGGCTGGGAGGTGGCCGAAGAGCCTCTGGAGACGTATCAGTTCCTGCTGCCCGAGGAGCTGGAAGAGCCCTATCTATCCTACAACGAGCTCCAGCTCTCCCAAGGCTTTGATCTGCGCAATTGCTGCGGAAAGCAGGTCGCCCGCTACACTTACTCGGTCACCAATTATCCGGACCGCCCGGAGGGCGTGCAGGCCAACCTCTATGTCTGTGAGGGGGTGCCGGTGGCCGGGGATCTGTTCTGTGCCGGAGCAGACGGCTTTCAGGAGCCTCTGCTCCAGGCAAAGTAAAAGAGGACTGCTGCAAAGCAGCAGTCCTCTTTATGGAAAGAGAAATTACTTCTCCTCAACCTCGGTGACAGCGCCGGAACCAACGGTACGGCCGCCCTCACGGATAGCGAAACGCAGACCCTTCTCAATAGCGATGGGGGTGATCAGCTCAACGCTCATCTCGACGTTATCGCCGGGCATGCACATCTCGGTGCCCTCGGGCAGGGTGATGACGCCGGTAACGTCGGTGGTACGGAAGTAGAACTGAGGACGGTAGTTGTTAAAGAAGGGGGTGTGACGGCCGCCCTCGTCCTTGCTCAGAACGTACACCTGGCCCACAAACTTGGTGTGGGGGTGAATGGAGCCGGGCTTACACAGAACCTGGCCACGCTCGATGTCGGTCTTGGCGACGCCGCGCAGCAGGGTGCCGATGTTGTCGCCAGCCTCAGCAAAGTCCAGCAGCTTGCGGAACATCTCGATGCCGGTGACGACGGTCTTCTTCTTCTCGTCGGTCAGGCCAACGATCTCGACTTCCTCGTTCATCTTGATGGTACCGCGCTCCACACGGCCGGTAGCGACGGTGCCGCGGCCAGTGATGGTGAACACGTCCTCGACGGGCATCAGGAAGGGCTGATCCGCCTTACGGTCAGGAGTGGGGATATAGCTGTCGACGGCATCCATCAGCTCCTTGATGCAGGCGAAGTCGGGATCGTCCACACCGCCCTCGCAGGTCAGGGCGTTCAGAGCGGAGCCCTTGATGATGGGGATATCGTCGCCGGGGAACTCGTACTTGGACAGGGTCTCGCGGACCTCCATCTCGACCAGCTCCAGCAGCTCCTCGTCGTCCACCTGATCGCACTTGTTCAGGAACACGACGATGGCGGGCACGCCCACCTGACGGGCCAGCAGGATGTGCTCCTTGGTCTGAGCCATGG